>CALAML010000183.1 GCA_937925845.1 uncultured Acidimicrobiales bacterium | reverse complement strand
GGTACTTTCCCGACAACCTTCCTACTGGCGCCGAGCTTGATGCCTATGCCCGATGGTGTAACGCCGTTGACGGCAACACCACGTTCTATGCCTTGCCGGCGCCGTCGACCGTGCTGCGCTGGGCTGAGCAGGCGCCGGATGGCTTTCGGTTTCTCTTTAAGCTGCCCCGCACTATCACCCACGATCGCAAGCTGCGCAACGTCGAAGCCGAGTTGGCTGAGGCCCTGGAGCGGTTCGAGCCGCTGCTGGGGGTGATGGGGCCCACGTCGATACAGCTCCCGGCCAGCTTTGCCCCGCAGGATCTGGGAGTGCTCGATGCTTTCCTCGCTCGGCTGCCCACCGATCGGCTCTGGGGTGTGGAGGTGCGCCACCCCGACTTCTGCGATGGAGCGGCCAACGAGCGGGCGCTCAACGACTTGCTCCATTCATATGGCGCCGACCGGATCATCATCGATACCCGGGCCTTCTTTGATGGGCCGTCGCTCACTCCGGAAGAGGTCGAGGCCACTCACCGCAAACCGAAGCTGCCGGTTCGTGCCGTCGCCACCGCCACCCAGCCGGTGGTGCGGTTCGTGGGCCAAACCGATCCAGCTCCGAACCCGGCTTACTGGGCCCGCTGGGCCACCACTGTCGCGGGTTGGATCAGCGACGGGCTGCGTCCGATCTTCTTTGTCCATACCCCCGACAACGTGGCCTCGCTTGATCTCTGTCGCCAGTTCCACGACGAGGTTGACGCGCTGGTGGAAAACCTGGAGCCGTTGCCCGACCCCCACGAACCCTTGCCCGGCGACCAGCTCGGCCTGTTTGAATAGGCGAGTAAGAGAGGTCCCTACTGGCGGACCAGCGGGGCGATCTCGGAGCCGAACTGTTCGATCTGTTCGAGGTACTCGGCGTGTGAGCGGCCGCGGAACTTGAGATGGAAAACGTTGGCTCCGAGGTCTCGTTCGCGGCGAAGCTCCTCGGCGATCTTCTCCGGTGATCCGCTGATCATGTGGATGCCGATTTCGTCGGGCGGGTCACCGATAAACATCCACGGCGGCATGATGCCGATGTCGAATCGTTCGCCGCCACGACCGGCGGCTTCGGCGTGGCGGTTGATGGTGTTGATCATCTCGGGATATTCGTCGTGAGGGTTCACGAACGGGATGAACCCGTTGGCGTACTGGCCCACCCGTCGATAGGCCGGAGCGCCACCGCCGGCGACCCAGATGGTGAGGTCTCCGGCGTCGGGGGCGGGGCCCACACCCATGTTTTCGTAGTTGAAGAACTCGCCGGAGTGGCTCACGTACGTGTCGTCGAAGGCCCCGGTGAGTGCCTCGAGGGTTTCGTCGAGAAGCTTCCCCCGCTTTGAGTAGTCCACACCAAGCGCTTCGAATTCGGCTTCGACGTGGCCGGCACCAACCCCGAGGATGGCCCGACCACCGCTGAGGTGGTCGATGGTGGAGAAGGCCTTGGCGGTGGCCAGCGGGTGTCGGTAGGCGGCGATGTAGACCACCGACAACAGCTTGACGGTGCTGGTGTGGGCGGCAAGGAACGCCAGGGTGGCCACCGTGTCGTACCAGGTGGTGGTCATGTTCTTGGCGTAGTCGTTCTGGGGGATGGCGATGTGATCACAGACGCCGACGAAACCCATGCCCGACCGCTCGGCGGTCTGGGCCACCGTCACCAGATCGTCGACGCTGGCATCGTCTTCCCAGGGATCTACCAGAGTGCGGGTAAGCGTTTGGATCGGCAGCTGCATGCCGAACATCACTTCGCCTTCGGGGACAACTGCAGGCATGGTGCCCTTTCCCGGAGCGCCACAAACTACCGCCCCAATTCGCTTCCGACCTACCCCACCTACGCTAACCCACCCCGTTAGGCTCATGATGATGTCTGCAGACCCCGCCAAGAAAAACGGTCCGAACTCCGGCGCCGCCGATGATGCCGCTGAGGCCAAGTCCGATTTTGTTCGCGACCAGATCGTGGCCGACAACGACGCCGGCACCTTCGGCGGTCGGGTCCAGACCCGCTTTCCCCCCGAGCCCAATGGCTTTCTGCATGTGGGCCATGCCAAGTCGATCTGTTTGAACTTCGGTGTGGCCGAGGAGTTCGGCGGGGTGTGCAATCTTCGGTTCGACGACACCAACCCCGATACCGAGAACGAGGACTTCGTTGCCGCCATCCTCGACGATGTTGCCTGGCTGGGCTTTAACGTCGACGAGCCCAAGTTTGCCTCGGACTACTTTGAGCAGCTCTATGAGTGGGCCGTGCATCTGATTCGAGCCGGCCTGGCCTATGTCGACGATTCGGATTCCGACACCATCTCCGAGATGCGGGGCGGGTTTACTACGCCGGGTCGCGACAGCGAGTACCGCGCTCGCTCGGTGGAGGAGAACCTTGAGTTGTTCGCCGGTATGAAGGCCGGCGAATTCGAAGATGGGTCGCGGGTGTTGCGAGCCAAGATCGACATGAACCACGACAACATGCAGATGCGGGATCCGGTCCTCTACCGCATTCGTCGGAGCCATCACTTTCGGACCGGCGACGAGTGGAACATCTATCCCACCTACGACTGGGCCCATGGCCAGAGCGATGCCATCGAAGGGGTGACCCATTCGATCTGCACGTTGGAGTTCGATGCCCATCGGGAGCTTTACGATTGGTGCCTCGATCATCTCGAGCTGCCCCGAGAGAAGCCGGAGCAGTATGAGTTCGCCCGCCTGAACTTCACCCACACGGTGTTGTCGAAGCGAAAGCTGGCCGAGCTGGTCGAGCGGGGGCTGGTCGACAGCTGGGATGACGCTCGGATGCCAACCCTTCGGGGTCTGCGCCGCCGGGGCTATCCGCCCGCCGCCATTCGGGAGTTTTGTAGCCATATCGGAGTGGCCAAAACCAACAGCGTGCATGATATTGAGTTGCTGGAGTCGTTTGTGCGCACCGAGCTCAACGCCTCGTCGCTGCGCCGGATGGCGGTGCTCGACCCGGTGAAGCTGGTGATCGAGAACTATCCCGAAGGCCAGATCGAGATGCGCGAGGCCATCAATAACCCGGAGGATCCGGACGCGGGCACCCGCGACGTGCCGTTCGGCCGGGAGCTGTGGATCGAGCGTGAGGACTTCAAGCTCGACCCGCCACCGAAGTACTACCGGCTCACGCCCGGCCGTGAGGTCCGGTTGCGTTACGGCTACTTCGTTACCTGTACCGGGGCTGAAACCGACGCTGACGGCAACGTCACCGAGGTGCGCTGCACCTACGATCCGGAGACTTCCGGTGGCCAGGCTCCCGATGGTCGCAAGGTGAAGTCGACGATCCATTGGGTTGCGGCCGAGACCGCGCTCGACGCGACGGTGGCCAAGTACGACCGGCTCTTCACCGAAGCCCATCCCGGCGCCGACGATGCCGACCCGCTCGACTCGTTTAACCCCGATGCCAAGACGGTGATGACCGACGCCAAGCTTGAACCGGCACTGGGGGAGTTGGCCTTGGGAGACCGGGTGCAGTTTGAGCGGCTCGGCTACTTCGCTCACGACCTCGACACGCCGATGCTGTTTCACGAAACGGTCGGCCTCCGCGACGAGTGGGCTCGCCTCCAAAAGCGGTCATGAAATTGTCGTCGCGCCGGTCGTCGCGCCCGTCAGGCACGCGTCGCCACTACAGCGGAACGCAGTGTGTTGTTGACGCAGAGCACTCATGGAGTAACGACACTGGCCGACGGTGAGCTATAACAAGATGTATCCGAGTAGGGGTCCGCTCCATGTGGGCCACCCAATCGTCCGCCACACATGTGGACATATCCCGAGGAGGGACCATCAATGGGAGCATTCGACTTCGTTAAGAACGCTGGCGCCAAAGTAGGCATCGGCAAAAGCACGAAGGAAGAAAAAGCCGATAAAGCCAAGGCCGCCAAGGCCAAAGCGGCCAAGGCCAAGTACGACAGGGAGGCCGCCGCCGCGATTAAGGAAAAGAAGGCTCGCGCCGCCCGCGAGGCGTCCGAGAAGCGAGCCGACGCCGCACGCGAGAAGCGTGAGGTTGCTGCCCTCAAGGAGCACAAGGCTGAAGCCAAGAAGTCCCAGGAGCTTGAGGACTACGTCAAGAGCCTCGGCCTCAAGGCGGCCAAGTTCGACATCCGATTCGATGACGGCATCGCCCACATCTCGGGTCAGGTCGGCACCCAGGCCATGAAGGAAAAGATCATCCTCGCCGTCGGTAACGTCCAGGGCGTGTCGAAGGTCAACTCCATGATGACCATCAAGGCTCCGGCCAAGAAGGCTGGCGGCGCTCGCAAGATGGCTGCGGGCAAGAAGAAGGCTCCAGCCCGCAAGCGTCCAGCCGCCAAAGAGTCGACCATGTACACGGTCAAGAAGGGCGACACCCTTTCCAAGATCGCCAAGGCTCACTACGGCGACGCGTCGAAGTACCCGAAGATCTTCGAGGCCAACAAGCCGATGCTGAAGAACCCGAACGAGATCTACCCCGGTCAGGTTCTGCGCATCCCCTAAAGCCGGTCGCCGACCGAACCGGTCGGCCCAGCAATCAGAACTGAGCTGACCCCGCCACTGCGGCGGGGTCAGCCGCGTCCCGGGCGCGATCCAAGGTTGGCCAGGCAGTACCCTGAACTTATGGCCCTCGACAACTTTTCGTCCGACGAGCAGTTCCTGTTGCATATGTTGCCGGCGATGGTCGGCTCCACGGTCGCCTTCTCGGCCAAGAGCAGCGCGGCTGATGGTCTTCGCGAGATGCTTACCAGCAACCGCGAGTACCTGGCCGCCAGCGAGGACTTCCCCGACAACGCTCTGATTCAGAAGTGCCTTCCGAACGTCGACGATCGCGACGCCGCCCGCGATGAGGTTGCCGCGTTGAAGGAGGCCAGCCAAAAGCGGTTGGAGTCGCTGGGCATCGAGAGCCAGGAGCAGCTTCAGGAGCAGTTGTTCAAAGATTGCGAGACTGTGTCAGCGGCGCTCCGGCAGCACTCGACCGCCGAAGAGGCGGCGCAGTATCGGGACTGGTTGATCACCATCGCTACCGAGGTAGCCCGAAGCGCCCGCGAAGGCGGATTTCTGGGGATTGGCGGGGTTGAAGTGTCTCCGGATGAGGAGCGCGTGCTGAACGGAATTCGTTCCGCACTAACAATCTGACGCCATTCCAAGCCCGTTCGAGTGGGTAGGTCTTCTCGAACAAACGCGTGACGTTCGTAACGTAATTGGCATATTGCCACCGAGCGTGACTAGATTCATGGCGTGCTACTTCGATTGGCTGGAATTGCTTTGGCATCAGTTGTGCTCTTGAGCATCGCTGGGCAGGGCACCTCAACATCTTCGCCGCAGTTCGCTGCGGCCGTAACTTCGACTCCGTCTGGGACTCAACCCAGCGCGGGTGGTGGGGCCGGCGAAGTGGCGGCGGCTCTGCTGACCGACGCCGAAATCACGGCGCTCAACGATGTTGGTCTCGAGGAGTTGCTGGAGCAGTCAGCGCGTTTTCTCGGCGATCTCGTCACGGATGACGATGGCGATGGTGCCGATGGCGGCGACCATGATCATGACCACGGTCCCTATGCTCCGCCGGAGTGGTTGGGCGAGATCCTCCTTGAAGACCGATCCCGCGAGGGTGACTTCTACGAGACGCCCGAGGAGTTGGTGAATCGAGAGATCCGCACCGTTGATGTGTTACCTCCCCCGGAGAACGGCGAGTTTGTCTTTACGATCGACGAGGTTTCCGACGACGTTGCCGAACGCTCTACGTGGCGAAGTCGCTGTCCGGTCGGACTTGAGGACCTGCGCTACATCACGCTCTCGCACTGGGGCTTTGATGGCGGTGTGCATACCGGCGAGTTGATTGTTCACGCCGAGGTAGCCGTCGACATGGTGACGGTGTTTCGCAAGCTTTATGACGTCCGCTATCCGATCGAAGAGATGCGGGTGGTCGGCTTCGAGTTGACCGACTCCGAGCCGACGGGTGATCAAAACATCACCACCAGCTTTGTGTGTCGGAGTTCAACCGTGGGTAGCCACTGGTCCGAGCACGCCTTCGGCCTCGCTATCGACATCAACCCGTTCCAGAACCCCTACATCAAGGGAAGACTGCTGATCCCACAACTGGCCGAGGCCTACCTCGACCGCGAGCGTGACGCGCCGGGCATCATCACCGGCACCGATCAGGTAGTAGAAGCCTTCGACGAAATCGGCTGGGGCTGGGGCGGCAACTGGACCTCAGCCCTCGACTACATGCATTTCAGCCACAACAACCGCTAGATCCTATGCACGCTTTCGAAGATAAAGGTTCGGCGACCGAGGGCGACGGTTACGCCGGGGGAGAGGCTGATGGGTTGGTGGGCTGGGAGTGATTGCCACGATTGGGTGGTGTCGCTCCAGGTGAAGGATCCGTTGGTGGATCCGAGGTCGATCAGGTTGACGAACCAGCCGTCGAGACGGATCTCGGCGTGGCGCCGCGATACCGATTGACGTTCCGGGTCGGGAACGAGGAGGCCATCCATGCCGGGTTCGGCGGGTTGGCCGGGTTCTCGGCCGAGCACGTAGGAGCGGTCGAGGGTGAAGGTCGAGCCGTCGTCGAATACCAGGAATCCGAGGGTGGGCCGTACTCCTTCGACCAGGTTGTGGGTGACGTGCACCATCGAGATGCCACACACCATGCAGAAGGCGGCGCGGGGATCGTTGAAGTGGTCTCGGGAGCAGACGATGCCTCGGACCAGGGCGTTGTTCGGGTCGGCCTCGACCTCTGCGGGTTCGGGTACTGCGGTGGTGGCGATGGCGAGGGGTTTGACGTCGGTGGGGGGCCCGAGATGTCGGAGGTCGACAAAGTCGAAGGCTCCGGAGTCGAAAGCGTCGGGTGCGGCCGCGGCCTCAGGCGATTCGGCGACCGGCGGGGTGAGCGGCGGTGGAGCCTGCACCCGCCGCTCCATCGGTAGCAGTGACAGTGTGCTGGAGAAGACGGTGCCGGCTTGGAGATCGACCAGGCCGATCAGCGACGCGGCGACGTTGGAGCTCGGGGTTGGGTCGGCGTCGGAAGCCAGGCCCAGGGCGGCGCCGAGGGGTGCTGCGTCGGTGGCCGGTTGGCTCAAGGAGAGGTGGACGGCGCTTTGTGTGGCGGTGAGTTGCCGTTCGCCGGGGTCGGTTGCTCCCTGAAGGGTTTCGCCTTGGGTGTGCAGCTCTACGTTGCCATGCAGCAGCACCCAGGGTCCGCCCGGGGCTTCTACGATGGCGATCAGCGCCGACACATCGGGATGGCTCGCCGCGGTCCGACAGGCGGCGGCGACGGCTTGGGGCGGTACCTCTTCATGCAGAAGAGCCACGAGTTCTTCGAGCGCCTCGGCGTTCTCGGTCTCGACGAGAGCGGCGGCGATAGGCCAGCGCAGAACCAGGCCGGTTCGGGTGTCGCTGGGGCTCGCCCCAACAACGGTGCGAAAGTCGCTGAACTGCATTACTTGTCCTCGTTCGCGTCGTTGGCGTCGTTCGGTTGGCTGTCGCTGGAGCCGGGATCCAGCCCAGGGTTGGTCACCTGATGGGCGATAGCGTCGAGTTGGCGTTGGGCCTCGTCGCGAATGTCGGAGGCCAGCGCCGCTGATGTGGGGTGGCGATCGGCGGCTTCGGCGGCGAGAGCGGTGGTGATGATGTCGGTCTCGCCCACACTTAATGGTTCGGCGAGCGTTGGTTCGCGGTGCAGGACATGGCGAAGCGCATCGAGCAACGACGATTCCGGAACGTCGGGGAAGATCAGTCGTCCGGTGAGTGCCTGGTGCAGGGTGGCTCCCAGCGCCCAGATGTCGGTGGCCCGGGTTGCCGCTTCGCCGCGGATGATCTCGGGAGCCAGGTAGGCGATGGTTCCGACCGGCCCGATTCCGGTGACGGTCTGGCCCGGGTTGAGTATTTGGGCCAGGCCGAGATCGCCGAGCTTGGCTCCGGTGGAGGTAACCATGATGTTGCCGGGCTTGATGTCGCGATGGGCTACGCCAACCTCGTGAAGCGCATGGGCAGCGTCGGCGGCGTCGGCCACCGCGAAGAGCACTTCCTGGCGGTTCAGTGGCCGCGACGGCTGGCCGAGGCTGCCATCGGGGAAGTACTCGCCGGCGTAGTAGAGCACTCCGTCTTGCTGGCCAGCGTCGTAGAGCTCCACCAGGTAGGGGGAGTCGACCGAGGCGTACAGCTTGAGTTCGTTGGCCATTCGGGAGAATGCCGCGTCGTTGGCCCATTCGGCCAGGGTCTTCACCGCTACGAGGGTTTCACTCTCGCCGTCGGCGCCGGTTCCGCTAAGCCCGAGTCGGGCTGGCGGTTTGGCCAGCCAGAAGGAGCCGTGGTTGCCGTCGCCGAGTGGGCGGATGAACTCGTAGTCGGCGATGCCTTGCATTTTGGTACTCATGATTTATCCGTCGAGTCGAGGGCTTCGGTGTAGGTGTCAGTGATGTCGAGGCGGTTTCGCACCAGTGTGGTGCCTCCGGCGACGCCGGGCAGACCAAAGAGTCGCTGTCGGTTGCGGGCGAGCACGGTAAGTCCACCGAGCGACACGATCAGCCCGACGATGGCGAAGGTGGCCAGCGGCAGCGAGGTGCGGAGTTCTTCGAGGAAGATTGCTGTGCTGAGGACTTCGAGCAGGGCCAGGCTGATCACGAAGGTGACGAGTTGGCGGGCGCTGAGCCGGCTTGCGACCAGCGAGCCAAGAGGTGCTCCCCACGCCACAACCGGGACCGACGCGAGCCAGAGGCCGAAGAGGTCGTGACGGTCGGCGCGCAGGTTCGTTCGTTGTCCGCCCACTTCGATCACGGTGTCTCCGGCAGCGTTGAGGGTGGTTGCCAGTTGCCCATCGACCAGGCCCAGGAGGATGAAACCGACCACCGAGATACAGGTCATGGCCACAACGCTGGTGGGCACGCCGACTTTCGGGTCGATGCCGAAGAGCACCACAACAAAGAGGTAGGCGAAGACGTCGGCGCCGGAGCCAACCAGGGCGGCTGCGGTGCCGCCGAGGATTCCGCTGAGGACCAGGGCCACCATCAGGCGACGGTTGAGATCGGGTAGAGCTTCGCCCACCAGTCGTACCGGAATTCGCTGACCGAGCAGCACGACCCAGGCCATGGCGGCTAACACCAGCGTGAACGTGACCTTGACGTAAGGACCGGGCACGGTCGCGGGCCAGAAGGTGGTGTCGCCATCGCCGAGGAGGTAGACCGCGGCGATAAAGGCGACGATGGCTGGCGGCACACCGATGGCGATCGCCCGCCATTCGACCCGTCGCCGGGTGATGAGGATCGATGCCGTCGCTGCGCCCATGCCGATGGTTTGGATCGAGAGGGAGAAGGTTCGTGCCACTTCGGTCGGGATTTTCAGCAGCTTGGTGAACACCGGGAAGGCAACGGCGCCGCCACCTTGGGGCGTGGAGCCGGCGACAAAGCTGCCAAAGATCATGGTGAGGGCGGCGGCCCATCGGTCGGCGACTCGGTCCCACTGGCCCGATGCGGTCACGTATACCGCCCAGCAAACCGTGACCGCGACCGACACTCCGGTCGCCGCTCGCATCCTCGACTTGGCGGTGCGGTCACGGTTATCGCGGGCCGCGTTAAGAAAATCCAGGTCGGAAACACCGGGTGAATTGGCTCGGCCAGACACCTGGGTCACAGGAGTCGACCACCCTTGTATCGCCAACGCAGGGACAGGACCCGCAGCGGTCCGTTGGCCACGATCCACACCAGGATCCAGGTACTGAAGAAGTGGAGAATGAAGGCCAGTTCCGGAGGGTTGGGGTCGAGAAAACCATGCACGATGGCTCGCGTGGTGAAGAACTCGGGAATGCCCTGGAAGAACCCGATCATGATGGGCCAGTCTTTTTCCCATCGCAGTTGCTGGAGTGCGTGGTAGATGAGTTCCCACACCACACCAAAGATGGCAACCACAAGGAGTGCGAGGAGGGTGGCTCGGTAGACGTCGCCGATTCCGGCTCCGCCCGCTGGCAGCACCGGGGTGACAAGGATGGTCCACGCCAGGCCGATGGTGGCCAGGAGGGCGAGTCGGGTTTGAATGCGTCCGGTCAGGGTCGGGGTCATGCGCTCACTCCTCCGGGGAAGGCACTGTGTCCGGTGCCGGCGATGGTGCCGGGGGCGCCGGGCTGGGCCACTGGAGCGGAGTCGGCGACCGGTTGGTGGCGCATCCACTTCCACCATTCGCTGATCGAGCGGCGCAGGCCGATCTTTTCGCCGAAGCCGGCGCCGGCCAGGTCATCGGCGATGGTCAGGGCCGCGTATTGCAGTCCCAGGAACGAGTCGACGCCCGCGTAGTAGCCGCCGAGGGTGGCGCTGCCCGAGGCATAGATCCGGCCGTCGTCGTTGCGGGATCCGACCAGCTCGAAGGTACGGTCCACGTCGAGGCGACCGTTGTGGTTGCGCTGGGCGCCGGTGTGGTCGAGCAGGTCCTTGAGCAGTCGGTGTTCGCCGATGTCGGACTCGAGCCCGGTGGCGTCGATGATGAAGTTGGCATCGAGCTGGTAGGGCTGGCTGTTGGGGTCGATAACACTGGTGGCGATGGTTTGGCCCGGGCCGGGGCGCACTTCGGTTACCTGGCCGACGTGCTGGCGGTAGAAGCCCTGGGCCATGCCGCGGGTGAGTTGCTCTTGCCAGTCGCGTCGCTTGGGGGTGTTGGTGCCGCCGAGGTCTTTGAGGAGTTCGGCCCGGTCGGGGCCGCTGAGCGATTCGAGGCGATCCTTGAGCTGGCCGCCCCAGGAAGACTTGGGGAAATTGAAGCCCTGGTAGGCGAAGCCGTTCGAGCCCGCCCGCCGGAAGGTGGCTTTGTCGCCCTGGGGGCCACTCACGTAGTTGCGGAACAGGTGCAGGACGGTGGTTTGGGCGCCACGCTCATCGCGGTCGCTGATCAGCCGTTGGAGAATTCGCGACGCCACGATGCCGCTGCCGCGAACCAGAACAGTGCTGGGTCGGCGCAGGAGTTCTTTGTAGACGTAGTCGTGGGGTTCGTAGGCGTTCACGACCCGGTTGAAGTCCCGATAGGTCTGGCGGTAGTCCTGCAGATCCTTGAGGAATCGGACGCCGGGGTAGCCCACAGCGATGTGCACGAAGCGGGTGCGGTAGGCGATTCGTTTGGTGGCCGACGTTCCTTCGGGCGGCGTCATCATCACGAAGTAGCCGCCGCCGTTGCGCTTGCGCACCATCCGCACGATGCCTCGCGTCATCATCGTGTGCCACCCGATGCGGGCTGCTTCGGCTTCGACCGATTCGTACACCTGGCCCGCCTGGGGGGTGTAGAAGTCGTCGAAAACGGGCTCCACAAAAACCTGAAGCAGGGGACGGAACTTGGCCGCCACTCCGGGCTTGGAGAACGATTCGCGAACGGCGTAGCTGGGGAAGCCCCAGATGTTGTCGATCGTGGATGACGAGTCCGACCGCAGTCGTTCGTGGGCTGGGATTTGGCTGTTCTCCGCCAGGTAGCGGTAGGTCTGTTCCGGTCGGTCGATGCCGGCAATCACCTTGATGGCGCTCGTGGGTAGGCCAGCGATCCGGAGGGTGTCGGTCATGGCGAAGCTGCCCAGGCCACCGCCGACGGTCACGAACGGGACGTCGTACATCGGGATGCCAGCGCCGGCGACCATCTCGTCGGTCCACACGTCGGTGTCGATCAGTTGGGGAGTGAGGTCTCCCAGGTTGGTTGGCGGGTTTGCTTCGCTCATCCGGGGTTGATCTCCAGGCTGGTAATGAGGCGACCGCTGGCCGAGACGTCGAGTTCGGTTACGGACTGCACCGAGACAATAGCGGTCCACGTTTCGTCGATGTCGTGGATGACGGTGTGCTGCACCACCGCGTTGGCGTTGGGGCAAAAGGCGTACAGGCGAACGACTCCGGCCTCGTCATCCGGGCGTATCCCCTCGCCAACTGGCTGCTCGACGTTCTCGAGGCATTCCTCATTGATCGCCTCGAAGATGACTTGCGGTTCGTTGAACCCGCCCACGGTTACCTGCACGCCCCCGGTTTCGTAGGAGCCGATCAGGCCGTCGCGATCGGTGGTGGCCAACAGGAACGGGTTTCCCGTCGCCGGATCGGCTGCGGTGTCTCGGGTGGTCCAATCGGTCGGGATGTCGATAGTGATAACGCCGCTGTCGTCGGTGACGGTGTCGTAGGCGTCGTAGTCCCTCAGCTTGCCGAGGTTGCCGATGTCGTTCAGGGCCTCGACCGCGCCGAGCAGCTCGCCCTCGGTCTCATCAGGAACGCTAGACGTGGTGGTTGATGAGGTGGTCGACGAGCTAGTCGTAGAAGAACTGGTTGAAGAAGAGGAACTTGTCGAGGACGAACTCGTACTGCTGGAGGTTCTTGGCCCGTCGGTGCGCTCCGAGCCGCCACCGTCGCGGCTGAGCCCCCAGCCGATGAGGGCGCCGATGCCGAAGAGGCTGGCGATAGCCAGCGCGGCAATGAGGTAGGGGGTGTTGCTCTTCTTTGGTGCCGGGGCCGGGTGTCCCGGCAGCGGAGCACTCACCGCGGCGTTTGGCGGCTGTGCCGGTGGGCTTGCGGCTCCCACCAGGCCTGGAGCGGCGAAGCCGGCGGTCGATGGCCCGGAGACATCGAGGCCCGGGTTGGGGGTGGCCCCGGTAAGGGGCACCGGTCCAGCGATCGGGCCCGAGTCGGTCGGTGCCGAGGCAGCTACCGGCGTGGGGCTGGATGCATTGGCGATCACGGACCGGGTCGTGTTGCCGCTCCGAGGTGGGGCGACGATGGCCGCTTCGCCCTCGATCATCATCGGTGTCTGGCCGAGGCCCAGTCGACCCTGGACTCCGGCGAGGGCTCGGCCGAACTCTTCCGCGGTGCGATAGCGCTTGGCCGCGTCCTTCTCCATGGCTTGACTCAGCACAGCAAAGACCGGTTCGGGCAGAACGTTGTCGCTCAGGTTCGGCAGTGGATCGCGAGCGATGCGGGCGATCAAGGGCACGATCGACTCGTCAGTGGGTCGGGTGAATGCTGGGGCCCCGGCGACTAGTTCGTAGATGGTCGAGGCCAGCGAGTAGACGTCGGTACCGGGGTGGGCCCGCTGGCCGTCGAGTACTTCGGGGGCGGCGTGGGCCACGCTTGCGGTCACGGATCCGGTGCGGGTCTCGGGCTGGTCATGGATGCGGGCAATACCGAAGTCGGCCAGCTTCGGTTGATGCAAACGCGACATCAAGACGTTGCCAGGTTTGATATCGCGATGCAGAACCCCGGCTCGGTGGGCGGTCTCAACCGCGCCGCACAGGGCAACCGCGAACTCCACTGCCCGCCGCCAGGGCATCGGGCCGTGCTGGTTGAGCAGGTCGGCACAGGAGCCGGCCTGGTGAAACTCCATCACGATATAGGCGGTGCCGTCGGGGGTGTAGCCGCTGCGATAGACGTGGACGATGTTTGGATGACCCGAGAGCGTGCCCATGGCGCGGCGCTCGCGGTCGAAACGCGACCGGGCCTTCTCGTCGAAGTTTCCGGTGAGCACCTTCACCGCCACCGTCCGACCAAGATCCTCTTCCTGGGCGCGGTAAACCACACCAAAGCCGCCACGGCCGATCTCGGTGAGATCGGTTATCCCTGGAATGTTGTCGTGATCAATCGGCAGGTTCATGATTTCGATCGGTTCGCTTGCGGGTTTGGGCAGTTCGCCCATTCGGTTGGTCCAGTTGGACGCACTTATAACGTCGCGCTGTTACAACTGGACCAGTACTGTTCAACGATTTGCTCCGACATCCCCGGAACTTCGGGGTTCCTTACTGTGTAAGAATGTCTCCAATCATGTGTACACCGGCGATGGGTCGAGGTACATAGGGAGCTCTCCCGAATGACAAATTGCACGATTCCAGCGAACCTTTCCTCATGAGCTTCGTCGGGCGCGCTGATCCCGAACTTGCAGTTGTAGGCACCAGTTTGGCATCTCGCCAAGGGCCGCGACGTGACGAGAACCAGGATCGCGTCGTTTGTTCGCCGCCGCTCCTCGCCCTGGCCGACGGTATGGGCGGTGCCGCCGGTGGTGCCGATGCCGCTGCGGCTGCTCTGCATGCCTTTGCCGATGCGGTAGGTAAGCCTTCGAGTGACGATCCTGGGTTCCCGTCACCGCAATGGACCGACCGGGTGGCGGCGTTGGATCCGTCTGAGGTCGGCGGCCTGCTGTGTTCCGCGGTCGGCGCCGCCGATGCTGCCGTTCGTGAGATGGCGTCGGCCACGGCACGGGCTGGTGCCGCCTGCACCCTGACCGGGCTGCTCTTCTTCGACGACCAGCTCCATCTGGCCCATGTCGGCGACAGCCGCCTGTACTTGTTGCGGCACGGTCAACTCTCCCAGCTGAGCGAAGACCACACCGTGCTCTCGGAGTTGCATCACGACGTGGCTGCCAACTCCGACATGGGTCGCCGCTTGGCTGGCGTGCTGAGCCGAAGCATCGGCGGACGTTCGCCTGAGGCCGAGCCGTACCTGATGTCGTTTCCGGCCGAGCTTGGCGATCGGGTGCTCCTCTGCAGCGATGGCGTGCACAGCGTATTGGAGAGCCATCACCTCACCGCCGTGCTCGATGGTGCGCTTTCCGGTGCCGCCGATCGGGTGATTGATGCTGCGTGGGCCGCGGGCACCGGCGACGACGCGACGGTACTGGTCGCCGATGTGGGGCCGATGCCGGAGTCGACTGACTAACCGACTCTGAGTAACAGACTCCCGGCTCGGTCAGCCTTCGGTGTCCTCGAGAAGGTCGAGGTCGCGAAGCGAGATCAGCCCGTTGCGGATGGCATGGTCGACCAGGTTGGAGCGCCGCTCCGATGCCTCGACGCCTTTGCCGCCTCGCAGTCCGGGAACGCCCTCGTCGCTGAGACGGGAGCAGAGGTAGTCAAGCTT
>CALAML010000182.1 GCA_937925845.1 uncultured Acidimicrobiales bacterium | reverse complement strand
GGCGCTGATGCACCCAGCTCGATCATGATCAATGTCGATGCCGACGATCCTTCGAGTGCCGACCGCATGCTCACCTCGTTCGCCCTGGCCTTTGCCAGTCCGATCACCAACAACGTGGCCTTGCGGGGTGGCCAAGCGGTGCTGGCCCTCAACCATGAACATGCTGATGTGTTGGCCGCTGCGGGCCATACTCGTGAGTCGATCGCCGCTGCGGTGCACGAGCGAGCCGTGGTAAGCGGCCGCGACCTCGAAGCCACGGCTAGCTGGATGGCTCCACCGGTTGCCGACAAGAGCTACCGCTGCTTCCGCGATCCTGAGGATGTACTGGTGATGGTGGCTGGCGGCGGCGGGCTGTACTCGGCCGCTTTTGCCTCGTGGTGTGCCGGACCCAACCGCAACCGAGCCGTAACCGTGAGCCTCGATACCGACCTCAGCTGCGAGATTCCAGCAGCCGCAGCGCCGGTCGGCGGGACACCGTAGCCAGTTCGGCTTCGTGCTCGGCGCCGCAGCACTACTATCTGGCCACCGCAGGCAGCACTCAACAGTAGGAGCAACAGGCATGGATCTCGGACTCGACGGCAAGTCGGCACTGATTACCGGAGGCAGCAGGGGCATCGGCCGCGCCATCGCCGAGCGCCTGCTCGCCGAAGGTGCCTCGGTCGCCATCTCGGCCCGCGGCCAGGAAGACCTCGACTCCGCGGTCGCCGAAATGTCGAGCCGGGGAACGGTGCATGGGTCGGTGGTGGATGTGGCCGATGGTGACGCCCTGACCGCATGGGTGGCTGAGGCCGGCCGCGAGCTGGGCGGAATCGACATTGTGATCTCGAACGCTAGCGGTGGTGGCAGCGGTCGCACCTCGGCCGAGGCGTTTCAAAAGACCCTCGATGTCGACATCCTCGGCTGCGTTCGCATGGTGGATGCCGCCATGGAGCATCTCGAAGCCTCTGACGCCGCCGCCATCATGGCCATCTCCACCACCGCCGCCATTGAAAACTTTGGCAACGGTATGGGCAGCTACAACGTGCTGAAAGCCGGGCTGATCAACTTGATTGCGGGCTACTCCCAATCGCTGGGCGCCAAGGGCATTCGGGCCAACGTGGTGTCACCCGGCCCGATCTGGGTCGACGGCGGCGCCTGGGCTCAGGTGAAGGAGGCGGTGCCCGAGATGTACGAGTCGGCTCTTGCGACCCATCCGAGCGGTCGGCTTGGCACCGCCGATGAGGTGGCCAACGCCGTCGCCTTCCTGGTGAGTCCGGCGGCGTCGTGGATCACCGGCGAAAACGTGGTGATCGACGGCGGCTACACCAAGCGGGTGTCCTTCTAAGCGGATCCGGTCAGGTCGGCAGTTCGAGGATGGTGACCACACCACTGCTGCCGTCCACGCTGATCAGCGCACCGTCGGGGATGCGCTGTGCCGCTTGAAAGACTCCGACGGCACAGGGCACACCGAACTCGCGACTCACGATCACCGAGTGACTCAGTGGCGCACCTACCTCAACGACTACGCCGGCGGCCGGCATAAAGAGCGGCGTCCAAGACGGGTCGGTGAGCGGCGCCACCAAGATCTCGCCGGGCTCGAGGCCACGGGCATCGCTGGGATCAGTGATCACGCGGGCCCGGCCGGTGGCCTGACCGGGAGCGCCGCCAAGGCCGGCGAGTTCGTCGCCGACGCTTACCGGTTCCGACTGCACCGAGCTCTTGGGCCACTCCGAGAGCGGCGCCACCTCGCCGTTGATGATGAACGGCTCGTCGAGCTCAGCCAGTGCAGCGAAGTCGGTTTCGCGTTGGCGGATGGTGTCGGCGAACGACTCCGGGTTGGCCACAAACGCATCGAGTTCGGCATTCCGCAACAGGAAGACCTGACGGGCGCTGTCGAGCACACCCCGCTCGACCATCCGGTTACCCAGTTCGTACATCGGCAACCGCACCTCGTGCACCGCCATCATCTGGGTCAGCTTGGTCCGCTCACGGGTCGGCACCAACAGCTTGGCCACCCGCAGACCAAGTTCTAGGGCTCCAAGAGCCTCCTCGTTGCCCTCGAGCGCAGCCCGGGCCTGGGCTTCGCCGGCTTCGCGGTCCGCTACTGCGGCCGCGGCGCGCTTCTCGGGGCTGAGCTCATCGTCGGCGAACCGCATGCGATCGACGGCAACCAGGACCGGACCGGCATCGATGCCCCAGGTGGGGTTGGCGGCATCCCACTCACCCGGTCCCCGGGCTCCATGATCGCTTTGAAAGGCTGCGAGTGCGTCGAGGAAAGCGGGTCCACCGTCGGTGTCGGCCAACCGGGTCTCGATGCCATCGAGACCGGCGTCGAACGCCCCACTCAAAGCTTCGGAGCCCCTCACGGTGCGGCTGAGCGCCCAGATCGCATGGGCGGGCGGGGCCGAGTCGATGTTGCCCAACCCGGAAATAAGGCGCCCGGGCAAGGTGGGATCGATGGCGGCGGTCACTTCGCCGAGCACGCCGGGCCCGATAGCCGAGGCGGTGCCGTAGATGTAATAGCGCTCGAAGAAGGCCCGGATGTGGGGCAGCATCGAGCGAGCACGCTCCACCAACTCGGCTTCGGTTGCCGCCGCGAGATCAAGGCGACCTTCAGCGATGGCGATCATCGCGGCACGATCCTCGTCGAGCTCGGGCGGCGGCTCGGTGGCGGTCATGAAACCGCCCATCGTCGCTTCGATCTGGGGCTCGAGTTCCGGGCGCTCATCCCCTTCGCTCGGCACATACGGCGGAACGTCGGGATGGTCGCCAAGGAAGGCGGCGTCCATGGCCTCGGCCGACATCCCTGGGCTACGCACACCGACGAGTCGGATCATCGATGCGTTCAGGTAAAGGTACCCGCCGAAACAACCCACGAAGTCGGGTTCGTCCGGGTTCGACTCGTCGGGGGTGAAGGTGCCGAATCGATGACAACCGTCGGCCCACCCATGGGCCACGCCGCCACTCCCCCACACCAGATCCCAGCCCAGCGGGCTGCACGGCTTCGGCAGGATCTCGCCGGCGTTGGCCCGGGTATAGAGCGGAAACTTCTCGCTCGGCGTCCAGTCGGTGATCCAGGTTTCTTCCATGTTGCTAGCCCCCCAGCTGCAGATGGTGCGGCGCCGGCTCAACCGGCTCGTTCTCCGACACCGCCGAACGAACCCCTAACCGTGGATACGGCCAACGAACTCCGAACGACATTCTCAGCTTATGTCACCAACCGAGATCGGGTCGTCGGAACAACGCGCAACCGCAGCGTCGGGACGCAGCTATCGCCCGGATGGTTGTTCGTCACGCTCCGGATAGCTGCCTTTGGGTAGAGCGGAAATCGGCCCTTGGAGCACGTGGCCACCGTCGACGTACAACACCTCTCCGGTCACATACGCCGCCGCCGGCGACACCATAAAGACGGTGGCGTTGGCGATGTCGGATGGCCGACCCGGATGCGGCAGTGGTACGCCGGTGAAGTTCTGGCCCACCTTCGGGTCGTAGGTCGCCTCCCAACCGTCGGTGTGGAAGGCGCCGGGGGCGACGCAGTTGATTCGCACCTTCGGTCCCCATTCGAAGGCGAGGGTACGCGACAGCTCGGCCACGCCGGCCCGCGCCGCACCGGAATGGGCAATGCCCGGCATACCCCGTCCAACAATGGCGATGATCTGACAGATCGATCCGCCGTCGCCGTCGAGCATCTGGTTGCCGAAGGTTTGGGTCATGTTCCAGGTGCCGTTGAGGTTCAGGTCGATCACCGACCGCCAACCGTTCGGGCTGTAGTCCCGGGCCTTCTGGGGGAACTGGCCACCGGCGTTGTTCACCAAGATGTCAACATCGCCATGTCGCCCAGCGAGCGCTTCAACGGTTTCGAGGTTGCGAATGTCGACCAGGTCATGGGTGACGTTGCCGCCGGTCTCCGCCGACAACTCGGCGGCCGCCGCCGACACCACATCCTCTCCGCGGGCGGCGATCACCACATCGGCGCCGGCTTGGGCCAGCCCGGAGGCGATGGCTCGCCCGAGCCCGGTTCCCCCACCGGTGACGAGGGCCTTGCGGCCGGCCAACAAGTCGGGCGAGAACGGAAACGGTGTGGGGTCTTTGGTCATGTGGTGCTCTTTTGGTTCGAGTAGCTGGCTAGGTCTGCTAGGTCAGTCTGGGAAAGATCTGGCTGCCGCCCATCTCTACCCGTTGGCGGCGGAGGCGCATGCTGGCGATTCGCCACTCGCCGTTCCCACGCCGGTACTGCTCTTCATACCAACCCGAACCCCAGAGCTTGCCGAAGCCGGTGGCCTCCGGAAACCAGATGTGGTCCTCCATGGCCCAGATGCCGGTGGCGGTATCAGGGTCGACCAGCTCGATCTCGGGAGTGTGACCGTGATGCACGGTCAGCGCGCCTTCCAGGAACGGCCGCAACATGGCCAGGTACTCTTCCGTCCCGCCGTAGGTGGCGTCGGCGCCGGCATCGTCACGGACGTCGATCTGGACATCTGGGGTAAAGACCTCGGCGTGGGCTTCCCAGTCCTGTTGGTCGAGGGTGCGGAAGTAGCGGGCCTTCAACGCTTTGATGGCCTCAATCTCGTGGGCCTCGGTTGGGCCGGGGGCCGTCACTAGAAGGACTCGCCCAGCAGCTCGACCGAGTTGTTGTCGGCCGCGGCCGAAAAGACCCGGGTGATAAACGCGTCGAGGAGGGTGCGGCCCCGCTCGTTACCGGGGTCGATGTTGGACACCGCGATGTTGGCGAAGGCCTGGTGCATCAGGCAGTAGCGGTAGTCGCGGACGCACTGGTCGAAGTCGTATCCGGTCACGCCACGGGCCACCAGCGCCTGGTGGTAGTGGGTCAGCACTTCGTCCTGCCACGCCTGGCGGTTCTCGACGCTCACCGACATGCCGAGGAAGTTGGCGATGTCGTAGACACCGACGTGGCGAGTGGCGAGTTGAAAGTCGAGCATGGTGACCTCACCGGCGTTGGCACCGGTTCCGAAGAGGTAGTTTTCGGCCCGGCAGTCGGTGTGGGCAAGGGTCGGTGGGCTGGCGTCGATCCACCAGTCGAGCATGGCCGCATATCGGGGCCGCAGCTGATCGCAGGCCGCGAGCACCCCGGCGTCGACCTTGTCGCTCCACTTCCCAACGAAGTCATCCCAGTTGGCATCGACCAGCCCGCTCGCCCCCTTGTACAGATCGTTGTTCATCGGCGGCAACCAATCGAGACCAAAGAGGGCGTCGTTGTTCCAGTAGGAGGCATGCAGCGCCGCGACCATGTCGGCGATGGCCAGCGTCTCCTCGAGGCTGGCACCCTCGATCTGATCGATCATCCTGGCGTCCTCGATATCTTCGAGCACCAGCACAAACGGCACCCCGCCGTCAGCCATGTCGGCGATATGGCAGCTGGGAACCCGCAGATCGAGCGTGGCGGCCAGTTGTTGGTAGAAGCTGACCTCGCGCACATAAAAGCCCATCATCTGAGCCAGGAAGATGTTCTCCTCGTGCTGCGACTGGCACTTGGCGATCAGGGAGGCCGGGCCGCTTTCGCCGTCGGCATAGGTGAGCGATATCCGACCGACTTCGCCAAGGATCCCCACCCCTTCGCCGATGTTGGCCACGGTGGCTTCGGTGATGGTGCCAAAACCGTCACCCAGGCGTTGGTTGAGCCAGTCCGCTGAGATGTCGGCGATTTGTGCCGGAATCATGCATACCCCCTCGTGATGATGCCAATCCCCCTGATCGGCTACTCCACATGATGATGCCACCCCTGCCTAAGGTTGGCTTGGCCGCTGGCTGGAGTCGGCAACAAACAACCCAGAGAGAAGTGCATTTCACCATGACGATTCTTGACGACTTTGCTCTCGATGGGGTTCGAGCGGTGGTGACCGGCGGAGGCAAGGGCATCGGTCGCGGCATCGCTCTTTGTTTGGCCGAGGCCGGCGCCGATGTGATGGTGAGCGCCCGATCTCAGGCCGACATCGATGCGGTCGCCTCGGAGATCACCGGCCTCGGGCGGCAGGGGTTGGCTCATGCCGCCGACGTTACGGGTGAGGGTCAGCTCGAGGCCCTGGGCCAGGCCGCCACCGATCAACTCGGCGGGATCGATCTGTGGGTGAACAATGCCGGCGGCCTGCCCGACGCCACGCCCCGGTACCTCACCCGCACTCCGGACGATCGCTGGGATGCCCAGCTCGACCTCAACCTGAAGGCGGTGTGGAAGGGATGTGTGGTGGCCGCTGAACACCTCGACGGGTCGGGCGCCATCGTCAACATCTCGTCGAACTCCGCCAACGGTCCGCAGCTAAAGAACGGCCCCTACGGCGCGTCGAAGGCCGCGGTGAATTCGTTGACCCGCACCCTGTCGGTGGAGCTGGCGCCCAATGTTCGCGTCAATGCCGTTTCTCCCGGCCCCGTTCTCACCCAGAATTTTGTCGAGAGCGTCGGCTACGAGGGTGAGCGCAAGGAGATGATCGACCGCACCATGCGAATACCGCTCGGCCGCATCGGCAACGACCGAGACATCGGCGGTGCCGTGGTGTTTCTCGCCTCGCCAGCCGCAGCCTGGATCACCGGCCAGATCCTCCACGTAACCGGCGGCCTGTAGCTGCCGTCGAATTTCGTTACAGCTCGAGGAACTCCTGAGCGTTGTGGTCGAAGATGGCAGCCTGCACCCGTTCGATCACCGCGGTCCACAGGGCCATGGCTCGTTCGCTCGATGAGTCGAGGGTGCCGACGGCAAACACCGGGATGATCCAGCCGTAGATCACGCCCACTCGGTAGTCGTCAAAGAACTGGTCGTATTCGTAGCCGGTCACGCCTGCGGCGCCGAGGGCGTCGTGGTAGGCGTGCAGGAGGTCGTCTTCGCTGGCTCTGCGGTCTTCCACCGAGAGGTTTTGCGACAGGAAGTAGGCCACATCGGCGGCGCCACCGCCCTGGGAGATCGATTGCCAGTCGATGACCACCACGGTGCCGTCGGGTTCGAAGAACAGGTTGTCGGCCCGGTAATCGAAGTGCACCAGCGTGTGAGGCATGGCCGCGAAGCGCTCGAGCAGCTTGGGGTGGTTCTTACCGTAGGCGTCAGCCAACGGCATCATCTCGGGCTTCACCGCATGGGCAAAGACTTCCTTGAATCCCGGCAGCGACGCGTCGTAGATGGACTGGCCCGCCTTGTTCAGTGGGCCGTCGATCACCGGGATGAACTCTGCGTTCTCCATACCGGCGCCGTTCCAGAACCGGGCGTGATGCTGAGCAAGGCCGACCAGCGCGGCCCGGGCCTGGTCGACCGACACGCCGGCGGATTGGTCACCCAGGGTCAGGCCGCCAAGATCCTCCATCAGGATCAGGTACTCCTCCGCCACATTTTCGTCGGGCGAAGTGTTGCAGGTGACGTGGTAGACCTCCGGCGTACGCACCGGTGTTTCCCCCGCCAGCTCGTTATAGAAGCGGTGCTCCCGCTCGTAGACGCGGGTGGGTCGCATCATGGCCATCACTTCGGGCGACTGGGTGGGGAACTTGGCCATCATTGTGGCCGGCGCACTTCCGGCGTCGCCGTCGTAGGTGAGGTTCAGTCGACCGACTTCACCCATGAAGCCAACACCTGCCGCGGTGTCGTCGACGCTTACCGAGGCCACCGATGCTCCGCTCGGCAGTGTGCCCGAGGCCGTCAATACCTCAGTCAGCCAGGCTGCGTCGATCTCCGATGTGGTGGTGGGAAGCGTCGTCATGTTCAAGAACCTACCAAACGATCAATTATCTGCGCCCGGGCGCCGGTCCGGAAATACCTGCGAGCGGGTCAGCCGGCGTGACACGGTGTAGCCGTGAGCCAACCGTTGAACGTGCCGACCGACTCCGCCAAACCAGTCGACCCGGTCCCCTCGCCCAGAATCGCCCTGGTGACCGGCCTGACCCGCCGCATCGGCATCGCCCCGGCGATCGTGAAGCGACTCCTGGCCGAGGGCTACTCGGTCCTGGCCAGTGGCTGGTCGCCTCACGATGCGGAGATGCCCTGGGGTGAAGACCAACAGGGCGGGGCCGCGCTGGCTGATGCCTTGGCCGCCAACCTCGAGGAGCCGGCTCGACTCCAGTGGATCCCGGCCAATCTCGAGCTGGCGGACACCCCCGCCCAACTGGTGGATGAGACCACAAACCGCTTTGGTGCCATCGATATCGTTGTGGCCACCCATGCCCGCAGTTCGCACACCAACCTTGATGGGGTGACCGCGGAGGAGCTCGACAAGTGTTGGGCGGTAAACAGCCGGGCCTCGCTACTGCTGGCTCAGGCCTTCGGCCAACGATTCGACCCTGAACGGGGCCACGGCCGGATCGTCTACTTCTGCAGCGGCCAGCACCTGGGACCGATGGGCAGTGAGATCGCCTATGCGGTGAGCAAGGGCGCCATCCAGCAGATGACCGAGTCGGTGGCCGATGAGTTGGGCGAGCGAAACATCACCGTGAATTGCATAAACCCCGGGCCGGTCGACACCGGCTACGCCACCGGGGAGGTCCATGCCGCTGTGGCTCGCCAGTTCCCAACGGGTCGCTGGGGCGCACCGGACGACGTCGCCAACCTGGTCTCGTTTCTTGTCAGCCCCGAGGGGGCCTGGCTCACCGGCCAAACCCTCAACAGCGAAGGCGGCTTCCGCCGCTTCCACCAATTCGACCCAGAAACCCGCCTCGAAACCGAACCGGGTCCATCCGGGGTCTAACCCCAAAGAGACCCGGTTGGGCTTAGCGGGTTCGGAACCGGGCTCCTACTTCGCCGTAGCCGCCGTCGCGGTTGCCTGCTGAGGTGGTGAGGGTGACCACTACGCCATCGTCGGTCTCGCTCACCGGGTACACGTCGACCCCTTCGAAGGCTGGGGGCCCAGCGTGGCTGCCGTCGCGCACATCGAACTGGGCCCCGTGGAGCGGGCAGGTGATGGTGTGGCCGCGGAAACGGCCCTCGCTGAGGGGCGTATCGGCGTGGGAACAGTTGTCGATCACCGCGTGCAGAGTGCCCGCGGCCCGACAGACCACGATGCCGTAGTCACCGACGTCTTCGAAACACCGCATCTCACCGTCGGCCAGATCGCTGAGGTCACCGAGCTCGACGGTCTCATCGGAATCGCTCAAGGCAGCGGCCCCATTTCGATATGACGGTCGATGTTGTCGTGGAAGAAGCCGACCCGTCGCTCCTGATGGGCGAGGGTGGCACCCCGAAAGCCGCGGGAGCGGAGCCCGGCGTGTTGGGTGTCCCAGATGGCGACATCCTGGTCGATGCCCCGACCACACGACACTTCGCCGGCCTTGCCGGTCTGGTGCTCAACCTGAGAGTCGATCGACACGAAGTCGTGCATCGAGTTCGAGTAGTACTCGGTAACCCCCTCGGGAAACAGCGTGAGATACCACATGTCGAAGATGCACTTTTCCGGGTCGGTCGGGTGGGGCGCGCCCCGGAGCCAGATGCACCCGTCGGGCTTCATCGAGAACGAGATGTTGGGGAAGATCGTGTAGTGGTAATGGTCGGTGAGTTGTTCATCGGAGTAGTTCGAGAAGTCGTAGCCCTTCTCGGCACCGAGACGCCGCTTTTGCTGCTGAAGCGCCGCCCGAAGGCCGGCCAGGTTCTCCCGATACGGCTCGGGGTCGAAGTCCCAGAACTCAAAGTCCTGGGCCAGGCTCTTGAAGGTGCGATCGGACCGACCTCGATAGTTGGGTCCGGGGCCGCCGCCAGGCATCAGCATGCGGCAGTGGCCACTCGGGTAGAGGTCGAACTGGCTTCCGCTGTGGTGTTCGTTCATCGAGGCCAACGTCTCGGGATGCACGTACGGCAGGTGGTAGCTCTCGTTGAAGTTGTCCTGGATGCACTTCCAGTTGAAGTTGCCCTCCACCGTCACCCAGTGGGTGCGCTTCATGTTCTCCATGCGGTAGCCGTCGAGATGGTCGGCCACCGGTGCCAGCCATTCCCGCAGCGGCGCGGCCTCGACATCCATGTTGAACCAGAGGAAGCCGCCCCAGGTGTCGCTCGGAATCTCGGCCAGGTTGGACTTTCCACACGGTGAGCCGCCGGGGAAGTCGTCTTCGTCGGGTACGAAGTTGAGGGTGCCGTCGGTGTCGAAACGCCATCCGTGGTAGGCGCACTGAAAGTCGCCCCCGGCCAGCGAACCGGTCTCGGCCGTGACCAACTGGTTGCCGCGGTGTTGGCACACGTTAAAGAACGCCCGCACCCGATGGTCTTCACCACGAACACAGATGATCGAGTCTCGGCCGATGTCGTAGGTGACGTAGTCGCCGGGATCGGGGATCTGGTCGACCCGCCCGGCCACCTGCCACACGCGAGGCCAGAGACAGTCCCATTCCGCCCGGGCAAACTCTGTTGTGTAGTACCGCTCGCCGGTGATGGGGCGACCAGTGAGCTCCGGTTCGGCGGCCTTGTCTCTCGGGATTCCGCCGACGCCAACGGGCGTTTCCTGGATGTCGGTCATCAGCCTCTCCTCGGACATTCCCGGACATGTCGCAAACACATCCCAGACGGTGCGGCCGATGTGTGCGCCACCGGCTACTTTCAACATACCACGCGGTTAATTACGACTATCCTTGGCGAATACAGCGGGTTCGAACACAGGCGGTTGCGCCGAGCGTGTGGGGGAAACAGTGATCAACGGAGTGCACCACGTGGCCCTGTCGACCGGTGACCTCGATCGGCTGGTGGCCTTCTACACCGAGCACCTCGGGTTTGAGGTGGTGATGGACACCGCCTGGTCCGATCGACCGGCCATCGACGACATCCTCGGCCTGAAGGGAACTGCGGCCCGCCAGAAGATGCTTCGGGCCGGAAACGCCTATGTCGAGGTGTTTGAGTTCAGCGCTCCCGAACCTGAGCCCGGCGATCCGAAGCGGCCGGTCTGTAATCACGGCTACACCCACTTCTGTCTCGATGTGACCGACATCGATGCCGAGTACGAGAGGCTGAGCGCCGCCGGCATGACCTTCCACTGCCCTCCGGCGCCAAGCAACCGGATGGGGTCGGGCAAGCTGCGGGCCACCTATGGCCGGGACCCGGATGGCAACGTGATTGAGCTGCAGGAGGTCCTCGATCCGTCGATACCGTTCTCGCTGCAACAGCTCGGCGTCGGGCCCGGAGCCGACCCAGGCAACCGAACAATCCGGACCGACCCAGAGGAGACGGAGCAACACGATGGTTGAGACCCTCACCGGCACCGACCGTTCCGCCGGAATTTCTTACCGCGAGCTGCTCGCGAACGACACCCACCCGGTGAGTGCGGTACTGGGCGACGAGTCACCGATGGCGGCGGGCAACACCAAGGTGCCAGCTCACGTTTACTACTCGAAGGCCTGGCACGACCTCGAGGTGGAGAAGCTCTGGAGCCGGGTGTGGCAGCTCACCTGTTTGGAGGAGGAGATCCCCAACGTCGGCGACTACCACGTGTACGACATCGCCAGCCTGTCGTTTTTGATTGTGCGCACCAGCCCGACCGAGATCAAGGCCTTCCGCAACGCCTGCCTGCATCGGGGCCGCAAGCTGCGGGCCTGCGATGGGGAGGGGGCCGCCAACCTTCGCTGCGCCTTCCACGGTTGGGCCTGGAACCTGGACGGGTCGTTGAAGGAGATCCCCTGCCAGTGGGACTTCCCCGATGTCGAACCGGCCGACTACGGACTGGCCGAAGCGCTGGTGGATACCTGGCAGGGGTTTGTGTTTATCAACCCCGACCGCAACGCCGAACCATTGGCCGACTTCCTGAGCGGCCTCGATGACCACTTCACCCATCTGCCGTTCGACAAGCGGTTTAAGGCGGCGCACGTTCGCAAGCTGATGCCGATGAATTGGAAGGTGTGCCAGGAAGCGTTTATGGAGGCCTATCACACCGTCGCCACCCATCCGACCTTGATGGAGAGCCTCGGCGATGCCAACTCCCGGTACGACGTCTACGGCAACTTTTCTCGGGCCATTTCGCCCAACTCCGTCGAGAGCCCCCATCTCGCCAACATGACCCGCTTCGAACGACTCGATGACGGCCTGCACTACGAGCGCTGGCGCCACCCGATGAGCGGGCACGTCTATGAGCGGGCGGAGTTGAACCGGGTGCGGGTGACCAACCTGGACGGGGCCGAGAGCTTCTTTGATGCTGACGGCAACCACCTTGAGGGGCCCCAAACCCAGGCCGACCCTCACCTGTGTATGTGGGTGGGTGGCCCCAACACTGCGGCGATGGAGAACGTGCCGACCATGCTGCCGCCGGAAGTCGATACACCAGAGGGCTTCTTTGCCAATCGGGCCGCCGCGGCCCAGGCCAAGCGGGACTCGTTGGCCAAGCAATGGGGCGATCGGCTCGATACCTCGCAGGTGTCCGACGCCGAGCTGATCGACGCCATGTTCTACTCGGTGTTCCCGAACTGGTCACCGTGGGGGTGTTTCCACACGATCTTTTACCGGTTCCGACCCAACGGCGATGATCCCGAGACCTGCATCTTCGAAGTGATGTTGTTTCCTCCGGCTCCCGACCCCGAGAACCGGCCGCCGGTGGCGTCCATCACCGATCTCGATTTCGACGACGACTGGACCCAGGCAGCCGAGCTCGGTCCGTTGGCCAAGATCTTCCAGCAGGATTCCCTGAACCTGCCACTGGTCCAGCAGGGCCTGAAAGCCCAGGAGCAACAGGAGGTCATTTTCGCTTCCTACAACGAGTCGAAGATCCGCCATTTCTACGACCATCTGTTCCGCTGGCTCGAGGTCACCGAGACGCCGGTCCATCTCCGGGTCTGATCGAGCGGCAGACCATCATGGCCACCCCGACGACCCCATCGAGCCCAGCGGGTTCACTCGACCCCGACGCCGAGGCCAACGCGGGCCTGGCGCCCGGGCAAGCGCGCGAGATCGGCCCGTCGTTGCGGGACGAGTTGCTGGCCGACCCCACTCCCCCGCCGGCGGCGTTGCTGGAGGAGTCGTATGAGTTTCTGGGCGACGTCGATATCCCCTACGCGGTTTACACCAGCGACGACTACGCCCAGGCCGAGTACGACAAGATGTGGTCGCGGGTGTGGCAGTGGGCCTGCCATGTCGACCACATTCCCGAAGCCGGCGACTACTACGTGTACGACGTGGGTGATCACTCAGCACTGATCGTGCGGAACCACGACGGTGCGATCAATGCGTTCTACAACGCCTGCACCCACCGCGGCACCCAGCTGAAGCCGCCCGGCAGCTGCGGGTTCAGTACCGAGCTGCGGTGTCCGTTCCACGGCTGGCGCTTCGACTTCGACGGGACCTTTGTTG
This sequence comes from uncultured Acidimicrobiales bacterium, assembly GCA_937925845.1. Taxonomy (GTDB): domain Bacteria; phylum Actinomycetota; class Acidimicrobiia; order Acidimicrobiales; family CALAML01; genus CALAML01. The sequence goes on along the minus strand of CALAML010000182.1, from coordinate 160 downwards.
AGCTTCCTGGAGCGTGGGACTTTCCCCACGTGCGAGCCGACACCCACAACCTGCCCCGGCTCTCGGTGGAGGTGTGGGAGGGCTTTGTGTTTGTGAACTTCGATCCCGACGCCGATCCCCTGCTCAACTATCTGGGCACCCTGGCCGAGCACTGGGCCGA
>CALAML010000181.1 GCA_937925845.1 uncultured Acidimicrobiales bacterium | reverse complement strand
GGGCGGGATCAAAGCCGCACCGGTTGCCGAGAACCACCGCCGATTCGTCAAGCATTACGGTCTCGGCCGGTTGCTCGGCATCGGCCTGTTCACCGTTGGCGTTGTCGTCGTCGGACTGCAGGGCGAGAAAAACGCCCAGGCCAAGAAAGGCGAAGAGAAGGAACGTGAATGCGGAGTTGCTGCGACTCAACGCCGCAAGAGTTCAGCAGCCTCCTAGTCGTCGGACTCGTCGCGCTTCCAGGCTCCGCTTACTCGGGAGGTGATGTTGCCGACGGTGGCTCCTACGTCGTCTACTACGTCGCGGAGGCCAACGGTGTAGCCGGCGGCGGCGTCGCCGACGTCGTCGCTGTAGGGGGTTTCGGCGTCGTCGGTTTTGGTGCGGTAGTTGCCGGCGATGCATTCGTCGTATTCGCCGCTCTCGATCCAGTCGGCCAAGGCGCCGACTCGGGCTACGGCGAAGGGGTGGGTGGCGCCCATGGCCGCCATCACCTTGTAGACGCCGCTGAGGATGTCGTCGTTGCGGCGGTACTCCTCGCTTTGGAGGATGAACTCGTCGAGGTCGAGGTCTTCGCCGCGGCTGCCGCCGGCGATGCGCATCAGCGAGCCCATCACCACTTCGCGGTCCTGGGTGGCCAACAGTGCGGCCCGGTCACAGGAGAGTTCGGCTTTGCGGGACCATTCGAGCAGGGCGTACATCAGCGGCTTCACCGCGATGTCGGCCAGTGGGTAGCGGGTGAAGCTGAACCGCAACAGCAGCAGAAGCATGGTGCGGTAAAGGGCGTGGCCGCTGAGGATGTGGGCCACCTCGTGGGCCACCACCGAGCGGACCTGGTCGCGGTCGAGCAGTTCGATGGTGGAGGAGTTCATCACGATGAACGGATCCGACATGCCGACGGCGCCGGCGTTCACCAGCGGGGTTTGGGTTACGTAGAGTTCGGGCACCTTGTCGGCGTCAAGAATCTCGCAGACCTCAAGCAGGGCCTCATGGAGCCACGGATACTGCTTGGGTGTCACCTTCACCGCGTTGGCCTTGAAGGCCAGGCGGATCGACTTCTCGCCGAACAGGGCCACCACCGCTTTGATGGCGGCGTCGAGGGCCGGAATTTTCCGCAGCGCCTGCAACGCGGCCCGGTCGGTCGGGTGCTCCCACGCCGTCGGGCTGATGTCGGGGAACGAGCGGGGTCCCTTGGACTTCGAGGACTTCTTCTTTGAAGGTGATTTCTCGGCCATGGACTCATGGTAAGGGAAATTCAGGGAAAGTCTTCCCACCCCTTGGGGGACGCGGCCTCCCCCTTGCGGGTGAGTGAGCGAGGTAGCCGTGGGTCAGCTGTTGCCGATCGCCGCCCATTCCTCAGCGGTGAGCTGAGCGTCGCCCCAGCGGAACTGCCATTCCTTGCGGGCGAACTTCACGTCTTCAGGCAGGCTGATCGAGTCTTCGAACGACGGCAGCCCGTGGGTGTAGCGGTTGTTGGAGAAAAAGATCTGGCGCTGGGTCACGTCCACGCCGTACACATCGGTGACCAGGCCGTTTTGGGCCGAGTTGATCACGTTGTTGCCGGTGACGGTGATGCGGTCGAGGGTGTAGCGGTCGGCCCGCTGCTGGTCGAAGATGATGGCGATGCCGTTGAACGAGTCGATCACGGTGTTGTTTTCGATCAGCACGTCGGTGGAGTTGTTCACCCGTATGCCGGCCCGGCGCATCCACGGGTCGCCGGTCAGGCCGCAGCGGCGCACCGTGTTATTGCGGATGATCGCCGAGCCGCCGATCTCCTGGAAGATGCAGGTGTGGGTTTCGTTCTCGACGTAGTTGTTTTCGAACAACACGTTGGTGTTGTCGATGTCGGTCCAGATGCCGTAGCCGAGGTTGTCGTGGAACCAGCAGTTGCGCACCGTGAGTCGGTCGGTGAACTTGAACTTGGAGCCGCCGGCTTCGAAGTCGGCGTCGTGGCCGTCGGTGTTGTTGTGTGACACCTCACAGTTCTCGATGACAATGTCGGAGCCGCTGTGGGCGGTGAGGCCGAGTTGGCCGTTGTGGTGCACGTGAACCCGCCGGACCACGCCGGCCGGGCCGATGTTGATGCCGGCGCCTCGGTTGTGGTGCACCTCAAGGTCTTCGAGGCGCCACCGGTGGCTTTCCTGGTCGGCGGGCGGATCGTCGCTGCCGCCGAGTTGGGCGTTCACCGCACCGTTCTGGGAGACGGTGGGGTAGTAGCGCACTTCGAAGCCGCTGATGGTGACGTCGTCGGCCTTGCCGGTGAAGGCCGCCGTACCTTCGGAGGTGCCGGAGCCATCAAGCACCGCTTGGCCGAAGCCGAGGAAGCTGTCGCCGTTGCGGGGGTTGATCTCTTGGTTGTAGTAGAGCCCGGGAGCGAAGTGGAACACCGCGCCGGCTGGCGCGCTGGCCACGATGGCGTTGATGTCCTGGCCCGGAGCTACGTTGACGACCGGCCCGCTGACCCCTTCGGGGATTCGTCCGGGGGCGGCCTGCGAAACCCAGCGGTAGTGGTCGCCGGTGGCCGGGGCCGCCGCTGGGGCGGATGACGCAGTCGAGACGGCGGAGGCAGCTGGCGCTGGCGCTTCAGGTTCCGCTCGGGCTTCGTTGGCGGCCAGTTCGGTCACATAGGCCAGCGCCGCGGTTTCGGTTTCGAGTTCGCGGGCCCGATTCTCGGCCTGGGCGTCCATTTCGGCTTGCCGCTGCTGGTTGGCGGCGCCCAGCCACTCGTCGGCAAGCTCTTCCTCGGTGGCTCTTGCCTCCGCCTGTCGGTTTTCTTCAGCAAGTTCTGCCCGTTGGGCCGGTGAAAGCTCGCTGAGGGCCGACGAGTTCGCGGCCGCCTCTTCGGCGCTGAGGGGCACAACCACCAGCGGGTCGGCTTCTGTTGTGGTGGTGGCCAGGGTCGGTTCGGGCCCGGCCGAGTTGTCGTCGGACGGGCTGGAGTCGTTGGAGGTGATGGCGGCCACGGTGATGCCAGCCAGAACCAGGAGTAGAGCGAGGGCAACCAGGCCACCACGACCCGAACGATCGGGCGGTTCAGGCCGGGGGTCAGAGCTGTCGCCGGGGTCGGGCGGGACCGAACCAACCGTGGTGGTGTCCGTTGTGGTGACAGCAGTCATTTCCCTCACTTGCCGCGCAAGTGTCTTGACTCCAACGTTCGGGAGCAACACTAGATAACACCAGCCACAGAAGGCTGGATGGGATTCATTTCTTTCTGTCAGCCCACTTTTTTGGCGCCGGTTTTTGGCGTTGCTGCAGCACAGAATGGGTGTATCCACACGCAGGGCGCGATCCTGAAGGGCCGGAAACGGCCAGTTGAGGAGACCGCTCGTTCGTGGCCGGCTGTGCCTTTGTCGTAGTCTGGACCGATGGCGCAGGCACACCTCAGTAACGGAATCACCATTGAGTTCGAGAGTTTCGGCGAAGGCGAGCCGATTCTTCTGGTCATGGGTCTCGGAGCCCAGCTGACGGCGTGGCCCGACGACTTTGTCGAGATGCTGGTCGATCGTGGCCACCAGGTGATTCGCTACGACAACCGCGATGTGGGTTTGTCGACCAAGTGTGAGGGTGACGGGATCGGAACCGCCGGGATCCTCAAGGGCATGGTGTTGAACCGCGAAATCGACGCCCCTTACAACCTGACCGACATGGCCACCGACGCCATCGGCCTGTTGAACGCGCTGGGTATCGAGGCCGCCCATGTGGTTGGTGTGTCGATGGGTGGGATGATTGCCCAGACGATGGCGCTCGAGTTTCCCGAGCACGTTCTCAGCCTCACCTCGATCATGTCGAACACCGGCGATGGCCGCTCCGGGCTCACTGCGCCGGGCATCATCTCGCGGGTGCGGCGTCTCAACGAGGTCAACGAGGCCAACGCGCTTGAGCGCAACATGGAGATGTTCGAACTGATCAGCGGTCCCCACTTCGACCCCGCCCTGGCTCACCAGGAGATTGAGGCCGGCCTGGCCCGTTCCTTTTCACCGGATGGCACCCAACGGCAGTTGGCTGCCATCGCCGCTAGTCCCGACCGCACCGAGCGGCTGGCCCAGCTCGACATACCGGTGTTGGTGGTGCACGGTTTGGCCGATGAGCTGGTGCGACCCTCGGGTGGTATCGCCACCGCCAGCGCCGTGCCGCACTCGCGGCTGCTGATGTTTCCCGACATGGGTCACGACCTGCCTCGGGTGCGGTGGCCCGAGCTGGTCCAGGGCATCCTCGACAACGTGACTCGGGCGCGGGCCAAGGCTCGGGCTCTCGCTTGACCGCCAAGGGTGCTGGATGGGTGGAGCCGATGTTGGCCACAGCGGCCGAAGCTCCGCCCACGAGCGACCGGTGGATTTTCGAAAAGAAGTTTGATGGCCATCGCTGGATCGCCGTCCGTCGGGGCGACACGGTCAAGCTCTTTACCCGGCGGGGCATCGAGGTAAACGACCCGCACGTGGTCGCCGCCCTGCGGATGCAGGAGCCGGAGAACTTTGTGGTCGATGGCGAGTATGTGGCCGGCCAGTTCGGCGGCACCGAGGATCACGGGTATCAGGTCTTCGACATCGTGTCTCTTGAGGGGGAGTCGGTCACCAAGTTGTCGACCGTCGAACGTCGGGCGTTACTGACCGAACGCTTTATCGAGATCGGTGTGGTGCAGCTGTCGGAGGTGCACACCGATGGCGCCACCCTGTTTGATTACGCCCTGGCCTGTGGTTGGGAGGGGATCATGGCCAAGCGGGCCGATGCCCCCTATGTGTCGGGTCGCAGCCGCAACTGGTTGAAGGTGAAGACCCGCCAGCGTCAGGAGCTGGTGATTGGCGGCTACACCCTGTCGCAGAATCGACCCAACCTGAAGTCGCTGGTGGTGGGGTTTCACGACGACGCCGGTCTCCACTACGCTGGCCGCGTCGGGTCCGGCTTTACCGATCCGGTGCTGAAAGGGCTCCGTCAGGCCCTCGACCAGATTCGCATCGACAAGCGCCCCTTCATCGAGCCGGTACCCCACAAACACGTCCGCTGGGTCCAACCCCTCCTGGTCTGCGAAGTCGAGTTCCTCGAGTGGACCAAAGACAACCACCTGCGAAACCCCAGCTTCAAAGGCCTAAGAACCGACAAACCAGCACGGCTAGTAGTCAAAGAGACATAGCAACAACCACCTCGAACCAGAGACCGGGCCAAGCGTGTCCAGAGCCTGAAGCATGCGATCATGCCCTCAAGGGCATGCGAGCCGAGCGTAAAGCTAAGGGCCTCCGTGGCCCCGGAACGGCCAGGAACCCCAAAGGCGCGCCAGCGCCGACGGGTTCCCGCGGAGGGCGGTGCAACGGTGAGAGGACGTAACCAGCTGAGCGCGGTACCAGAGGCCGGGCAAACGGCAGGAAATCTCCAGCATGCGATCATGCCCTCAAGGGCACGCGAGCCAAACGCAGAGCTAAGGGCCTCCGTGGCCCCGGAACGGCTGCCCGGAGGGCGCTGCAACGGCGCGACGACTCAGCCCCAACTCGCAACACTGCGAACCCCGATATGCTGGCCGGTTCGGACCTTGTTGGGGGAGTGTTGGCGTGAAGAATGATGTGACGGAGATGTTTGGCATCGAGTTTCCGATTTTGGCGTTTAGCCATTGTCGGGACGTCGTGGCTGCCGTTTCCAAGGCTGGTGGCTTGGGGGTTTTGGGGGCGGTGGCCCATAGTCCGAAGCAGCTGGAGATCGATCTGGACTGGATCGAGGCTGAGGTTGGCGACCAGCCCTACGGGGTCGATCTGATTATTCCGGCGAAGTATGCCGGTGATGAGGGTGGCGGCTACACGCTCGACGATATTGCTCAGCTGATTCCCGCTGAACATCGGGAGTTTGTCGACGACATTTTGGCCCGTTACGAGGTGCCGGAGCTGGCCGATGCCGGTGATGAGGACCGTCAGTCGGAGTGGCAGACGTCGGGCGGCGACGCCCCGTTTTCGGCCAAGCGGGCCGGGCCCCAGCTCGATATCGCTCTGGCTCATCAGCCGGTGTTGGTGGCCAACGCGTTGGGTCCGCCGCCGCAGAACATGATCGATCGTTGCAAGGAGGAGGGGCGCCTCGTTGGTGCGCTGGCCGGCAAGGCGGTGCATGCGGAGCGTCATGTGCAGGCCGGGGTGGACGTGATCATCGCCCAGGGCTACGAGGCCGGTGGCCATACCGGTGAGATCGGCTCGATGGTGCTGATTCCCGAGATTGTTGACGCCGTGGATGTGCCGGTGTTGGGTGCGGGTGGCATCGGTCGGGGTCGCCAGATGGCGGCGGCGATGGCGTTGGGCGCCCAGGGCGTTTGGTGCGGGTCGGTATGGCTCACCACCGATGAGGCCGAGACCCATCCGGTGGTAAAGGAAAAGATGTTGTCGGCCACGTCGTCCGACACGCTGCGGTCGCGGTCGATCACCGGCAAGCCGGCGCGGATGTTGCGTTCGGCTTGGACCGACGAGTGGGAGCGCGACGACACGCCGGCGCCTCTGGGCATGCCGCTGCAGCCGATTCTCACCTCGGTGGCTCAGGCTCGAATCAATCGGGCCGCCAACCGCAGCGGCAGCGGTGCCGAGAAGTTGTCGAACTACTTTGTTGGTCAGGTTGTGGGCGAGATGAACAAAGCCAAGCCGGCCCGCCAGGTCGTGTTTGATTTGGTGGAGGAGTTCATCGAGGCCACTCAGAGCTTGGCTGCCTACCTCGATACGTGACCCCAGCCGTAGCCCCCCAGCGTCTTCACGCCACCTGGACCCGGGACCAGATCGCCCTTTGGGGGTGGGATGGAAACCGAGGCCTCGGCGGGCCTGCGCTTCGTCGCGTCTGCGCGCAGGTGCTTGGTGCATGGTGGCCGGAGGCGGCGTCCTACGACGGTGATTCGGTTCTGATCCCAGATGCGGCCACGGGCAAGGTGCGGGAGCGGTCGGTCAACGTGTTGCAGATGCCGCCGCGGTTGGCCCTTGAGTCGCTCTATCAGCGCTACCCAACCCCGCGGTGGTCGCCGTCGTTGCGGTGGTTGCATGCCGCCACCCAGCTGGCGGTGAATGCGGCGTCGACCGGTCGAGTGCTGCCGACGTTGCAGGTTGATGGCTTGCGGTGGCAGGCCAAGTGGGCGTTGATCGAGGAGCCGGAGCTCGACGCCGAGCTCCTCAAGCTGCAACAGGTGATGCCGCCGGTGGTGGTGTCGGCCCCGGGTGACGAGGGAACAACGGCCCACACCATCGTTTCGGCGTTGGCCGATGCCGCCTGTCGCTGGACGTTGTTGGAGCAGTCGTGGCGGCCGCCGCTGGATCGTTCCCGGTCGGCGCCGGTGATCGCCCTGCGCCGGGTGACCACGGGCCTCACCGTGGATTCGGAGGTGTTGGCCGAGACCGCGACCCATGAGTCGATCTTTTCGGCGTTGAGCTCGGCGATGGGTGACGCCCGGGGTTCGGCGGAAGGGGTGGTTCCCACCACGAGCCGGGCCCGGTTGGTGCCGCCTGATGAGGCGGGCGAGCCGTGGCAGCTGGTCTTTGAACTGCAGTCGCTCGACGATCCGTCGCTGGTGGCGCCGTGGTCGGAGGTGTGGGCCGGTTCCGACGAGGCTCGCAAGGTGGTTGATGGTGGCGCCCTGGGTCCGGTGCGGCGGCGGCTGACGGCGCTGGTGGAGCGGCTGAGCCATGTGGTGCCGGCGCTGGACGAGTTGGCCAACATCGACCAGCCGAGTGAGCTGGAGATGACCGCCGACGAAGTGGAGCTGCTGCTCGACGATGGGTTGGATCTGGCCGAGCGCCTTGGCGTATCGGTGCTGATGCCGGCCGGTCTGGCCACGCGGCGACCTCGGATGAAGGCCCGAGCCCGCCCCGCCGAGCCCGGTGGGCCGTCGGCCAACCTGGGTCAGGCCATGATCGACATCGATTGGGGCCTGGTGCTCGGTGACGACGAGCTCACCGCGCAGGAGCTTGAGGAGTTGGCCCAGGCCAAGGCTGGTCTGGTGCAGCTGCGGGGCGAGTGGGTGCGGGTCGATACCAAACAGATCAAGGGCGCCCTCGATGGGTTGACCGAACGCCGCCGGGATCTGTCCACGGTGACTGCGGCCCAACTGCTCCGGGTGTCGGCCGATCAGCTGCTCACCGAAACCGAACTCGACGAGATCGACCGCCTCGCTGAAGTCGATCTCGATGCCGCCGACGAGAACGCCACGTTGTCGGTCGATGGTTGGTTGGCCGACCTGCTCGATGGGCTTCCCGACGAGCGGCTCACCGAGGTGACCGAGCCCGACACCTTTGTGGGTGAGCTTCGGCCC
>CALAML010000180.1 GCA_937925845.1 uncultured Acidimicrobiales bacterium | reverse complement strand
CCTTCACACAATCGGTGTTGCGAACCCCCGGCGCACGCTCAATCACCCCCGTCACTTCGTTAAGGCGGCCTTGCTCCCACGCCTGAATCTTTCGTTTCGCAGTCTTGGGATCGACACCACACATAGCGGCAGCCCCCCGATAAGTCCCAACATCTTGGAACGCGGCAATCAGTTTCATCGTCAACCTCGCTGGCAACATAGTGAACAACCTCTTGGGTGTGTGGCGGACAAGCGTCAAGCACTTGTCACGATCACCGCCCAAGAGGCCGCCCACGCGGACACCTCTTAAACAGTCACCACCGCGAGGACTTTTCCTGGCCCCCAACGAGGACTCTTACATGGCCACGGACACAAGAGAAGGGTTTGGATACCGAGTCGAATCGATCGCAGGAGCAAGACAATGACGAAGTCTCCCATTCGCAGGTGGGGCGCGTAACCGAGATCGGCTTGGGTGATTCGCCGATGGTGTTTGCCGGAAGCCCGCCGGAGCCGTGCGGCGATCATCCGTGGGACGACTGGAGCGAAGGAGATAGCTCAGTCGGTGGAGCCGGGTGGCTGGTTTTAGAGAGGCAGCCCGACTTAGCTGAGCTCACGGATCAAGATCGATCGGCTGCACCCTTCGTAGACTTAGACGACCTAGGCATGGCTCCGGGAGACAGAGCGGTCCGAGCCAACTTTGGAGACCGAGGGCAGGTGGAGACGCTGGTTCTTGGTGACGAGTATGCGAGGTATGTGAAGAGGGCATTCGGTGAGGGGGCAGACCTGGTGGTGATCGGCTACCTGCGTGGGCCGGAAGGCAATGGCTATGCAGTTGCGAGGTGGCCCTTTGCCGTTAGGGGTGATGAGGTCGATTTTCGTCGCACTGCGATCGGTAGTGACTTCCGGTGTCACATGATCACCGACTTCGATGACGTCGCCAAACGCATCGGTCTTGAAGCTGAAGGTCGCCCTGGGTTTATCGCTCTGGTCGAAGCCATGCTGGCCAACGACCAGACGGTGATCGATGTCATGACCGTCGGCGGAGCCTTGTTCCGCGAAGAGATCTCGTTGGCCCAGCAGTCCTGGTTGGAGCTCCCGGCTGATGAACGGACGTTGGATCTTTCCGATCCGCTGATCCCTCAACGGGTCAAAGATCAGCTGGAACCGGCAGGGCTGGCCCTTGTCGTTCCACCCGGTCTGCGAAAGGACTCTCTTGCCTTGTGCTCACGTACTCGGCTTGGCCTGGGGCCGGATTGCCATCGCCTCAGTGGGGTGACCGATGGTGGCGCAGCCCTGCTGCCGCTGCTGAAGTTGAAGGACCCGGCTGCTGCCGGTGTAGAGATTCTGATTGCACCAGTCGACAGCCGCGGGGCTCCCGAATTCGACAAAGCTCTTGTTCTCGGACAACTCGACCAAAGCCTGCTAGCGGAGGCCAACGAAAACGGTGGTGGGGTTGTTGGCGGGCTTGCCGAGCCACTCCGCAGCGCGAAGTCGCTAGACGAGCTTCGCCGACTGAGTCGCGGCCTCGAAGGGGACATGCTCGAAGCAGCGGTACCTGCTGCCCCAAGCCGATAACCGATCGGAGAGGCGCAGGGGTGACGACCGAAACCCTTCGGTCCGAGGGCTGATGGTCGAGGGATTTTTGCTGTTCATACAGTACGTCTTTGATCACTTCAGCTTCCGGAAGCTCTATTTCGAGGTGCCGGAGTTCAACGATGCCCTCCTGCAGGGCATGGACGGCCATCCATTGCGACGAGAAGGCAACCTTGTCGGCCACCAGTACCATGCGGGTCGATTCTGGGACATGCGGATCTGGGCTCTCTATCGAGACGACTGGTCGATCATCGCCGCCCCCTTCTTCGACGACTACGGAACTGGCGGCGGGCAATAGCGATCGCTCCGACGGCTGAAGGACGGCGCCTGCCGTTGAAGCACCCGCCCTACGGCCCGCCTGGGGTTGGTGTCGAGCCTGTCATCGCGGCTCCTTAGTGTTAGGGCATGGTGTCGAGGTCTCTGATTGATGTTGTTGCGCCACTGCGGTGTTTCAGCTGTGGCGCGGCGGGTTTGAACCCGTGTGTGACCTGTATCGACGCGTTGGGGTCGCCGCCGGTGGTTTCGGCTCCTGGCGGGCTTGATGGGGTGGTGGCGCTGTGTCGTTATCACGGTGTGGGCCGGGATCTTCTAACCGCCATCAAGTATCAAAACGATCGTCCGGCTACCCGTTGGGCTGGTGAGCGCCTGGGTCGGGCGGTGGCAGAGTATGAGGCCGAACGTGAGGCAGAACGTGAGTGTGCCCGGCGGGTCGAGCCCATCGGTTGGGTTACCTGGGTGCCGGCCCGGCGGTCTCGTCGGCGCCGCCATGGGGTTGATCCGGGGCGGGTGCTGGCCGCCGAAGTGGCCCGCGCCATCGACGCTCCGCTGGTGCGGGCCTTTCGCCGCGGGCCCGGTCCGGGTCAGACCGAACTCGGGCGTTCCGATCGTCTGGTTGGCCCCGATCTCCGGCTGGTGGGGCCGGCTCGTGGTCGCGGCGGTCGGTGCCTCGTGGTTGATGATGTGATGACCACCGGGGCCACGCTGCGGGTCGCTGGTGCCGCGCTCCGGCACGGTTCTGTGTCTGGTGTCACCGCCGCCGTGGTGGCCGTTACTCCACCGCCGGGAGAAGTCCCGGGCCGATAGCCGCTGCTCTGACACTGAATCGGGCCCTGCGGCACTACCATTGATCGCCGTGGGAATCTTCGATAAAGCACTGAGAACGGGCGAGGGTCGAAAGCTCAAAGCGCTACGAGCGCTGATACCCGAGATCAACGCCCTTGAGCCCGAGATGGAGGCTCTCAGCGACGACGATCTTCGGGCCAAGACGCCAGAGTTTAAGCAGCGCCTCGACAACGGCGAAGATCTCGACGACATCATGCTGGAGGCCTTCGCCGTTGTGCGCGAGACCGCCAGCCGGGTTGTGGGCCAGCGTCACTACGACGTGCAGATGATGGGTGGCGCCGCCCTCCACTTCGGTTGGGTGGCCGAGATGCGCACCGGTGAGGGCAAGACCCTCACCTCGACGCTTCCGGTCTACCTGAACGGTGTGGCCGGCAAGGGCGTGCATATCGTCACGGTGAACGAGTACCTGGCCCGACGCGACGCCGAGTGGATGGGCCAGATCCACGGCTGGCTCGGGCTCACTACCGGCCTGGTTGTTCCCGGTAGCCGCGACAGCGGCTTTAAGCGTCGCCAGTATGCCGCCGACATCACCTACGGCACCAACAACGAGTTCGGCTTCGACTACCTCCGAGACAACATGGCGTCGAGCCGTGACCGCCAGGTGCAGCGGGGCCACACGTTCTGCATCGTTGATGAGATCGACTCGATCCTGATCGACGAGGCCCGAACCCCGCTGATCATCTCCGGCCGGGCCGCACAGGCCGCCGAGCTCTACGTGCAGTTCTCCCAGATCACCCGCAGCCTCAAGCGCGACCGCGACTACGAAGTCGACGAGGAAAAGCGCACCGTCTCACCAACTGAAGAAGGCATCGAGGCGGTGGAGCGGGCCCTCGATATCGACAACCTGTACGACGGCGTCAGCTCCAACCTGGTTCATCAGCTCGGCGCCGCCTTGCGGGCCAAGGAGCTGTTCAAGCGCGACAAGGACTACATCATCGCCAACGGCGAGATCAAGATCGTCGACGAGTTCACCGGCCGGGTCCTCGATGGTCGCCGCTGGTCCGATGGCCTGCACCAGGCGGTTGAGGCCAAAGAGGGCGTCAAGATCAAGGAAGAGAACCAGACGCTGGCCACCATCACCCTGCAGAACTACTTCCGCCTCTACGAAAAGCTGTCGGGCATGACCGGTACCGCCGAGAGCGAGGCCGCCGAGTTCGCCGGCACCTACGACCTCCAGGTGGTGCCGATCCCGACCAACCGGCCCATCGCCCGGATGGATCAGGCCGACCTGATCTACAAGACCGAAGAGGGCAAGTTCAACGCCGTCATCGACGACATCGAAGAGCGCAACGCCATGGGTCAGCCGATCCTGGTCGGTACTGCCTCGGTGGAGAAGTCGGAGGTGCTGAGCCAGATGATGGACCGGCGCGGTATTCGCCACGAGGTCCTCAACGCCAAGCAGCACACCCGGGAAGCCCAGATCGTTACCCAGGCCGGCCGCACCGGTGCCATCACCGTGGCCACCAACATGGCCGGTCGTGGTGTCGACATCATCCTTGGCGGTAACGCCGAGGGTGCCGCCACCGCCGAGGTTGAGGCCGAAGGGCTCGATCCCGAGAGCGACGAGGGCCAGGAGCGGTTCGAGGAGCTGTTGGCCAAGTACGAGCCGGAGTATTCAGCTGAGGGCGAGCGGGTGAAGGAGCTCGGCGGGCTGTACGTGCTCGGTACCGAGCGTCACGAGTCTCGCCGCATCGACAACCAGTTGCGTGGTCGCGCCGGCCGCCAGGGCGACCCGGGCGAAAGCCGCTTCTACCTGTCGCTCGAGGATGACCTGATGCGTATCTTTGCCACCGGCGCCATGAACTGGGTGATGGACAAGGCTCTGCCCGAGGATGTGCCGATCGAGGCCAAGATGGTCACCAAGGCCATCGAGCGGGCCCAGAACACGGTGGAGCAGCGCAACGGCGAGATCCGCAAGAACGTGTTGAAGTACGACGAGGTGATGAACCAGCAGCGCAAGGTGATCTACCAGCGTCGCGATCAGATTCTCGACCAGGCCGATCTGCGGGACGAGTCGCTTCAGGCTCTGGCCGAGGCCGTCGACCGGGTGATCGGCACCCACTGCGTGTCGGAGTTCTCCGAGGAGTGGGAGCTAGAGGGGCTGCATGCCGACATCCCGAGCTTCTGGCCCAGCGAAATCACCCAGGAGCAACTCGACGCCTGCGACTCGACCGATGAGATCTATGAGTTGTTGATGACCGAGGCCACCGAGCAGTACGAGGTTCGCGAGGCTGAGATCGGTGAGGAGCCGATGCGTGAGGTCGAGCGTCAGGTGATGCTCAACATTCTGGATCAGAAGTGGCGCGAGCACCTCTATGAGATGGACTACCTGAAGGAGGGCATCAACCTCCGGGCCATGGGCCAGAAGGATCCGCTGGTGGAGTGGCAGCGCGAGGGTTTCGACATGTTCGGCCAGATGATGGGCGCGGTGTCGGAGGACTACGTCAAGCACATGATGCATGTGAA
>CALAML010000179.1 GCA_937925845.1 uncultured Acidimicrobiales bacterium | reverse complement strand
GCTTGGAAAACCGGTGGCAGGAGCCGATGGCGGCATGAGGGGTATGGTCGTCGAGGAGGAATCGACACATGGCTAGCGAAGAGCCCGAAAACGACACAACGGCCGCCGAGCCCGACACCGGCGGCGGTTCACTCGGACCGGTTCGGGTCGTGGTGGCTGACGACCACGCCATTTGGCGATCGGGCCTCAAGAGCGACCTCGGCACCAACTTCCAGGTGATCGGCGAAGCCGACGATGCGCCGTCGGCCATCGAAGTGATCCGCACCCAAAAGCCCGACCTGGTGGTATGCGACCTCAACATGCCCAACGGGGGCGGGCTGGCGGTGGTTAAGGAATGTGGTGAGGACTTCCCCATCGTGATGCTGACCGTCTCCGAAGCCGAACGGGACCTGCTCGATGCCGTGTCGGCCGGGGCAATTGGCTACCTGGTTAAGTCGTCATCTCCGGAAGACCTCCGCAACGAACTGTGGAAAGCAGCGCAGGGCGAACCCGTTTTTGCTCCCTCACTTGCGGCGCTGGTGCTCGGTGAGTTTCGCCGGATGTCAAAGAGCAGCGGCTCGGTCCAGGCCCTCAGCGACCGCGAACGAGAAGTGCTCCAGCACGTGGCCCGAGGCCACACCTACGCCGAGATCGGCGAGACGCTCTTCATCTCGGCCAAAACCGTGGAGAACCACGTGCGCAACATCTTGAAGAAGCTGCACCTCAACCGGAAACAGGAACTGATCCGCTACGCCCTAGAACACGGCATCGAATAGCGCGACCTGCGCCGGAATCTCCGGGCGAAACCTGAAATGTCGGAAGAAAACGACAAACTTTGTTGCATATTTCCGACATTTCGGGCTGACGACGCAGCTACGGGGCGATCGCTTCGTAGAAGACCTGGTTGCGGTCGCCGGCACAGTCGAAGCTGCCGTCCGGGGCTGGTCCCATCTCCCAGCGCGAGGCTTCTAGCGGGTTGAGGTTGTCGACAATCACCGACTCGACCACCAGGTCGTTGCCCTCGGCGTCAACGTAGGGCACCTCGATACGGAACGAGATCGTCTGATCCGAGTCGTTACGGATGCTGCCCGCAGCAGTCTCGCCAGGCTGGGTCGGACACCGCATGATGTCGAGGGCAAAGTCGTCCGCTCGAGCCAGGTCACCCTCGCGGATCGGCCCCGGACCACGACCACGAACCACCAACAACCCCACCATGGCAACGATCAGTAGCACTACGCCGCCAACCGCGAGCCGCAACGCCACCTTGGCGGCCCCGGGAGACAGCAGCGGCTCCCCGTCATCGGGCACCTGGGACCAATCCGGCTCAGCGTCGGGCGGATAGTGGTTGCCGTCGGAAGCCAACCACCACCCCTCCGGCACCGCCGCGCTCTCGCGCCCCTCACCCATCACGCCACCGTACTTGGACCACCGATGAGACCGACCAGATCAGCCAGATCAGCCATGCTGTCCCACGGTTCCTTGTTCAACCCAACCCATCCCGGACCAGCTTGACGAACTCGTTCGCCAGGTTGCCGCGCTCGACGTTGCGGGCGGCGTAGACGTTGATGCTCCCTGATCCTCCGTGAAGTGCCTCCGACGGCCAGCATCATCGGTGCCACCGTGGTGCTTACAGCGATTCTGCTCCACGCCCGGCCCGAACTGGAGTCCGCCCGGACCGGGCGTGGCGGTCCGAATTAGCCTTCCCGGCCTTGTCACTTGTGGGTTTCTGGGCTGAGTCGGGGCCGCGAGCGATGCCGAGCACTCTGGGTGGTGCTATCGACGCTTGGGGTTGACGGGGGTACGGTCTTGGGGATGGCTGCGATTGAAGTGAGCAGCCTGGTGAAGGACTACGGGACTCTCCGGGCGGTCGACGGAGTCAGCTTTAGCGTCGCACCGGGCGAGGTTTATGCGCTCCTCGGCCCCAACGGCGCCGGGAAGTCGACAACGGTGGAAATCCTCGCGGGCCAGCGGGCCGCCACCTCCGGCGACGTGCAGGTGCTCGATATGAACCCCGATAACGCCACCCGGGACTGGCGAGACCGAGTCGGCATCGTCTGGCAATCGGGCGGGATCGAGCCCGAAATGCGGGTTCGCGAAGTGCTCGACCTCTACCGGGGCATGTATCGCAACCCGCTCCCCACCTCAGCGGCGGCGGCTATGGCCGGAATCGAGGACTCGCTGAAGAGCAAGGTGAGCACCCTCTCCGGCGGGCAGCAGCGGCGGCTCGACCTCGCCCTCGGCATTATCGGCGACCCCGATGTGCTTTTTCTTGACGAACCCACCACCGGCTTCGACCCAACCGCTCGCCGGCGGGCCTGGGAAATCCTCGACGACCTTCGCCAACTCGGCACCACCATCGTGCTCACCACTCACTACCTCGACGAGGCCGCCCAGCTGGCAGATCGCGTCGGCATTCTGGTGCACGGCCAACTGGTGGCCGAGGGCCCACCCGACGGGCTCGACCTCGGTCGCGGCCGCACCACCCGGGTCCGTTTCGAACTCGACCCCGAAGTGTCACTCCAGGGTCTCAACCTCGGTGATGAGGAGCTCGAACGATCTGGCCGGACGATCACGATCTACACCGAGTCGCCGACCAAGACCACCTACCGGGTGACCGAGTGGGCGCTGGTCAAGCGCTTCGAACTTTCGGGCCTCACCGTGGATCGCCCCAGCCTCGAAGACCTTTACCTCGACCTGCTCGACGAGACCGAGGCCGCGGCTACTGCTGTCGGGGCCGCTTCGAACGGTCGGGGGCCGGCGTGACCAACGTTGGCGACCGTCCACTGAACCGGCGCAACCCCAAGACCCGCCGAACCACCAAGGCCGAACCCGAAGCTCCCACGCTCGGGAGCCTCAGCGGCTTCGGACCGCTCGAACGCATCGCGGAAGGCGACGACGACCGCACGCTGGCCAAAGCCCACGCCGCCAGCGTGGCCGACCAGATCGCACCCAAGACCGCGGATGACGACATCGCCGACGACATCGCCGCTGCAGAAATCGACACGGCGGACGTCCACGATTCGCCGGTCAACAACGATCCGGTCGATGTTGACAACGTTGGTGATGTCGAGGATGTCGGCGATGTCGCCACCGATGCAGCCACTACCAACGCGATCGACCTCACCTTCATCGACAACGATGCCGAGGTAGGGGGCCCGGCCCCGATCGATACGGCTCCTGTCGACCCCGCTCCAGCCGATATTGCTCCCGTCGATATCGGGGCGCGGCCAGCGGACGCGGCCGCCACCTCAGAAGATGCCCCGGTCGAAGAGCATCCGGCCCGCGAGGTGACAGATCCCGATGACGTGGCAATTGCACCACCACCACCGCCTCCGCACACAAGCGACATCAACGCCGAGGCCATAACCGGCCGGCCCGAGCCGACCCCACCGCCCCCAGACGACATCGACGCCGACGCCATCACCCGACCGGAGCCCACCCCACCGCCCCCTGACGACGCGGAGCCCACCGCGGCTTCCCCGGAGTCGACCGAAGCCGACGAAGTACCACCCACGCCGAACTCCGACGAGGCTCGGCCGCTGGTCGTCGACGCCCAGACTCCGGTCGACAGCTCCGCGCCGAAGTCCACTGAGCCTTCAGAGCCCGATGAGCTCGATCCCGTCGCGACTCCGCCGGAGATCGCCAGCGACCCAGCGCAAGAACGGGAGCTCGTCGGCGCTGGGGCTTCCCCGGTGGCCATGCTGCGATCCAAGACCGGCGCCTGGCCCGGTTTGTTGCGGTCGCTGCGATCCCAGTTCTCCCACCAGAACCGGCTCTTCTTCCGCTCGCCGCTGATGGCGGTATTCGCTCTGGTACTTCCGGTCAGCCTGCTGGCCCTGCTGCGGGTGATCTACAGCGACGACCTGGCCGTGCGGTGGGACGAAAACGGCACCATCACCTTCGCCCAGTTCTACGTGCCGGCCCTCGCCGCCTTCACCGCGGCCCAAGCCACCTACGGCTCCCTCGCGGTCAACCTGGCCACCCAGCGCGACCGCGGCGTGCTCAAACGCATCCGGGCCACTCCCCTGCCTCCCTGGCTCTACCTGGCCGGTGCCGTGGCCTCCGCATTCTTTATTGCCGTGCTCGGGGCGGCCATCATGGTCGTGGCCGGCAACCTGTTCTACGGCCTCGACCTCGAGTGGTCCCGAATGCCGGCCATGGTGGCCAGCTTCGCCCTCGGCGTCGCCACCTTCGCCGCCCTCGGCATTGCCCTGTCCACGCTCATCCCCGGCGGTGCTGCGGCCCATACCGTGGCCATCGCGTCACTCTTGCCCGTGGCCTTTATCTCCGACGTCTTTATCCCGTTGTTTCGGCCACCACGTTGGCTCGACCTCCTCGGCGACCTGCTGCCCCTCAAGCCGTTTTCGGAATCGCTCCAGCTCGGCTTCGCCAACCCCACACCCAACTTCGGCACCGGCGGACCAACCGGCCAACCCACCATCGACCTGGCCAAGTGGGCCGTGCTCTTCGCCTGGCTGGCCGTGGGCCTCGTCGTGGCCCGCCTCAGGTTCCGCTGGAACGAACGAGGCCGGTAAGACCCATACGAATCCCGTTTTTGTGTGATCTGGTTCACAGACAGAACGGGAACGTTCCTGTTGGGTGAGAAGTGGCGGCCCCGTGTTGGCGGTCGCGAGCCGATGCAGGAGAACAACGATGACGTGGATTCTGAGATTTGCCGGATTGGCCCTCGGCCTTCTGGCCTTGGCGGCGTGTAACCCGACCGCAGCCGAAACTTTCGTCGTGAACACGACCGCCGACACCAGCGACGCCGCCATCAACGGCGTCTGTGCCGACGCCAACGGCCACTGCTCACTTCGTGCCGCCATCGAAGAAGCAAACGCCAACCCCAACGTAACCGCCATAGACCTCACCGGCGGACAGACCTACACCCTCAGCAGCGGTGTGCTCCCCATCGCTCACCCCGCGTACATCACCGCCTCAGACGGCCAAGCAACCATTGACGCCAACAACACCAGCCCCGTCTTCGACATCACGTCCGCCGGAGGCGTGCACCGGCTGACCAACCTCAACATCACCGGCGGAACCTCGAGCCGTGGTGCTGTGCGTATCGAGGGTGGAGCCACCACCGAGGTCCAAATCGACGAAACCCGTGTCCACCACAACAACGCCGACGGCATACATGTGGCCAGTGGCACCCTCAAACTCTCGAACTCCACGATCGACAACAACCAATTCATCGGCTTCGTGAGCTCCGGGGGCATCAGCGACATCTACCAAGCCACCATCACCAACAACAGCATCGTTTTCTCAGACCTCCAGATGCTCCTCGAAGGGACACCAACCGTCACCATGGACGCATCCACCATCACCTCGGCCAACACTGGCATGAAGGTCAACGGAAGCTCCACCCTCGCGATTTCGAACAGCGTCATTGATACCACCGGTGTCAACTGCACCGTTGCAAACGGCATCACATCCGCGGGCAACAACGTCACAACCGACTCGACTTGTGGCCTCGCTGGTGCAAACGATGACCAATCCGCAGAACGCGTTGTTAAACCCCTCGCCGACAATGGTGGCCCTGTCCCCACACAGATGCCAGACCCCAACGACGGAGCCCACAACACCCGCACCTGCGGCCCCGCCGACAGCTTCGACGCACGTGGCCAACTCCGGGCGGCTAACGGCGGTTGCGACAAAGGGGCGGTGGAATCTCGGCCAGGAGAGCTAACCGGCGACGACTGTATCCCCCCACACACGGCCACAAGCATGGTCCCGGAGGGCAACTACGACAGATGCGACCTGTCCGGTTTGGACCTGACTGACGCGGATCTCACATTTGCAGTACTCAATGTGGCCAACCTCAGCGGCACAAACCTCACGCGTGCGCTGCTGGTCAACGCAGCTCTCTCGTTTGCCGACGCATCAGGCGCCAACTTCACGAACGCCAACCTCTCCGAAGCGGTTCTCATCCAGAGCAACTTTTCGAACGCAGACTTCACCGGCGCCTTTCTCTTCGGGGCAAACGTGCAGGCGTCAACGTTCACCGGAGCCATCTGGAACGGCACCGTCTGCGTCGACGGCACCCTCAGCGACGACAACGGGGGCACCTGCGAGGGCCACCTGTCTTAACTCGGGGTTTGCACCTCTTGGGGCAGACCCCGAACGGTGCAGACGTTGCCGAGCTACTGTGCTCATCGCGTCGTCTTAGCGGACGGGTTCGGCCATGCCTTCAGGCGATGAGTTGGTCTACTGGGGCGAAGGCGTCGGTGAGGATGTCGGCGTCGCCGATGTACTCCTCTACCTCGTCGCCGAGGAAGAGCTCTCCGTCTTCGGGCACGATGTTGAGTTCGGGCAGGGGGACCTCTGACGCCAGGAGTAGCTGGTTCACCCGCTGGTTGATCGGCACGCCGTTTTCCGGCAGCACCAGACCCAGATGCTCGAACTCCGCCCGCAGGGTGGCCAACTGGGCCCGGGCGTAGCGGCTGTTGGTGCCATCGATCACGTTCATCATGTAGATGCCGTCGGGGCGCAACACCCGCCGGATCTCCTGCATCACCTCTCGGGTGGTGAGGTGCCACGGCACCGACTCGCTGCCAAACACATCACCCACGATCAGATCGGCGCTGTTGGTCTCGAGATCATCAAGGGCCAGGCGAGCGTCGCCGATGGTGATGTCGATCCCGCTTGAAGAGTCGAGGCCCAGCTCCTCCTCGGCGACCTCCACCAACTCACCGTCGATCTCAAACACCAGGTTGGTGGACCCCGGTCGTACATGTTCGAGATAACGGGGGTAGGTGAACCCGCCACCACCGATATGCACCGCATCGATCGGCCCCTCCGGCAGGGCGGCCGACACCTGGGAGAACAGCCGGATGTAACGGATGTCGATAAACGTCGGATCGTCGAGATCGATATAGGCGTGACGCAACCGGTCGAGGAAGAGACTCCGCCCCGACGGCCGCTCGGGATCGACCTCGACCCGCACACAGAAATACTCGGTCTCACGCTGACACGGCGACTGCAGCGCGGGCGAGAAGATCCCGGCCACCAAGACCAGTCCCAGCGCCGCAGCCGGCGGAGCCTCGCGGCGGAGTCGCCACCACATAAAGATCCCGGCGGCGACGGCGATGAAGCCCACCGCCATCACAATGGTGCGGCTCGGCAACAGCGCCACCAGGATGAAGCCGGTCACAAACGTGCCCACCAACGCCCCGAAGGTGCCGGCTGCCGACAAGCCACCCACCACCGAACCGGTGTCGTCCAACGAACCCAAACGCAGCTTGGCCACCATCGGGCTGATGGTGCTCAACACCGCAGCCGGAGCCAGGAAGGCGGCGGCGGTCAGGAACACGATCGACGGCACGTTGTTGGCCAAGCGAGGGCCAATGAAGGTGACGATCGGCAGCGACAGCCACGACAGGACGCCGCCAAGAACCAACATCGGCCCAAGCAACTGGCGGGGGTCCTGACGATCGGCGGCCCAACCACCCGCGGCCGAACCACCGGCGATTCCGGCCAACACGGTGCCGATGATGGCGGTGAAGGTCTCCAGCGAAACGCCGACATAGGGCGCCATGAGGCGCCCAGCCACGATCTCCAACACCAGGATGAGGGCCGACGTGGCAAAGACGGTCAGGTTGGCGCTTTCGGACTTCACCCGCCTTGTCTATCCGACACCGCAGGGGAGTTGAAACTCCGAGACCGGTCGGCCGGCAAGCTCCTGCATCCTCGCCAATCACCCGATCAGGGGATGGCTGACGCGACCCGCCACCGACGGCGGACGGTTACCGTAGAGATATGGCCGACCTGCTGGGGAACCCGCTGGAACACACTGCGGGAGATGACGACCTCGACCGCTCCAAACTGATGACGCTCTTCGGCGTGGCCGTGGCCGCATCGATCATCCTGCCCCGCATCCCCTATGGCCGAACCATCCTTTATCCCTTTGCCCTGTTCGGCACCTGGGCCCATGAAATGGGCCACGGGATGACAGCGCTGTTGCTCGGCGGCCGGTTCGACCGGCTTGAGATCTACGAGAACCTCGGCGGGGTCGCCTTTGCCGGGACCTCGTCGGAGTTTCGCGGTGCCCTGGTGTCGGCCGGTGGGTTGCTCGGACCGGCCATCGTCGGGGCCATCGTGATCATCGCCGGCGCCCGCAAACAAACGGCCCCGTGGATTCTGTTCGCCCTCGCCGCGGTGGCAGGCCTGTCAGTGCTGGCCTTCGTGCGCAACGGCTTCGGGATCGTCGCCATCCTCGCCATCAGCGCCGCCCTCGGGGTGATCGCCAAGTTCGGCACCCAGCTCATCCGCATCGCCATGGCCCAACTCATCGGCATTCAGCTGGCCATGGCCAGTTGGGGAACGCTCGACTACATGTTTACCAAGGACTTCCAGCGCGACGGCCAAACGCTGAACTCCGACACCCAGAACATCTCGGAACGACTCTTCCTCCCCTACTGGTTCTGGGGCGGCCTGTTGTTTGCCGTGTCACTCGCGCTGCTGGCGGCCGCCTTCTACGTCGCCTGGATCCGGCCCCTCCGCAAAGCCGAAACCCCGGCGACCTAGCCGCCTAGGAGTGCCCACCGGCCCGGTCCATTCAGTCGAGGTGATCCCCGCCGACCTCGAAGATTTCGGACTTCCGAACCGAGGAGAGCCACGAACCCCCTCCTGAGTGAAGGGCGCAGCAACCCGCACGGTTGCCCGACGCCCTGATGCTCACCGGCATTACTCAGCAGTCTCCTACAACGCCAAAGGATGACTCACGGTTGAGCTGTGGTTCGCGACAGCAGACCGGTTATCGATCAGCAACACTGTGGCAGTGACTGACGCACCGACCGAACGCCACCCCTACGCCGGACTGCCGATCGCCGACAGCGATGCCGACATCGAAGCGGCACTCGAAGAAGTCACCATCCCGGCGCTGCTGTGCTCGATGGTGCACCTCACCGGCGACCCGGGGTGGGTGCGCAGCGAACTCCGACCCAAGGGCATGTTCCTCAACGAGTACACCGGCTTCATGGATCCGGCCGACATGGCCGAGGTACGGCGCCGGGCCCTACCGGTGATCCTCGCCTACCGCGACGCCGGGTGCCCGCTGCCCACCAGCCAGCCCGACCGCGCCCTGCTCAAGGAGATGATGGACTTCGTTGCCGTCGACCCGCTGCCCGATGACGTGGTGCCGATGATGCTCGACGAGATGGGCTTGTCCGACCCCGATCCTCATCGAGTGGCTTGGCGGGAGAATATTCCGGCCGAGGCTCGAGAAGAGTTTCCCGTGGTAGTGATCGGTTGCGGCCAGTCGGGCCTACTCACCGGGATTCGCTTGGCCGAGGCTGGTATCCCGTTCACCATCGTGGAGAAGAACGGCGGTCCGGGCGGC
>CALAML010000178.1 GCA_937925845.1 uncultured Acidimicrobiales bacterium | reverse complement strand
ACGATGACCGCCAGCGAGATGAACTCTTCGCCGCGATCCATGGCCGACATCTGACTGTTCAGTTCTTCAAGCGCCTGCGCCGGATCACGGAACTGACGCAGGAACACCCGAAGCAGATACTTGGCCTGGAAGGCGGTGATCGACGACTCGATACCGTGACCGGCGACATCGCCGATGACCGCGGCGACCCGGGAGCGGTTGATGCGAAAGACGTCGAAGAAGTCGCCAGCCATCAAGCCTGAGCCGGCCTGATATACCCGGCCGATCTCGAAACCGGTGAGGTCGGGCAGGTGCTCGGGGGCGAGACGGGCGGCCCACGCCTTGGGGGCCAGTTCCTCCTGCGAGAGCACTTCCTCAGCCCGCTTTTCCACCTCGAGACGGGCCGACGTCATGGCCGATACCCGCGACGACGATGTCGACGACAACAGCGCAAGCACGGCCGGCACCGCCGCCAAACCGAGGACGAGCCGCACGTTGCCTTCGCCATAAAACAACAGGAGCACGGCGGTCACGGCGACTGCGGCAAACGCAGTAACCGAAAGAATGTCTTTCCACCACATGGCCCGGGACAGGGTGGCTGGTTCTGAAGCGGCGCCGAAGTCTGCGGTGGCGCGCTGGCTCAAGCGTTGCAGCTGACGCGCCCAGCGGCTCCAAACCACTGCGGCCAGCGCGCTGACGAGGGCGATGAACCCTAGAGCTATTGGCACCATGCAAATACCGATCGTAGTTGCTCACCGCCGCCGAGCTAGGCCAGCGGACAATGAGACTTCCAAGCGTAATGCACCGGACACAGAACGAAACCAAGGCGAACGGGCGTCACAGTATCGAAATATGCTGAATTAGAAGGAAATCCGCCCGGTTTGTGGCTTCCGCCGGCGTTGCGGTTTGGTGTCATCTGAGCCCACGAAGGCCGACCACTTCTTCTCAAAGTCGATCGCGGCCTGAGGTTCGCCGAAGTAGTAGCCCTGGAAGGTGTTGATGCCGAGGCCCCTCAGGTGCTCGAGTTGGGCCTCTGTTTCCACGCCCTCGGCCACGATGTCCATATCGAGAATCCGACAGAACGACACGATGCCGTCGAGAAGCCGGTTTCCGCCCTGGACCGACAGACCCTCGACGGGCTTCACCGGAAGGCGCCCGATCGCGGTCTCAAGCTCGGTGTTCCCGGCCAGGGTGACCCACCGGCGATCGATCTTGGCCACCGAAGCGGGAAGGTCGACCATGCGCTCGAGGTTGGAGTTCTGACAGCCGACGTCATCAATGGCCAAGGCCACCCCTGCGGCGGCGAACTGCTCGATCAGTACATCGGGCACCGCGTCGACCGTTTCGGGAATCTCCACCAGCACCGACTCGCCACTGAGGTTGTTGAGCTTCATATGCTCCAGCATCTCGGTGGCGACGTCGGGGTTACCGATCGAGGCGGCTCCGAGGTTGACCGCGACCCGGAAGTTCGGAGGCACCGTCCCGTCGCGAAGCCAACCACCGGTGATGGCGAACGCGGCCTTCATCACCTCCATATCGAGCGCACCGGCCAGATCGCTGGCCCCGAGAGGCGGAAGGTAGGCACCTGGCAACAAGACGGTGCCGTCGTTGTTGCGGATGCGCATCAGTACCTCAGCACCGATCAGCTCGACCTCGTCGTTGTCGCCGACCCGAACCACCGGCTGGAAATACGGCTCCACCCGGTTGGCGACCAACGCAGCCTCCACGAGCCGAACGGCCGCGGGGGAAATCTTTCGGTACGACGCCCGATTGTGCTTCTTGTGGAACATCTCGGCGTCGGCTGAATGGACCAGGTCCTCGACGGCAACCCCAGCACTTGACGTCGATACGCCGATGCTGGCCCGAACCAGGTGGGAGCCAGCGCTCGTCGTGACCGGCTGGGTCAACGCCTCGGTGATGGCGGCCGCAGCGTCGGCGGCTTCAGGCTCCCTGGCCTCTGGCAGAATCACCAGGAACTCGTCCCCGCCCCAACGGGCCACGATCGTGGCCGGGTCGGGGAAGCAGCCCTCGAGTCGATGAGCCGTGGCAACCAGCACCTCGTCGCCGGCACCATGACCGTAGCTGTCGTTGATCTCCTTAAAGCCGTCGAGATCGAGGAAGAGTAGTGAAACCGGAATGTTCCTGGCCGCATACTCCTCGATGAAGCCCGAGGCCCGCTGGCGGTTGATCAAGCCGGTGAGGGCATCGTGGTCGGCTCGATAACGAAGCTTGGCTTCGGCAAACTCTCGGGCCCGGATGTCCTCTTCCAGGTCGCTGGCCAGCCGATCGATGCTTCGGGCCAAGTTGCCGATCTCGTCAGTGGAGGTGTCGCCAATCAACGACTGATAGTCGCCGCTGGCCACCCGATCCGCAGCCTCGGCGGTCCGAGTGATTCGGCGACCGAGAGGACCCACCTGGAATATCCAACCCAGCAACATCACCAGCAACATGATGGCCAGCGCGAGTACAACGAACCGTTGGAACTCCTCCTGCAGAGCGAGCGCCTCCGACTCATCGATCTTCACGACCAGACCCCAACCGGTGGCGTCGATCGGCTCCAGGGCGGCGATGGCTCTCTCGTTGCGGTAGTCACGATCGATGGTTACATCGCTTTGGCTGATCAGCAGGCTTCGACGAGGCAACGGGTCATCCGCAGCGTCGAGAACCGCACCCCGATCAAACCTCCGGGAGCTAATCAGCTCCGGCTCGCCGTCGGCGCCACGCTGGTAGAGGTTGGCCTCACTGGTGGAGGCGAACCCCTCGTACTGCTGAGCAAGGGCAACGATCGGCTCGAGGGGAATCTCCATCTCGATCGCACCGAGCACCGCTCCGTCATCAGTGATCACCGGAACCGCCAGGCCGAGTCGCAGCTCCGCGTCGCTGGCAAAGAAGGCGTTGCCGAACATGGAACGTCGCGTCTCCATAGCCTCGTCAACCAGCTCGGGGTTGTAAGGCTCCCAGGAGAACCCGGCGGTCCGGGCGAGAATCTGCCCGTCTCGGGCCGAGATTCGGATCTCCTGAATCTCCGACCCGCTCTCGTTACCGCTCAGAACGATCGACCGAGCGACGCCGTTCAGCGGCTCAGGGGAGTTGGGCCGAATCACCCGGCCATCAGCGGTGCGAATCAGAATGTTGCCCGTGTCGGGCATGGAGCGAGCTTCGCTGATCGACTCCATCAGGTCGCGGAGATCCAGCCCTGAAGCGACGATGTTGGCATCCTGTTCCTGGCTGGTCAGCGCCTCGTTTAGGCGACCGACTTCGAGGGCGCTGTAGTTGGAAAGCTGCGCCTCGCTTTGCCCGGTGAGGCGTTTGTCGATGATCTCCGAGGCGATCACCCCGACCAACAGCACCGGGAGCGCGGCAATAGCGAGCCACAGCATTAGCCGCCCTCGGATTCCGCGAAGATGCACCACCTAGTAAAGGACGGCGTTCCGGCGAGCCAGCTTTAGCAGTGCTGGCGGTTATGCGGGCCGAGCCGGATCCACGGCTGACTTTTTGCTAGATCTCCGCCGGAACGTCGGATCTCAGCAGACCTCGACCCCAACAAACGCTGATCCAACACCACATGCTCACTTCAACATGAGCCTGCTTCAATATGCGCCCACTTCAACATGTGCCCACTTCAACATGTGCCCACTTCGACATGAGCCACTTCAACATGTGCCCACTTCAACGCATGCTCCCTTCAACACGATGCTCAATAGGCGGCGCTGAACTGCCGTTACCCAGCGAATGGACTCACTGGAGCGGGCCGACGGCCTGACGCGACGCCAGGCACTCCGGCTGCTCGGCGGCGGGGCTTTGGCTTTGGGCACCCTGGGCCTGACCGGCTGTGGCACCAGCCTGGGTGGTGACCGACTAGCGTCGACCGACTTCGGCAACGCCGCGGTTCGCGCCATGCTCCGCCGCAGCTTCATCACCGAGCATTCCGAGATGCTCGACCAGCAAACCGCGGCCTTCAACACCGACCTCAACGTTGAGGTTGAATTGCTCCACCAGCCAGACTGGCGCGAACAGTACCGCAGGGCCTCCCAAGAACGGCAGGGGGCTGACCTCGCTGAGTTTTTCTCCCCCGACTCACAGATTCACGCCGATCGACTCGTCGACGTCTCGCAGCTCGCCGAAGAGATCGGGGCAGCCAACGGTGGCTGGCTGGATATCGCCCGCACGGTCGGCACCGCAGACGGCCGATGGGTCGCGATTCCGTGGTCGCTCACCCCCAGCGCCATCACCTACCGGATGGACCTCGTGGAGCAGGTCGGGATGGGGCCACCGGACACCTACGACGACCTTCTGGAACTGGCAACCCGCCTGCGAGACAACGACCTGCCCCTCGCCGGATTCTCCATGTCACCCACGGCACCGAACGACTCCGCCAACTTTGCCTACTCACTCCTTTGGGCCTTCGGAGCTCAAGAGATCGATCCAGTGACCGGCAAGGTGGCCCTCGACTCCCAGGCGACCCGGGACGCGCTCGCCTACTTCCGGCGCCTATCGGAACTAAATGCGCCAGCCGCGCCGCAGTTCGATGAGGGCGGAAACAATGAAGCGTTCCTCAACGGCGAGATCTCCATGACGCAGAACACCTCATCGATCTACTGGCGAGCCCGCGCCGAGTTTCCGAAACTCGCCGCGGTCACCAGCCACAGCCGATACCCGGCAGGACCGGCCGGGCTCCACCAGCTCGTAGAGGTGAACAGCCTCGGGATCTTTGCCCACTCGAGACATCAGGCCGCGGCGAAGGAATGGGTCCGCTTCATTTGCCAGCCGGACCAACTTCGGCCGCTCTCCTCCGTTGCCCTGAGCTCACTGATCCCGCCGCTAGCGAGCTACCAGGCCGACCCGGCCATGCCCTGGAACACCGACCCACATCTGTCGGGCATGGTGGGAATCGGCAGCAACAGCCATCTCAGCGGCTGGCCCGGACCTCCGTCGGCGGAGTCGGCCTATGTGCTTCGCAACGGCACCATCGTGTCGATGTTCAGCGAAGTGGCCGCCAAACGTATCGAGATCGACCCGGCCGTCGCCACGGCCTGCGAGGCGCTGAAGCGGGTCTACGAAACCTGATCCCCAGCACTGGACACACCGTGCTGGAACACCATCCCGCGGTGCGAACCAGCAGTTATCGCCGCACTTCGCTAGTCCCGGCGCCGGACCCGGAGTTTGATCGGGGTGTGTTCCATGTCGAAGGCTTCGCGCAGGCTGCGCTCGAGATACCGCAGATAGGTGGGCGGCACCGTCCGGTTGGTGAACAGGGTGAAGGTTGGCGGGTCGGTCGCGCCCTGGGTGGCGTACAACACCCGGGCCCCCTTCGGGGCCGGCTGGGCCTGCTGGGCGGCGCGAATCACCTGGTTCACTTTGCGGGTCGGGATCCGCCGCGAATACTCATCGACGGCAACCATCAGCGTCGGCAGCAGCCGCGACACCCCTTTGCCGGTTAAGGCACTGATCCGCTGCACCTGGTCTTCGCCAATGAAGTGCAGCTTGCGCTCAACCTGAAGGTTTAGATCGGCCCGCTCCTCGGCATCGAGCAGCTCCCACTTGTTTAACAACACAACGATCGGACAACCGGCTCCATCGATGCGTTCCGCCAAGCGCTGGTCCTGATGGGTGATGCCTTCGGTGGCATCAATCACCAGAAGGGCCACGTTGGAGCGATCGACCGACTTGAGCGCCCGGACCATCGAGAAGTACTCGGTTCCCGCGTCGACGCGTGAGCGCCGCCGCATGCCGGCGGTGTCGACAAAACGGATCGGCCCGTAGTCGGTATCGACGACCGTATCGACGCTGTCGCGGGTGGTCCCCGGCATGTCGTGCACTACCGAACGCTCCTCACCCAGCAGTCGGTTGAAAAGGGTGGACTTGCCGACGTTTGGCCGACCGGCAAGAGCCACCGAAAACACCCGCTGGCCATCAACCTCATCACGGTCCCCCAACCGCACATGGGGCTTCGAGGTGAGAGGGGCGTCCGGTTCTACCGGAACCGGCTGCTCGGGAAGGATCTCGAGCAGCGCATCAAGCAGATCACCGGTGCCACGGCCGTGGAGCGAGGAGATCGGGTGGGGCTCGCCAAGGCCCAGCGTCATGAAGTCCCACATCTGGTACTCGTGAGCCGTGGCGTCGACTTTGTTGGCCACCACCAGCACCGGGGTTTCCTCGCGCCGGATCAAGCGGGCCACTTCAGCGTCCTCATCGACCAGGCCAGCCTGGGCGTCGACCACAAACAGCAGCGCCGTCGCTTCGGCAATAGCGGCCTCGCTCTGAGCGCTCACCTTGTCGTCGAGAGCAGTGCCGGAAGCCAGCCAACCGCCGGTATCGACCAGACGAAAATGGCGACCGAGCCACTCGGCCTCCACCTCCTTGCGATCCCGGGTAACACCCGGGCGCTCCTCAACGATGGCCTCGCGCCGACCAATAATGCGGTTCAGCAGGGTCGACTTGCCCACGTTCGGGCGACCGACGATGGCGACCAATGGCAGGTCGGACCTGTCGGAGTCATCGGACTGGCCGGAGTAGTCGGGCTGGTCGCTGGACTCGTCAACGTCTGGCCAGTCGTCGGTTTCGACCCCAGCGACGCCATCGTTGGACTCCGTCGGCTCTTCGAGCGGCGGGTCGGACACGCCCGGCCCGGATGGGATATCAGACATGGCGCTCATCGGGAAGACTCACTCAGCGTTCGGTGGAATACGGGCGGTGGATACGAAGCAGCGGATGGTGGCGGGTGCGGGGAAGAACCGGATTGGCGAGCACCCGTGACAGGGCCGGACCAACCAACGATCAACCAGGACCGTCTCGGAGGCCGCTGGCTACATTGTGGCTCGCCGAAGGGTCCTCGGGGAAGCCCAATCCGAGAGCTTGTCGTAGCGAGATGCCGTCGGTGGCCACTACTTCCACCTCGAAGGGCAGGTCGGCCAAGCTGGTTCCGTCGAGGAACAAGCCGTTTGAGAGGCAGACGTCAGGCAGCAGATAGCGATGGTGATCGGGCTGACCGCGGAGAGCGGCAACCACATCGGCCCCCACCATCAGTCCGGTGACGGCGATGTTGCCGCCGAAGAAGTTGTTCTTCACTTCAAGAAGACGCACCGCCACGCCGAGCTCGGTTGCCACCTCATCGATCAGTGGCTGAAGCACCCGGGCGCCGTAACCCGCGGTAAGAACGGCAACCGGAGCGTCGGCAGCCGGGGCGGATCGGCGCCGCGTCAACGTGACCGGGGTCGGCGTCGGTGTCGACGGTGTTGCTGTGGGCGTTGGCGTTGCCATCGAGACCGCGGCACCAGCTGAGAGCGTCAGGCCCGTCGGTGGGTTGGGATCGACCCCGCCGAGGCGTGGGGCCCGGTAGCCCTCGGCCGGCGCTCCGTCGACCGAAGCAAAGAAGCCGGCCGCGGTGCCGACTGCAGTAGTGGTCTCACCCCGAAACTCTGCGGCGAAGGTCGCCGCCATGCCGATGCCGTCTTCGTGCATCGGGAACCCGGCATAACTCGTCGCATCCGGAAACGGTCGACCCGACAGCAGGTAGTACTCATCGGCGGCAAACACGACCGGCCGACCGAGAAACTCGTTGAACAGCTCCTGAAACTGATCAACGATGTCGACCACCGCTTCAGCCTCCGCGGTGGTGTGAGACCGCATACGCGGCTCGTTGCTGTGATCGCTGATGCCGAGCGGCACCACAGCCACAGTGCGCAGCTCAGGAAACTGGTCCAACACCCCGGACAGGGTTTCGACCAGCACCGCCCCGTCGTTGAGGCCGGGGCACACCACCACCTGGCCGTGCACTTCGATGTCGTAGTCGAGTAGTTGACGCAACCACCGTAGGCTCGTGGCGCCCCGACGGTTACGAAGCTGATCGGCCCGCACCAGCGGGTTGGTGGCATGGATCGACACGTACAGCGGCGAGAGCCGTTCAGTAATCACCCGCTCGAGATCGGCCTCGGTAAAGCGGGTGAGGGTGGTGAAGTTGCCAAACAGGAACGACAGGCGATAGTCGTCGTCCTTCATATACAGGCTGGGCCGCATCCCCTTGGGCAACTGGTAGATGAAACAGAATTCGCAGTGGTTATCGCAGGTGCGAACCTGGTCAAAGAGTGCGGCCGAAACCTCGATGCCGAGCGGTTCACCCGCGGCCTTGTCGACATCGATCTCGATGGCCATGGCCCCGCGAAGAACGTCGAGAGCCACGCTCGGTTCATCGACCAGCATCTGGTACTCGATGACGTCGCGGGGTGTCTGACCGTTGATCCGCGTCAGTTCATCGCCGACAACAACGCCAGCCCGGGCCGCCGGAGAATCCGGAGCCACTGCCACAACCGACGCCAAGCTCATGAGCAGGATTCTACCGCCATAGCCGGTCAGCCGATCAGCCCGCACCCGGCCCGCACCGGCGCCCGCTCAGGTCCGGCTCAAACCGGCGGCCGCAACGCTACAGCTCCCGATACACCGCCTGTTCGAACTCGGCATAGGCCTTCATCACCCCAGGATGAGCGAAGGGCAACACCTGAGCGCAGAGCACCGCAGCCACATCGGCCGCCGGGTCGACCCACATATGGGTGTTGGCCAAGCCGGCCCAGCTCTGAGCCCCGGCCCGCCGCATACCGGGCATGTCCTCCGTGTTGGTCACAAAGGCAAAGGAGTGCTTCTTGGCGACGCCGGGCAGGAAATCAACATCGGCGCTCAGCGGGCCCACCGAGGTCATCGTACCTATCTCCAAATCACCGATCTGGTTGGCGAACACCCAATCCAGCGTCTCCGCGGCCAGCACCCGTTGGCCCTCGAGCTCGCCACCGTTGAGCAGCATCCGCAGGAACCGCAGATAGTCGCCCGCGGTCGAGAACATGGCGTGGCCGCCACCGTAGAACTCGGGGTTCGGCGGCGGGGCGATATCGGGCATCTCGGAGATCGAACCGTCGGGGCCAAAAACATGCAGCGGCACCAGCCGGTCTTCGAAGCCATCACGCTCAAAGCCCGAGCTCGTCATGGCCAGTGGCTCAAGGATCCGTTCGGTCACGAACCGGTCGAGGCTCTGACCCGAGACCGCTTCCACCACCAAGCCCAGCCAGTCGATGCCGACGCCATAGTCCCACGCGGTGCCGGGATCGAAGGCCAACTTGTAGCTGGACTTGAGGGCGTCGACCGAGCCGGTCAGCGCGCCCGGCGCGCCGGCGGCCATCATCGCCTCCTGATTGGCATTCCACAGCTCATACACCAGACCGGAGGTATGAGTGGCCAGATGGCGAACGGTGGCCCTGGTGGCGGGCGGGCGTAGCACCGGGGTCGCACCATCAAAACCTTCCAGCACCTCGACGGCGGCGAAGTCGGCGACCACCTCATCCACCGGAGTCTCGATATCGAGACGACCCTCCTCCACCAAAATCGCTGCCGCCACCGACGCTACGGCCTTGGTCATCGAAAAGATCCGGAACACGGTGTCGGGGGTCATCGGCTCCCCACTCTCGGTGCCCCGCACGCCGACCGCCCCCTCGAAGAGCACGGTGCCGTCACCGCGCACCGCTCCGGCGCAAAAACCTGGTGCCGCGCCGTCGGCGACAGCACCCTCCAAAACCTGGGTGATCGTTGGCTCGCTCATCTGCGACTCTCCCATTTCTCGCCCCTGGATCGGACCGCATCGACTTGTTGTTGCGGAGCTTAGGACAGGACCCTCCCCGGTGACGGCCGTTGCGACTCCTGGCTCGCCCTGTGGGGCGGTAGCTTGGAGAGATGGACGTCGACCGGGTATTACTCGCCAGCCCACGAGGCTTTTGTGCCGGGGTGGAGATGGCGATCAAGGCGCTGGCCTGGATGGTGCGGATCTTTGACGGGCCGGTGTACTGCTATCACGAGATCGTCCACAACCAGAAGGTGGTCGACCGGTTCCGAGACCTGGGTGTGATCTTTGTCGACGACATCGACGAAGTGCCCAAAGGGTCGCCGGTCATGCTGAGCGCCCACGGCTCGGCCCCCGAAGTGGTCGAAGCAGCCGAAGCCAGCGGCGGATACGTCGTTGACGCGGTGTGCCCGCTGGTTACCAAGGTGCACCATGAGGTGAAGGTGAGGTCGGGCAAGGGCTACCGAATCGTCTATGTCGGCCACGAAGGCCACGAGGAGGCGGTGGGCACCATGGCCGTGGCCCCCGACTCGATCAGTCGGGTCCAATCGCGCGCCGAGGTCGAAGCGTTGCCCGATTTCGACGAACCACTGGCGCTCCTGGCCCAAACCACCCTCAGCCATCGCGACTGGTCCGATGTTCTCGACGCCACCAAGGAGCGCTGGCCCGAGCTGTGGACGCCGGGCCGCAGCGACCTCTGCTTCGCCACCACGAACCGGCAATCTGCGCTGATGGAGATCGCGCCGCGATGCGACGCCATGGTGGTGATTGGTTCAGCCAACTCGTCCAACACCAGCGCCCTCGAACAACTCGCTCTCGAAAGCGGCTGCGAACGGGTCTTCCGGGTGAACGACCCCGACGAGCTCCCCAACGACATCACCGGCACCGTCGGAGTGACCGCCGGCGCCAGCGCACCGGAAGATCTGGTCGAAGCGGTCATCACCCGGCTGGCTCCGACCGGCGGTGTCGAAGAGATCACCATCACTACCGAAGACGAGTACTTTCCGCCACCGCGAAATCTTCGCGAAGTACTGACCGCTCTCGACTCCATCGCCACCCTGGCCGCAGGAGGCTCGGTCCAGAACCGGCCCGCCCAGAACGACCGGGATCTCCCCGCCGCCCAGGTGCTCACCACTCTCGGCTGAGCTGTGGG
>CALAML010000177.1 GCA_937925845.1 uncultured Acidimicrobiales bacterium | reverse complement strand
GCTGAACCAGGTCTATGACCCGGAGCGGGTGCTGTACCCGATGAAGCGGGTGGGCCAGCGGGGCTCCGGAGAGTGGGAGCGCATCAGCTGGGACCAGGCCCTCGAAGAGATTGGCGAGCGCATCCGCACCGCCATCAGCGAAGACCGCCACAACGAAATCATGTACCACGTCGGCCGACCCGGAGAGGACGGCTACACCGACCGGGTGCTCAAAGCCTGGGGGGTGGATGGCCACAACAGCCACACGAACATCTGCTCCTCGAACGCCCGCATCGGCTACCAGAGCTGGATGGGCCACGACCGGCCGTCGTCCGACTTTGCCAACGCCAAGGTCATCTTCTTGATCTCGGCTCACCTTGAGTCGGGCCACTACTTCAACCCTCACGCCCAGCGCATCATGGAAGCCCAGGCTCGCGGCGCCAAGATCATCTGTGCCGACCCGCGCCTTTCAAACACCGGCGCCAAGGCTGACCACTGGCTGCCGACCTGGCCCGGCACTGAGCCGTACCTGCTGTTGGCCATCGCCCGGCTGCTGATCGAATCGGAAACCTGGAACGCCCCGTTTATGGAACGGTGGACCAACTGGCAGACCTACCTCAAGGAGAAGCACCCCAACCGGCCCGTGGAGTTCTCCGAACTGCGGGAGGCACTGCTGGAGGAGTACGCAGAGTACACGCCGGAATCGGCTGAGCAGAAGACCGGCGTGTCGGCTGAGGAAATCCGTCAGGTGGCCGAGGTCATCGGCGAACATCCCACCAAGTTTGCGTCTCATAACTGGCGAGCCGCGGGTGCGGGAAACATGGGTGGCTGGCAGGTGGCCCGTTGCCTGTTCTTCCTGAACGTGCTGACCGGTTCGGTGGCCACGAAGGGCGGCACCGCCGGCAACGGCATGAACAAGTTCAAGGCCCCCGCGGCCTTCGGCGCCCCGAACACCCACAAGTGGAACGAACTTGAATGGCCGGTGGAGTTCCCACTGGCGTATCACGAGATGTCGATCCTGTTGCCCCACTTCCTCAAAGAGGGGCGCGGCGCCCTCGAGGTGTACTTCAGCCGGGTGTATAACCCGATCTGGACCAACCCCGACGGCTTCACCTGGATGGAAGCGCTCACCGACGAAACCAAGGTGCGGTGCCACGTCGCCCTCACCCCGACCTGGTCCGAGACGTCATGGTTTGCCGACTATGTGCTGCCGATGGGTGTGTCAGCCGAGCGCCACGACGTGACCAGCTATGAGACCCAGGCCGGACGCTGGATCGCCTTCCGCCAGTCGGTGTTCCGTCGCTACGCCGAAATCAAGGAAGGTGGCGGCTCCGGCCCGGTCGACCTCGGCCCCGACGCTCGCAGCTACGAATACAACCCCGGCGAAGTCTGGGAAGAGAACGAGTTCTGGATCGACCTGTCGTGGAAGATCGACCCCGACGGATCCATGGGTATCCGCCAGTGGTTCGAGAGTGAGAAGTACCCCGGCAAGCCGGTCACCATCGATGAGTACTACGGCCGGATGTTCGAAGAGAACGTGCCCGGCCTCGCCGAAACGGCAGCGGCAGCGGGACAGACCGCGCTTGAGTACATGCGGGACCGCTCGGCCTACGAAGTGCCAACCGACCCCTACGAACCCTACGAACGCGAAGTGTCGGCCGACGCCCTCGAAGGCTGCACCAAAGATGATGACGGTGTTTACCGCAAGCCCGGTACCCCCGGCACCTGGTCGGGTGACCTCGACGACCTGGCCGACCTCTCGCTTGTGCCCCTCGGCGACGGTTCACCCGCAGTAGAGATCGACGGCGTAGCCAAAGAAGGGTTCCCAACGCCCTCCCGCAAACTCGAACTGTTCTCCACCACGCTCTCGGACTGGGGCTGGCCCGAATACGCAACGCCCAAATGGATCCCCAGCCATGTGCACTGGGAAGACCTGGACATGGCCGGCACCGAGCGCATCCTGCTGCCGACGTTCCGCATCCCCACGCTGATCCACACCCGGTCGGCCAACTCCAAATGGCTGAACGAAATCAGCCACCGCCACCCACTGTGGATTCACCCGTCCGATGCCGAGAAGCTCAACATCGAGGAGAACGGACTGGTGCGCATCAGCACCCGCATCGGCCACTTCGTGATCAGCGCCTGGCGCACCGAGGGCATCCGCCCCGGTGTGGTTGCGGCGTCGCATCACATGGGTCGGTGGCGTCTGGAAGAAGGCCAGGCCCGATCCTGGGGTGCCGGCAAAGCCAACGTCGGCAACGACGGTTCGGTGTGGAAACTCAAGCGCGAGCACGGCAACGAACCGTATGAATCTGAGGATGCCGATACCAACCGCATCTGGTGGACCGACACCGGCGTGCACCAGAACGCCACCTTCTGTGTGCAGCCAGACCCGATCTCCGGCATGCAGTGCTGGCACCAACGGGTCCACGTGACCCCAGCCGAAGCGGGAGACGAATACGGCGACGTAGTGGTCGACACGGAGAAAAGCCGCGAGGCGTTCCTCGAGTGGATGGCCAAGACCCGACCCGCTGGCACCAACGACACCGGCACCCGCCGACCCCTGTGGTATGCCCGACCCCTCAAGCCAGCCGCAGAGATGTACAAGCTTTAGCCCAGCTAACCGCTGACCGAACCGGCGCCCGGAATCGAACCTCAGACCCGACCCAACCCTGACCGAATGTCGGCGCCCAGCGTGAGCCTTCACGCTCAGCGCCGACATAACGGCTGCTGGTTTCCTGAGGGGCTAGCTCGGGAACGTGATGACTGCGGCGCGAGGGGCGCTGGCATTGGCGGCGCTCATCAACAGCAGCGCCCCCACCGCCATCAGGCCAATCAGAAAAAGTACGCCGATGACAAGCGGCGCGCTCCGGGAGGCAACCGGTTTGCGCGAGGGCTTTAGCGGGGCGGTTTGCATGATGACCCTTCCCTTGGTCGTCGTGCCTGGATTTCGTTCGCTTCTCTATGGGTTTGTATTGGCCGGGCTGGGAGCGCCAGTGGGCAGGACTGGCGTCCCCAAGCTCCGGTTCTGGAACTCGCGGCCTTCCCTTGCCGCATATCCCTTTCTTGGATACTAGTGGTCTCTATTTTTGAATGGCATACGGAGTTTGCGGCGGTCAACGTTTGTTGGATTCGGGTGTTTGCTGCGCCGATTCGTCGATTCTCCTAAATGTTCTTCATTGGTATGTCGTCGATAACGGAGTGAATCCGTTGATCGAGGACCTGGCCCAGGCGCCTCCCCCACCGCCATCGCGGACTCAGATGATCGCGAGTCGTGGGGGCGCGGTGCTGGCTCACCCCCTGGTTTGCGTGTTGGCCGTGGTCCTTTTCCGGAATTCGTCCATCCCACTGCCTCGGCTGCTGGCGTTCGGCGCGAGCCAACTCCTAACCGGAATGCTGGCTGCGGCTGCACTGCTCGCACTGGTTAACGGGCGCGAGGCGCTCGGCGACAGGTTGGACGACTGCTTTCGGATCACCCACTTCGCCGGCTTCCTGATCCTGCCCTGGCTCGGCGCCCAGGCGTCCGGAGAGACACCGACCAAGTATCTCATGCTGGCGACCATGATCACCGTTGTGACCGCCTCAGCGGTGATTGCCGCTCA
Source organism: uncultured Acidimicrobiales bacterium (assembly GCA_937925845.1). Classification (GTDB taxonomy): domain Bacteria; phylum Actinomycetota; class Acidimicrobiia; order Acidimicrobiales; family CALAML01; genus CALAML01. The sequence continues at coordinate 4,568 of CALAML010000177.1, read as the reverse complement.
ATTTCTGGCGCGAAGGCGCCACTACCTGGGCTCGGCGCTGGTGCTGGCCATTTCGTACGGCCTGTCCTTTGCCCGGGCCGGAGAATGGGTGCTGTCCGCCTACACCGCGGTCTGGGCTTCAGCGGCCATGTTCCTCGGCGCCATGATCGCGAGCATGCAGCTCAACCTGGTTCGGGTACGAAACCAGAGCCAACACCTGGCCGACCATGATGGCTTGACCGGCGCCTGGACTCGAGCGCGGCTCGTGGCCGAACTCGAAGAGGTATCCGGCGGACGCGAGCCCCACTCGGTGGTCGTGGTCGACCTCGATGCCTTCAAACAGGTCAACGACGCCCATGGCCATCGAGCGGGCGACGCCGTCCTAGTCGAGGTGGTCGCCCGAGTTCGGGCGACCCTGGGGAAACGGGCCCGCATCGGCCGGCTGGGCGGTGACGAATTCGCCATCATCGTCCCGGGTCGACCCGAGTCGGCTACGACCACCGCCGGATTGGAATCCCTGGTCGCGGCCCTGGCCCAACCGGTGGAGTTCGAGGGCCGCAGCCTGCGGTTGCGGTCCAGCTTTGGGGTTGCCTTGTTGGTACCGGGGGCCGACGCGCTAGAAGCTCTGGCCGAAGCCGACCACGCCATGTACCGAGCCAAGGAGATGCCCGAGACCACCCTGCTGATCTCCTGCGAAGAAGTCCGAACTGAACTCCAGGCGACCCTGGCCCGGGAAAGCGCGGTTGGCGAAGCCATGGCCTCGGGTGAGGTCCGATTCCACCTCCAGCCCATCGTCGATACAGACACCGGCAGGCCGAGCTCGGTGGAGCTACTGGCGCGGTGGATCCGCCCTGACGGGTCCCAGATCCAAACCGGCGACCTTCTGAGCGCGGTCGCGTCGGCTGGGCTTGTTGCCGACCTGGGCGATATGGCGATCGCCACCGCGGCCAATTTGCTTAAGCGCTGGGCCCCCGACCCGGAACTTGGGCATCTGGCAGTCAACATCAATCTGTCGGCGCTCCATCTGGGCACACAACTTCAGGACACGGTGGGCGAAGTCTGCCGGAACCTTCCCGACCCCAGTCGTCTCGTGCTGGAAGTTGTTGAAGATCAACTCTTTGCCGACAGCCAGTCCGGGGTGAGAGACCTTCGAGCGCTGCGGGACCTCGGGGTCAATATCGCCATCGATGACTTTGGTACCGGCTATTCGTCGCTCGCCTACCTACGCGATCTCCCTGCGACGGAACTCAAGATCGACATGTCGTTTATCCGAGGCATCGACCAGGACCAGAAGCAGCAAGCCGTAGTGGGGGCGATGGTCTCCATGGTCGCCGCTCTCGAAATGGAAGTTGTGGCTGAAGGTGTGGAGACTGAAGCCGAGTTCGCTGTGGTCCGGGCCCTCGGCGTGGACCGTGTCCAGGGATATCTGATGGCGAAACCCCAACCCCGGGCCGCTGCGGAAGAAACGCTGAGAAGGCTGATGCGGCAACGGTCGTTCCCGCCGACGGACCCGACAAGTGAAACCAGTCAAACCAGTCCCCTGACGACCTTCACCGTGCCCGACCACCTGCCACCCTCCGCAGTGGATATCAGGAAGATCGAAAACAGCTGAACCACATCACCAAAGTTGGGTCCTTGGGTCAGGCCCGGAGGGCCCGGGGCCCTACCGGGACTGGGCTGCTTTCCAGGCGGCGCCACCGATCTTGGCGAGCCGCATGTCGGCCATCGGCGTGGTGACCGACAGCTTGTTGAGGGTGAACCCAATCGACATGCCGGTATCCAGGTCGGCCCAGCCGCCCGAACCGCCGTAGCCGAAGTGGCCGAACCCCCGCTTGGGCTGGTGGCGTCCGGTTACAAACGCACGATGGAATCCGGTGCGCCACAACATCGGGATCTGAATGACGTAGTCCCGGCTCCGCACCTGGATCTGACCCAGATCATCGATGGTGGATTGCGACAAAAAGCGCTGGCCATCAACCACGCCACCATTGGCCAGGATCGAATACATCCGGGCCAGCGACCGGGCGTTGAGGAAGCCGTTGACCGCGGCCATCTCGGTATCAGCAAGCGAGAGATCGGGGTCATAGATCAAGTCGTCGAAATCCTCGACCAGCAGAGCATCGACAAAACGCTCCAGTCGCTGAGACTTCTGCATCCAGCCGGTGAGCTTCTTTATCCGCTGCTGATCCTTGGGCGTGGGAAGGGGAATCAACGGGGCGATGCGATGACGCTGCGACATCGGCGCGCCGATATGGAGGCCATCGACGCCCAACGGGCCGGCCAGTTCATCCTGGACAAACTGGGTGAGCGACCGCCCGGTCACCGCCCGGACAACGCCGCCCACCAGCCAGCCGTAGGTCACGGCGTGATAGCCGGACGTTTCCTGAGCCATCGGGTCGGGGGCTTGAGACACCACAAGTTTGGTCATGGCCTCGGCATCGAGCAGGGCACGGGGAGAGTCGACCAGGTGGCGGGCGTCGTGAAGACCGGCGCGATGGGTCATCATCTCGCGAATGGTGATGTGCTCCTTGCCGCTGGCACCGAAGTCGGGCCAGTAAGAGGCGACCGGTTGGTCGTAGGCCACAAGGCCGCGATCGACCAGAAGATGCAGAGCCATCGAAGCCACACCCTTGGTGGTCGAGAAGCTCATGGCCAGGGTGTCCTCGCACCACGGGTTGGTGCCGGCGATGTCGGTGGTGCCGGTCCACACATCGACCACCGTTTCACCGTGCTGCATCACCGATAGCGCGGCACCGCCCATATCGGCGTGGGCAAACTCTTTGGCAAACGCGGCCACCGGATCCACAAAATCCGGGTGCACAAAACCCTTGATGACGCCGTCGCTGGTTGCAGTTCCCATGCAAATGACCCTACCCCGAGCCGAAATGTCGGAAGAAAACGACAACGTTTGTCGCCGATTTCCGACATTTCGGGCTTTGGGCTTAGGAGGCGGCTTGTTGTTCGGCCCTTAGGCAGAGGTCGAGCACCCGCAGTGTGGTTTCTGGGTTGGTGAACTGGTTGGTGGCGCCGCCGACGGCTTCAAGTAGCTCGGTGGCGAAAGGCAACACCACCTCGGAACAGTCGATTCGGTGCACGCCGCTCTGATCGGTGAGCAGCAGGTGGTCGCCACCCTGGTGGTGCGAACCGAGGTCGACGTTTTTGCGGACCTCGATCGTGCCGGTCGTGCCGAGCAGCATCAGTCGAACATCGCCCCAGGTGTGGAGGCCCTCCGGGCTCAACCAATCGACCCGCAGGTGGCCAGTGACCGGACCCACGGCCAGGTCCAGCGTGGCGTGGTTCGGGAGCGGCCGGGCCGCTTCGGTGACGGTTCGTGGTGTCGCTGATTCGGCGTTTCTAAGCTCGGTGCTGACCCTGTGCCCGGTTGGGTGATGGGCCTGGTGGGCATGGACGATGGTGGCATCGGCGGGGTCGTGCCCGGCGACTGCCGCGAGGTGCAGGAACTGTTCGACCTGGTGGGTCATCAGGTCGGTCAACAGCGTGCCGGCGCGAGTGGCGTCGAAGAACCACTCGGGGCGGGAACCGGCGGCGAGGCGATGAGGACCTAACCCGATCACCTCCACCAGGTCGCCGATGGCCCCATCAGCCACCAACTCGGTCGCCCGGGTGGTGGCCCGGCTCTCGAAGCGTTCCGAGAACCACACGCCAAACATCGCCCCCTGGTCTTCGGCGGTGGTTGTTGCCTCCCGTAGCTGACGCAACTGATCGGGGCTGATGGCGATGGGCTTGTCGGCCAACACCGACTTTCCGGCGGCCAAGGCGGCGATGGCGTGGCCGGCCCGCTCGTCGGGAACCCCGACCGGAACCGCAAGGTCGAAGGTGTCTCCGGCAAGCAGCTCGTCGAGGTTCTGGTACGCCCGAGCATCGGGGAACAGCGCCCGAAAGTCCGGCTCCCAATTGTGACCGCCGGCCATGCCGTCAGCCTGCTGATGGTCGGGCCCGCTCAGGTCAACATCGCCAGGCGCTCGGCCATCAGCGCTGCGAATGGCACTCTCGCCAGGGCCGGACCGTTCGTTGCTGAAGGCCACGATGTCGGCGCCTGCGGCGTCAAGCACCAGCGCCACCCCGAGCGCATGGGCGTGCTCAAGCCCAACGATGGCGACTCGAATCGGCGGCGTGGCTTGGGTCATGTTGGATCACTACCTGAGCGGACATCTTGGCAAGCCAGGCACACCGTAGTGTCACCCAGGGAGTGGGCGCATCGAGTGGGCGCGGCACCGCGGAACGCGGTCAGGCGAAGCGGCATGGTGGTTCTCGATTCTGCAGACCCATCGAAGACATAGCGTTGGTCCTGCTATTTGGGTGCGCCTGGGTTCGCACAATACCTCTGCGAGACCAGCGCCAGGTCGCCGAACTCGATCCGACCTGCCGACCGTGGCTTGGACTTACGAATCGCTGCTGCGTTCGGTACCTTGGGGATCTCGGTGATATGCCATTGCCGATGTACATGGGAATGGAGAGCGAATGCCGCGGTCGAGTGCCGAGGAGCAAACGCGAACACGCCAGGCGTTGCTCGAAGCCGCAATCGATGAGATTGAAGAGCGTCCGCTCCATGAAGTCACCCTCGAAGA
>CALAML010000176.1 GCA_937925845.1 uncultured Acidimicrobiales bacterium | reverse complement strand
TGCGACATCAACGACCCCAGCACCTGGCCCAACGATCCGAGCGTGTACACCCCGCTGCTCGGCCTCGACGGCAACCCGGTTCCGGGCGTCAGCGATGCTGACCCGTCGCACTACACCGGCATGGTCGCCGTCGAACCACGGCTCGCATTCACCGGTGCCGATAGCCGCCTCATGGCCATGCTGGCCCTGGCGTTTATCACCCTCGGTACCGGGTTCGTGATCGTTTCCGTTGGCGATCGCCGCCGGCGCCGCCCCGTAGTCATCCCCGTCGACTAACCCCTACCAACAACACACACCCTGTACCCAACGAAGGTGCCGGAGGCATTACGCCTCCGGCACCTTCGCCGCTTTTCGCTGCGACAGATGTCGCCGACTCAGGCCAGTTTGGGACCGACCTGCACCGTGAAGGCGTTCGGTTCGGTTTCCTCAACGGTGATGTCGATATCGAGGAACCGCTGTAACAGGGTGACGTGGGTGGTGCTGTGCAGCGACAGTGCGCCGGTCACGAAGGTTGATGTCTGCCCCTGCGCCGCCGCCAGGCCGAGTGGAAGCAGGAGCTGATCGGCCAGGTGCTCCCCAACCGGGACCGTGCTCGTGGCGTAGCTTTCGGCCTCCTTCCACGCCCGCTTGGCCACCTTCTCGGCCGGGACTCCCTTCGACCCGAACCCAGTGATGATCTCGGCCACGTTTCCGCTATCGAAGGTGATCATCACCACGTTGCCCGGACCCGGCGAGTCGGTTACCTCTATCGCCACGGCCCGCCCCTCGGGAACGTCACCGAAGCGGCGAATCACCTTGAGCTCACGCTCGGCCACGCTGATCGGCAGCTGCGACACCAGGGCCCGGGCGCCACGAATGGTCGGCTCGGAGCGGCGAACCAGCCGGAAGGGCCGAAGCTCGGTGGCCGGCTCAATCTCTATGCGGATCCGGCCACCACCGTTGGGGTAGAAGCCGTGACGTTCGATGCTGGCCCGAAAGGTGGGACCCATCCGGGCCACCTGTGGCAGGTACACATCGGCCAGGTAGTCGTAGGGCGGGGCGCCCATGTTGTGGGTGCCACCCTCGATGGTGATCGACGACGGACCGCCGGCCAACATCAGCGCCGGCAGTACCGTTTGGGCCACCAACGTGGTGCTGCCTGCGGTTCCGACCTTGAAGGTGAAGTCTCGAGCCTGGATCGGGCCCGGGTGAAGGGTGACCTCGCTCGAGTTCAACTCGTCGCCGGAGAGTCCACCGCCACATACCTCCCGAGCGGCCCGAACCGAAGCCAAATGCTGACGCTTCAGACCAGGCTTGACCCGACCGGCCCGCACGTTGAACAGCCGCACCGGAGTCCCGGTGAGCGCGCTCAGGGCCATCGACGAACGAACCATCTGGCCGCCGCCCTCACCCTCCGAACCATCGATCTCAAGCATGGTGTAGAGGGTAGAAGAGAGCAGGCGCGGGGCCGTCACAATTTCCAGCGACCACCATCGCTCCCACCAAGCCCGAAATGTCGGAAGAAGACGACAAAGTTTGTGGCATATTTCCGACATTTCGGGTTTTGGGGTTGGGTTCGTATGCTGGCGGGCGATGGCCAAGAAGCGGAAGAAGACTGGAGGGCGAGGTTCCGGAGGCCGGGTGACCCCCAAGGGCACCGGCGCCAAGCGGTCGGCGCCTGGCGATCCCGACTCCGACTTTGGTGGTTTTGGGGCCATTGACCGGGAGGGATTGTCAACCGGCTTGGATGCCTCGACCCAGACCACCGGTACAACGGCTCCAGCTGCACCGGTGCTGCGGCTGCCGGGCAAGCCGGTGAACGCCAAATCCCCAGCGTTGGTGGCCGACATTGCCGCTCGACTCGACGAGACCGCTCCCCACCAACTCCTGCTCTATGCCTCGGTACACGCCGAAGTGTTTGATCATCGTCGGCTCACCCCGGAAGAGTTGGCCGATGCCGGGGTGCTCGACCCGAGTGACCTTTACGAATCGTTGGCCAACTCGGGCCATATGGAAACGCTGGCGCTTCTCACGGCGCTTAGCCATCTCGCTATCGATGAAGACTCGCGAGACCTGGCCCGCTGGCTGGTCGACGAAACCGGCCGGGCCGACACTGTGGCCGAGTGGGTACACAACCTCGGCGAGTCGACCCTCACCGGTGCCATCGAGGTAGCCGCGCCCGACGATGACGACGACCCCCATGTCGACATCCTGCTCGGCATCCAAACCCCGGGCGGCCACGACCTGGTGATGGGGCTGATGATCGACGATCGCCGCGGCGCCCTGGTCGACTCCATGATGGGACCGGCCACTCTGGCCCAGATCGACCCCCGCAACCAAGCGGCCACCGGCGGCCCGGAAGTCGACCCAACCCTGACCTTCACCGATCTCAGCGTGACCGCAGCCGTCACCAAACTCCGCGACGCCATCGACACCGGCGCCCAAACCACCCCCCTACCGGTCAGCGACACCTGGCCGATGCAACGCCCGTTGCTTGAGTGGGCCCTAAGACTCCCCCAAATCCAAGATCTGTGACGCCTAGGTCCGCAAAAACACGGTGCTGGGCGTCACAAATCTTGACGTTCTTGGTTAGACGAGGGGTTCGGCTCCGCTTACGTGGAGGCGGACTCTTGCTCGTTGGAGCTTGGTGACCGCTTCTTCGTCTTCGTCGTTGGCGGCTACCGCCGACTCGGCGCTGGCCTTGGCGGCGCGAGCCCGATCGATATCGATTTCGTCGGAACGCTCGGCCATATCGGAAAGGATGATGACGTGGCTACCCGCCACCTCCACAAAGCCGCGGTGTACGGCAAAGGTGGTGGTCTGGCCGGCCTCGTCGTAGAGCTTCACTTCCCACACGGCCAAGGTGCCGATAAAGGGCACATGGCCCTCCTGGAAGGCGATGTCGCCACCGCCCACGGTGCGGGCGATGATCGTCTTGGCAACGCCTTCGTAGGCGATCTCCTCCGGGGAGACCAACTCGACGGTCATCGTCACCGGATCAGGCCTCCAGCTCGGCGGCCTTGCGCCGCACATCGTCGGCGCCACCGACGTTCAGGAAAGCCTGCTCGGGCAGGTCGTCGAGGTCACCGTTGATGATCGACTCGAAGGAGTCCACCGTCTCATCGACCGGGGTGGTGATACCGGGAAGACCGGTGAAGATCTCGGCCACGTTCATCGGCTGCGACAGGAAACGCTGGATCTTACGGGCCCGGGACACGATGAGGCGATCCTCTTCGGAAAGCTCATCAAGACCAAGAATGGCGATGATGTCCTGGAGCTCCTTGTAACGCTGGAGGATCTCCTGCACCGCACGGGCCACGCCGTAGTGGCGCTCGCCAACGATCTCAGGCGTGAGGATCGTGGAGGTCGACGACAGGGGGTCCACTGCGGGGTAGATACCGAGCGCCGCGATGTCACGGGAAAGCTCGGTGGTTCCGTCGAAGTGGGTGAAGGAGGTGAACGGCGCCGGGTCGGTGTAGTCATCGGCGGGCACGTACACAGCCTGCATCGAGGTAATCGAACGACCCCGAGTGGTGGTGATGCGCTCCTGCAGCTCGCCCATCTCATCCGCGAGGGTGGGCTGGTAACCCACAGCCGAAGGCATACGACCAAGAAGGGTCGATACCTCGGAACCGGCCTGCACGAAGCGGAAGATGTTGTCGACGAACAGCAGCACGTCCTGGCCCTGCTCATCACGGAAGTACTCGGCCATGGTCAGCGCCGAAAGAGCAACACGAAGTCGCACACCCGGCGGCTCATCCATCTGACCAAACACGAGAGCGGCCTTATCGAGCACGCCGGACTCTTCCATTTCCAGGAAAAGGTCGGTGCCTTCACGGGTGCGCTCACCCACGCCAGCGAACACCGACACACCACCGTGGTTGGTGGCCACACGGTTGATCATCTCGGTGATCAGCACGGTCTTACCCACACCGGCACCACCGAAGAGGCCAATCTTGCCACCCTGGCGGTATGGGGTAAGGAGGTCGATGACCTTCACGCCGGTCTCGAACATCTTGGCCTCGGACTCAAGGCTGTCGAACGGCGGGGCCGGACGGTGAATGTCCCAGTAGGTGTCGGCGTCGATCGAATCAACGTCGAGCGGCTCGCCGATCACGTTGAAGATGTGGCCGAGGGTGGCGTCGCCCACCGGCACGGAGATGCCAGCGCCGGTGTTACGCACCGGGGTGCCGCGCACCAGACCATCGGTTGGCTTGAGGGCGATAGCTCGCACCCGGGAATCGCCGATCTGCTGGGCCACCTCGGCCCGGATCTCCTGGGTCTCGCCGTCGATCTCCACATCGAACGCAAGCGCCCGGTTGATCTCGGGCAGGGCGTCGGGTGGGAACTCGACGTCCACGACGGGTCCCAGGATGCCGACGATGCGGCCTTCCTTGAGTTCTGGTTCAGTTGCCGTCATCGCTGGCGTACTCCTGTTTGGCTCTGTTGGCTCTGGGTCCGGCGCGTCATGCGATGCGCTCGAGCTCGGCTTGGGTGGGATCGTTGTCGTCGTCGGCGCCAGCAGCCATGGCTTCGGCGCCACCGATGATCTCCATGATCTCGGTAGTGATTGCGTCCTGACGGACCTGGTTCATCTTTCGGGTGAGCTTGATGATCAGCTCTTCGGCGTTGTCGGTGGCGGCCTTCATGGCCCGCTGGCGGTTGGCGTGTTCTGAAGCCGCTGACTCGAGCAGTGCCGAGAACAGACGGGCCTCCACGTAGCGGGGCAACAGGCTGCTCAACACGCCCTCAGGAGAAGGCTCAAACTCCACATCGGCCACGGCCTTGGCATCGCCGGACTCGCCGACGCTCTGCATCGACTGCAGCGGCAGGAAACGACGCACGGTGGGCTTTTGCGAACCGACGCTGATGAACTCGGTGTAGATCAGCTGGACCCGATCGACCGGCGTGTTCTCAAACAGATCGGTGACGACCTCGGCCACCTTGCGAGCGTCTTCGTAGGTGGGGGTGTCGCTGATGCCTTCGAAGTCGGCATGGATGTCGAAGTTACGGAAGTTGAAGTAATCGCGGCCCTTGGAGCCAACCAGCACCAGCTTGTAGCCGGCGCCTTCGTTGCGGGCGGCGTCAAGCTCACGCTCGGCGGCCTTGATCACACCGGCGTTGTAGGCGCCGCACAGACCACGATCGGAGGTGATCAACACGATCGCCACTTCGGTCGGGTTCTCGACCTGTTCCAGCAGCGGATGCTTCACCGATGCACCGGCAGCCGAGAGATCCTCGATGACCTGAGTGATCTTCTGGGCATAGGGCTTGGCAGCCCGAGCGCGCTGTTGAGCCTTCACCACACGGGTTGCGGCGATGAGCTCCATCGCTCTAGTGATCTTCTTGGTGTTCTGCACACTGCCGATCCGGCGGCGCAGAACCCGTTCCTCTGCGCCTGGCACTACGAATCCTCGTCGTCGCGAATGATCTCTTCTTCGCGGAGGGTGGTGTCGCTGTCGACGATGGCGGAATCGGCATCGACGGTGTCACCGGCGGCGGCAGTTGGGCCACCCGCGGCTGACTGGGTCGGCTGGAAACGTTCGCCGAAGGCGGCGATCTTGGCTTCGAAGCCATCCTCGTCGGCGATGGCGCCCGTGGTGCGAATCTCGTCGAGCAGGCCGGCGTGGCTGCTGCGGAAGTGATCGAGCAGTTCCGCTTCGTAGCGCTGCACGTCGCTGGCTTCGATGGCGTCGAGGTGGCCTCGAGTACCGGCCCAGATGCTCACCACCTGTTCTTCAACCGGGAACGGGGTGTTGAGGCCCTGCTTGAGCAACTCCACCAGGCGGTAGCCACGGTCGAGCTGGCTCTGCGAGACCGGGTCGAGATCGGAACCGAAAGCGGCGAAGGCCTCAAGCTCACGGAACTGCTGAAGATCGGACTTGAGCGTACCCACAGCCTTCTTCATGGCCTTCACCTGAGCGGCCGAACCCACACGGGATACCGAGATACCCACATCCACGGCCGGGCGAACACCCGACTTGAACAGGTCGTCCTGCAGGAAGATCTGGCCGTCGGTGATCGAGATCACGTTGGTGGGGATGTAGGCCGAAACGTCGCCGGCCTTGGTCTCGATGACCGGGAGGGCGGTGAGGCTGCCGGCGCCGTTTTCGTCGCTCAGCTTGGCGGCCCGCTCCAACAGACGGCTGTGGAGGTAGAACACGTCGCCGGGGTAGGCCTCACGGCCGGGCGGACGACGAAGGAGCAGCGACATCTGACGGTAGGCCTCGGCCTGCTTCGAAAGATCGTCGTACACGATCAGGGCGTGCTTACCGTTGTCCATCCAGTGCTGGCCCATGGCGCAACCGGCGTAGGGGGCCAGGTACTTGAACGGTGCGGGCTCCGAAGCGGGAGCGTTCACCACCACCGTGTACTCCATGGCACCGGCGGCCTCGAGCACGCCCACAGCCTCGGCCACGGTCGAGCTCTTCTGGCCGATGGCCACGTAGATGCACTGCACATCGAGACCCTTTTGGTTCAGGATCGTGTCGATGGCGATGGTGGTCTTGCCGGTCTTGCGGTCACCGATGATCAGCTCCCGCTGGCCACGGCCAACCGGGATGAGAGAGTCGATGGCCTTGATGCCGGTCTGCATCGGCTCGTGCACCGGCTTGCGGCCCATGATGCCCGGGGCCTGAAGCTCGGCACGACGGGACTGCACGCCGGTGAGGGGACCCTTACCGTCGATCGGCTCGCCGAGGGCGTTTACCACACGGCCCAACATGCCGTCGCCGACCGGCACCGAGAGAATCTGGCCGGTGGCCCGGACGGGCTGACCTTCCTGGATCTCATCGACTTCGCCGAGGACCACGGCACCGATGGCGTCCTCTTCCAAGTTCAGGGCCAGACCGCGGCGGCCGCCCTCAAACTCGAGGAGCTCGTTCACGCCGACATCGGGGAGACCCGAAACCCGGGCAATACCGTCACCGACGTCGAGGATGCGACCGACCTGGGTCTGTTCCAGGCTGGGCTCGAACCCGTCGAGGTTCTTCGATATCGCGGCGGCGATGTCGTCGGTGTTAATGGTGAGATCAGACATATTTTGTTCTCGGCTTCTCTCTCGGACCTATGTGCGTCTTTGAATGGGGTGGGTCTGCGGTTGGCTCGCCACGGGGCGGCCAGGCGCTGGTTCAGTTAGTTGATTGCTTCGCGAAGCTTGGTGAGCTTCGAGCGAATCGAACCGTCGATCACGTTGTCGCCGATCTGGGTGACGATGCCACCCTTGATGCTGGGATCAACAATGGTCTTGATCTCGATGGTTTGGCCGGTCCGCTGGGAGAGCGCGGCGGCCAGACGGGTCTTTTGATCCTCGGTGAGAGGAACGGCGGAGCGAACCTCGGCCACAGCGTGGCTTCGGGAGGCGGCACCCTTTTGCACCATGGCATCCACGATGTTGGGCAGATCGCGAGCGCGGCCGGCACCAACCACCATCGACGCCAGGGCGATCGTGGTGTCGCTGGCTTTGCCATCGAGCACATCGCTCACCACCTGGGCCCGCTTCTCATACGGAAGGTGAGCGTTGGTGAGGGTCTCACGGAGCTGATCGGAGCCTTCATAGGCTCGAGCCAGTCGAAACAGCTCCTCCTCGACACGATCAGAGTTGCCTTCGGACTGAGCGATCATGCTCAGGGCCTCGGCATAGGCTTCGGTGCGGTCGATGTCTGCCATATCAGTTACTGCTTCCCACCTGGTTGATGTAGGCCTCGACCAGATCGCGCTGGGTCGTTTCGTCGAGGTTGGACTCGACCAGCGCCTCCGCGGAAGCGATGGTGAGCTGGGACATCTCGGACTGGAGATCGGCGCTGGCCTGGTCCTGGGACGACCCGAGGTCGGCAGAGGTTTTGGCCCGCAGTTCAGCGGCGTCGGCATCGGCGCGAGCGATCATCTCGGCTTTGACGTCAACCGCCTGCTGGTCAGCCTCGGCCAGAATCTTCTGGCGCTCGGCGTCAACGTTGCCCAGACCAGACACCAGCTCATCGCGCTTACGCTCGGCTTCGGCGACTTCGGCTTCGGCCTTGGTGAACTCGGAGTTGGCCGCTTCCTTGCTGGCCGCCAGCTGCTCCTTAAGGGGGCCAAGGCCCTTCCACAAGAAGATGCCGACCAGAACGAGGAACGCCAGCGTTCCCCAGATCAGCTCGTCGGTCACCGGCAGATGTTTGCCGTTGGGACCGTCGGCGGCGATCACGATGAGTGCGTTCATGCCTGGCCTCCATCATCGATGTCGGGAGTGTCGTTGAGGGTGTTGGTCGGCGGGGTGGCGGGCGCAGCACCGGCCGCACTCGCTCCACCGGCAGCACCGGCCTGACCGAGAACCCGATCCAGGATCGGCTTCTGCGCCGCAGGATCAAGACGCTTGCCAATCACCTTTTCGGCGGCGCCGATGGCAATCGTCGACACCTGGGTGTTGAGCGCGCCGGCGGCCTGATCGTGGCTGGCGGTGGCGGCCATGGCGGCCTGCTCCTTCACCTGGCTCACTTCGGCGTTTGCCGCGCCCATCACTTCGGACCGGTAGGCCTCGCCTTCGGCACGGGCGGCTTCTACAACCGCAGCACCTTCGGCCCGGGCATCAGCCAGGGCCTGGTCGTAGTTGGCCTGGGCACTGGCAAGATCGCGGCGGGCATCATCGGCTTTGGCACGCTGGCCACGCAGATGATTCTCCCGCTCCTCCATCGTCTTGAGCACCGGTGGCAAGGCCACGTACTTCATGAGGGCCCACAGCGCACCGAAGAAGATCACGGCGTAGAAGATGTCGTGGATCTCCGGCACAACCGGATTGATCGACCCCTCTGTGCCGTCCGCGTCGGCGAACGCAAGCACGTTGATCAGTACGGACGCCGTCATATCAAACGAACTTCAGCAGAATGAAGACCACGAAGCCGATGAGGGCAAGGGCCTCGGTGAAGGCGATGCCCAGGAACATCGTGGTTCGGACCATGCCGGCGGACTCGGGCTGGCGGGCCATGGCCTGCACAGCTTGACCGACGAGGTAACCGATGCCGATACCAGGGCCGATAGCGGCGAGGCCGTAGGCGAAACCGGCGCTGCTAGCGCCAGCGACGCTCTGCGGATCGGCGTCGCTCTCAGCGGCGTCAGCCGCAAGCTCGACGGCCTGGGCTACTTCAATGGCAGCAGTTGCGAGAAGGCTCATCTCGGATGCTCTCCTATTACTTTGGTTTGGTTACCGGGGGGTCCCGGCGGGGTTTGCGGTTAGAACAACTATCGATATTGCGGGGGTGGCGACAGGGCCGCCGGTATTGCGGTGGATCTAGTGATCGTCGGCCAAGGCGCTACCGATGTAGACGCCAGCCAACAGGGTGAAGATGTAGGCCTGAAGGAAGGCAACCATCACCTCGAAACCGGTCAGCCCAACAAGGCCGAGGAACGAGAAGGGAAGGGCCAACAGCAGCGGGGTGGCGCTGAAGACGGCGATACAAAGCACGCCGAAGGTCACCAGCAGAATGTGGCCGGCCAACATGTTGGCGAAGAGCCGCACCGCGTGGCTGAAGGGCTTAATGAAGAAGTTCGAGAGGATCTCGATCGGGATCACCAGGAAGTGCAGGGCGGTCGGCAGACCGGGAACCACCACGGTGTTGGTGAAGTACTTCAGACCGTGCTTCTTGATGCCGGCCCCGATGGAGAAGAAGAAGGCGATCAGCGCCAGCACCAGCGGCGAACCCATGCGGGCGTTGGCTGGCATCTGGAAGGTGGGGATCACCTCGGTGATGTTGCCGATCAGGATGAACCAGAAGAACGACATCAGCAGCGGCAGGTACTTCTTGCCGTCGTGGCCGATGGTCTGGTTGATGATGTCCATGATGAAGTTGACGCTGCCCTCAGCGACACTCTGCAGCCCGCTGGGCACCATGGCCTTGCCAGCTCCACCCAGCAGGAAGATCCCCATCGGGATCAGCAGGCCGAGCAGCATGATCAAACTGACCTTGTCGAACTGGAAGAACTCGCCCTCACCGAAGTAGGGCTCCCAGTTGACGATGTTGTCGATCGGGGGGAATTGGACCTGTGCGATCACCGGGATGACTCACTTTCGGTACAGGTGTGGTTCATGAAACAGACTCGCTCTTCAAGAATTCAGGGGGAAACTTAGCGGGGGTGGAAGCAGTTGGGAGGAATTGAAGCCGGGGGGGGGTGGGACGGGAGGTATCGGTCGGCAGGGTTCAGTCAGCCGTGAGTGGTGTGGTGGCCGGCTTGAGTCCGGGGTAGGCCAGCGTGGCCGAGACATAGCGTAGTTCCCAGAACAGCAGCCCGAGGTGAGTGACGATCAATGTGAGGCCGAGCGGCACCAACTCAACCCAGCCGGCATCTTTGACCAGCATGACAGCCAGGAAGATCAGGCTGAGCCGGATGAAGAAACCACCAAAGGCTCCGATCGCCAAGAAGACTACCGAGATTCTTGCGCTCCAAGCCAAAATGGCGGCCGCAAGAACAAAATTGGCCAGGACCACGGCGATGCCGTAGGCGGTGGACCAGGCTCCGTTGATGCCCCAGATAGCGGCGGAGCCTAGAATCAGCAGCGGCAGAAACGGCAGGCTGCGGCGAACCATGTCGAAGGCCACCGACAACTCCGGGTTGCCGGCTTCGCGGGTAGCCCGGTCGACCACGGTGCGCTGGTCATCCAGCGGGGCGGCGTCGGCGGCGCTCACTGCGCAACCCCCTCGGCAGGGTCGGCCCCGTTGGCTCCGGCGGCGAGGTTCCAGACCTGGTTGGCCTCGAGGCGTTCCATGTCGGCGCGGTAGCGGTAGTAGAGGATGATGCCGAGCGAAAGCACGGCCCAGAAGAACAGGACGATGGTGAGGATCGGCCGGATGCCAAAGACACCGTCGAGCCAGTAGCCGGCACCCACGGCCAGTCCAGCGGCCAGGGCCAACTCGATGCCGCCGGAGCTGGGCCGAATCTCCGTAGCGATCTTGCCGGTGACGTCAGCGGCGCGCGTCGCCCGCGTTTCGTCGGGGGTGTTGCCCTCTTCGGTTTCGCGCTGGTCGATCTGGCGCTGTTGGTCCATAAGGACACCTCAAGGCAGGGACCCTGACCCCGGACCGTTATCCGCTCCAGATCAGGGCTTGTGAATACATTCTCAAACTAGCGTCACCAGGCCCAATTATGCAAACAAAACCTAATGGGATTGCTGGATGGGCCTGCTAGAACTCTTCCTGGCCTTCGGTTTTTAGGCCCCGCAAGCGGTCAAAGCCCGGGGCAAAAACGGTGAAGAGGACCAGGAGCAGGGCGGCGATGCCGATGGGCACCACCGCGTCTCCGTCGCCGGTATAGGTGGGATACAGCACAAAGCCCGAGAGCAGTGCGGTCCACGTCCACAGAATCAACACGCTGCGACGCTGGCCATGTCCGAGGCGCATCAGCTGATGGTGCAGGTGCTCCTTATCGGGGGTGGCCAAGCCCGCCCGACGTGATGCCCGACGGAAGATGGCCAGCACAATGTCGAGCACCGGCACCCCGAGGATAAAGAGCGGGATCACCAACGGAGCAAAGAAGAAGAACGCCTGACCACTGAAGGGATCGTCGGTGCGACCGCCAACCGAAATGGTCGATGCCGCCATCATCAAGCCCAGCAGCAACGCTCCCCCATCACCCATAAAGATCTTGGCTGGATGGAAGTTGTGGGGCAGAAATCCAAGGCAGACACCAAAGGTGATCACCGCAAGCATCGGGCCGATGTTGCCGGCACCGAGCACGTCGGCGGCGGCCAGGCGATCCGAATACAGAAAGAATGCCGCGGCGGCGATGGCCATGATTCCCGCGGCCAACCCATCGAGCCCATCGATCAGGTTGGTGGCGTTGGCCATGCCCACCACCCACAGCACGGTGACCAGGAACGACAAGTCGGTCGAGAGCACAAACAGCCCGGCGAAGGGAATGCGGAAGATAAAGATCGACACGCCGGCGATCGACAGCATCGATCCGGCCAGCACCATGCCGGCCAACTTGGCTGGCGCCGAGACTTCGTAGAGATCGTCGATAAAGCCGACCAGATACATGAGGGTGGCGGCGATCGCTACACCGATGACCTCGGTCCGGGCCTGGAAGACGGCCTCGAAATCAGTGATCCGGGACGCCACGAACAACGCGGAGAGTACGCCCGCAAGCATGGCCATACCACCGAGAGTGGGCGTTGGCCGTTTGTGGACCCGCCGCTCATCGGGCCGAACCACCGCACCCATGCGCTCGGACAACACCTGCACCAGCGGCGTCGCAATATAGGTCACGACCGCGGCAACAGAGAGCACCACGAGGTAACTGGCGATTCCAGGGTGCATTTCAGCAGTTCACATCCCGCCGGCAGGAAAGCCGGTCTTTGGGCCAGGGACCGGCTGTTCCGGTCGCACCGCGGCAACGCATGATCATAGTCTTACAAATCGGCCGCGCTGATTCGGCCATGATGATTTGGCCCTGCTGGCACGGCCCTGCGAGAACGGCTCTGTGGGAGCGAGCCGACGGAGGCGTCTACCGGAAGCGTTCGATCAGGTCGAGGTAGTCGTTGGCCACGGCGAGGCGGTCGTAGATCTTGCGCTTGGCCTCAACCTGGTCGGGGCGCACCTCAAGGTCGGTCGCAGCCTGGATGGCGGCGGCGATCTCGACCGGATCGGCGGGGTCGTTGCCAACCACCAGGCCGGCGTCGTAGTCGGTCACGATCTCCCGAGTACCCGAGCCGGAATCGGTGGTAACAATCTTGGCTCCAAGCACCACCGCCTCGATCAACCCGAGCGGCAGGGCTTCGCTTTCCGATGTCGATAACACCACGTCGGCGGCCAACATCGATGGGAACGGGTTGGGCCACACGCCAGCCAGGGTCACACGATCATCCAAGGCGAGCTCGCCGATCCGAGCCTCCAACTCCGGGCGCAGTGGACCATCGCCCAACACCACCAGCCGATGTTCCGGCAGATGAGCCATGGCTTCGATGGCCAGGTTGAGCTTCTTCTTCGGCGTGTGTGACGCGACTACGACCACCGACGGGTTAGGGCCGAGCAGCATCGGATGCGCCTCGCCGGTCAACGACAGCCGCATGGTGTCGTTCACGTCGACCGGGTTGGGCAGCACCGCAAAACGGTCGGGGGTCATACGCAGCATCTCGCAGAGCTCGTCGACGCTGTCCTGACACACACACGCGGTCACATCAACACCGCGATAGGCGGCGGCCATGCTGGCGGCCACCGCGTGATGGCGATCAAAACGACCCAGCGCCTCAAGCGACTGCGGTCGGTCGTGGTGACCAGCCACCAGCACCGGCCGATCCTTCATGCCCGCGGTCGCCATCAGCGAGGTGTAGCCGCCCTGCATCACCGAAATCACCGAAACCGGCTTCAGCTCCTTGAGCTTGGCCCGCAGCGCCGGCACCGCAGTGAGGGCACGAGAGGCGTCGAGCTGGTGGTATTCAACCCGAGGCACGATCTCATCGACCAGCGGAGCCCGGCCAGTCAGGTTGATCAAATGAACATCATGATCGAGGTCGGCCAACGAGTTGGCCAGCGTCACCAGCACCCGCTGGGCACCGGCAACTTCCATGGTCGGGATCAGAACAACAAGGCGCACAGTGGATTCACGTCTCCAGGGGCTTCACAGGGCAACCGGCGATACGCATCACGCGGTACCCCAACCGAAGGTGCCACAGAGTCGGCCGAGAAACCAGACCCCGGGGGAGAATCCCCAGCTAGTCGTGTGAGCCTGAGCCTGATGCGCCAAGCGAAGGTTTAGAAGGTTTAGTAGACCGGGAAGCGCCCGCAGAGTTCGGCGACGTCCTTTTCCACCGCAGCCACGGCATCGGGGTTGGCCCGCTCTTTGAGGGCCCGGCCGATCAGCGAGGCGATCTCGGGCATCTCGGCTTCGGTCATGCCCTGCGTGGTCACTGCGGGAGTACCGATACGAAGCCCCGACGTAACGAACGGCGACCGCGGATCGTCGGGGATCGTGTTCTTGTTCAGCGTGATGGCCGCGTCGTCGAGCACCAGCTGAGCTTCTTTACCGGTGAGCTCTTCGTCGAAGCTGCGCAGATCGATCAGCATCAGATGGTTGTCGGTACCACCGGAAACGATCCGGAAGCCCTCCTTGGCCAGCGCCTCAGCAAGCGCAGC
>CALAML010000175.1 GCA_937925845.1 uncultured Acidimicrobiales bacterium | reverse complement strand
CGCCCGGGGTTCGGGGTTTGGTGCGCACCGGCAGCTTGGCCAGGGCGGCGACGTTGGCCGCGCCGAAGCCCATCGCCACAAGGAGCCGTCGTCGGTCGAAACCGGGAGGCTTGGCGGGGGTTCGATCGTTGGGGGATGGGGGCGGATTCTCGGACACCTGAAGCCCAAACCTAGTCGTGGTTCAGACCAACTTCGCGGGCGGTGGCCGCCGGATTGTCGGGTCGCCGGGCCCTTTGGCCGACCGCGATGCCATCTCATCACTGAGAGTGGTGATTCCGACGCAAATGTCGGTTGCCGGGGCCCGGGTTGAGAGCGCAAGACCGACATGTTGGGGGTGAATCCGGTCGCGCGGTTGGCCAGGCGCTGTCGGTCAGGTCGCTCGCTGGCGCTGGAACTGGGCGGTGAGGTCAAAGTCAAGGGCAAGGGCTATCAGGGCAAGGCGTTCGAGTTTGGCACTGCGGTAATCGGTGGCTTCGTAGCGGGTGATTGCCGCGGTTGATGGTGCTCGGTACTGGTTAGCGCCTTGCAAGGACGGCGATTTCCTGGCGGAGTGGCTCGTCGAGAAAGTGGGCCAGAATGTTGAGGGTCCAGGCTGGTTCGGGCCAGTCGCGTGCGGCCAGGTAGGCAAAGACGGTGTTGTCACACCAAGCGGCCAACTCCGGGCTGATCCAGTCCTGAACTTCGGTTGCTGCCAGCTGGCGCTGTTCGTCCCAGTCGGTCGCGACCGCAGCCTGGCGGGCACCATCGAGGAGGTCGGAGGGCCGTTCGTGGGCCTCGATGGGCCGGTTGATTCCGGGGTGCAGCACCAGCAGATCGGACAGTTGGTGGCGCTGGGGCGCCATACCGGTGCGGGTGGCCTGCTGTTGTCGGTGGTCGACAAATTCGAGGATGGCGACCAGCCAGCGGGCATTCCACCAATCAAGGATGTTGCTGGTGGGGGGCCGGTTGGGGAGGCCCATAACCCGCCGAACCAGGGCCACCAGGAAACCATCGACCTGACCCGGTTGGGCGGTGTCGGCCTCACGGAGGTGGCGACTCATGTGGCTATCGCCGTTGGCGTTCTCTGTAGCGTCGCTCTCAACGTTGTGGCGCTCGCTCCACTGGCCAACGTCGGCCAGGTTGGCGCCGGGTGCGGCGGTGAGCTGCGAGGCCAGTCGGCCCCCTCGGTCGATGGCAAAGGTGAGGCGGGCGGCCACGGATCGGCTGGGATCGTCGAGGGATCGAACGGTGGCGCCCGCGCTGACGGCCAGGGCGGTCCAGTGGTGGGGCGCGTCAAAGCCAAGCAGCTTGTCGGTGACACTGGCCGGAACTCCCGACTCCGGGACCTCAGGCGGCAGGTACAGCTCCACGTCGCCGTGGCCATCAGTGCCGAAGAAGAGGCCAATATCGGGATCCAACCCGGCAGCCAGAGCCTCGAGCCCCAACACATATTGCGTCAGCAACGCCGGATCAGAAGCAGAGGAAGAGGAAGAAGAAGAGCGCGACGACGACAAGGAAGCCTCCAGGCAAAGGAAAGAAAAAGAAGTTGGAGGCGACCCAAAAGTCGCAAGAACAAGAACCCTAACAACCACCACTGACAACAAAAACCGACAGACCCCCGGAGGGAAGATCGGCGCGACGACGCAAGCCGCAGGTCCCAAACGCGGCGGAAGACGAAACCAGAAGCGCCGAAGTGTACGAAGAGCGAGAGTCAAGTAGAGCCGGCTGGCCGACGGGCAGAGGCACCCCGTCAACAACAGATGGACGGGGCCCCAAAGGCCAGCCAAAAGCTCCGTGCAACGGCCCCCGGAGGGAAGATCAACGGCGAGACGAAGCAACGCGCAGCTGCCAGAGCAGGCGTAAGGCGTAACCCAAAGCGCCAAAGAGTACAAAGGCGCAAGCCAGGAGGGCTGGCTGGCCGACGGGCAAAGGCACCCCGTCAACAACAGAGGGACGGGGCCCCAAGGGAACCCGTCGGCCCCTGGGGGGCCTTTGGGGTTCCTGCCAGCCAAAAGCTCCGTGCAACGGCCCGCCCGGAGGGCAGTTAGGGCATCACCAAGCGCAGCGCTTCTGGTTCGTGGGTGAACTCGAGGCGTTCGGTGTCGCCGAGGTGGTCGCCGTCCATTTGGTAGGGGAAGGGTCCGTGGCCTTCTACTACGAGTGAGTCGAGGTCGGTGGCGTAGTCGGCTTTGCGGGCTTTGGCGACGCTGGTGTTCGCTCGTAGCGCTTTGCTGGCTACGCCGGTGAGGCCGGCGAAGGAGAGGGTGCGCATGGTGATGGCGACGAGGCCGCGGTCGAAGGTGGCTTCGGGGGCGATGTCGAGGGGTCGGGCGCCGAGGTAGGTGTAGGGGTTCTTGTTTACACATAGGGCGAAGTAGCCGTCGTCCACCACGGTTTCGCCCTTGGCGCCGCGATAGCGAACGGTGAGGCGGGGGCGGCTGCGGTCGTAGTGGCGCATCCAGGTGGTGAACGCCGAATACACAAAGAGGGGGTGGCCGAGGTAGCGCTTGAGGTCGCCGCGGCGCTCGACTTGTTCGACGACGGCGGCGTCGAAACCCATCCCGACGTGGAAAAGGAAGTAGCGACCGTTCACCAGGCCGAGCCCGATCGGCACGATGTCGTTGCGGGCCAGCGATTCGAGGGTGGAGGCGGTGGCTTCCATCGGGTCGTCGGGCAGGCCGATGCTTCGGGCGAACACGTTGGTCGATCCGCCGGGGAGGGGAGCGAGGGCGGTCCGACTTCCAGCCAGGCCGTTGGCCGCTTCGTTGAGGGTGCCGTCGCCGCCGAGCACCACCACCACATCGATGCCGTCGGCGGCGGCGCCTTGGGCCAGGCGGGTGGCGTGGCCCCGGCGCGCGGTTTCGGCCGCGGTCACTTCGTGGTCGGCCCCGAGGGCTTTCTGGATGACGACCCGCCCCCGCGCCGTTACCGACGATGCTGCCTCGTTCACGATCATCAGAATCTTGGCCATCGCTTCAACCTTGCCATCCCGAAACGCCTTACCGACAACGAATCGCGATCGGATCACTAACGAATCGCTCCCAGCGTGATCTTTTGGCATGACGTGCGTCACTTTCTTCGCTTTCCCCGTGAAGAATCGGGCGCCGGATTTGGGAAGCACGGATTGTCAGGGCAGACTGGCCAAATGAACGTCGTCGTATGCGTAAAGCAGATTCCCGACCCGGCTGACCCGGGTGCGCTGGATCCAGAAACAAAAACCCTCAAGCGTGACGTCAAGCTCATCCTTGATGAGTCCGACGCCTATGGCGTTGAGATGGCCTTGCAGCTGGTCGAAACCGCCGGTGGGGGTGAGGTAACCCTGGTGTCGATGGCTCCGAACAACGAGACCAACGGCCTCCGTACCGCCTTGGCGATGGGTGCGGCCAGCGCCACGCTGGTGAGCGATCCCGCTCTTCAGGGCTCCGATGCGCTCGGTACCTCCAAGGTGCTGGCCGCCGCGATTGCCCGCTCGAACCCCGACTTGGTACTTACCGCTACCGAGTCCTCCGATGGCTACACCGGAACCGTCCCGGAGCAGATTGCTGGTCTGATGGGCCTTCCGTCCATCACCTTCGCCAAGTCGATCGCTACCAGCGACGGCAAGGTGACCGTGCAGCGTCAGACCGAAGCCGGCTACGACGATGTTGAGTGCGCCCTGCCGGCTCTGGTCTCGGTGACCGCCGGTGTGGTTGAGCCTCGCTACCCGTCGTTCAAGGGCATCATGGCCGCGAAGTCAAAGCCGGTCGATGAAGTGACATGCGCCGACCTTGGTGTTGATCCCGGTTCGGTCGGTTGGGCCGGTGGCGGCCAGGAGATCATCGCCGTCGAGGCCGCTGAAGAACGCCAGGCTGGCGAGATCATCGAAGATGAGGGCGATGCCCACATGAAGATCGTTTCGTTCCTCGAAGAACTCAAAGTCGTTTAGGAGATACTGATGGCAATTTCCAATGTTTGGGTATACGCCGAAGCGACTGATGGCGCCGTAGCGTCGATCACCCTGGAGATGCTGGCCAAGGCCCGCACCCTCGGTGGCGAGGTTTCGGCCTTCTTTGGTGGCGACGGTGCCGCCGTGGCTGCCGAATTGGGCGAGCACGGTGCAACCAAGGTGTTTGCTACCGGCGACCTCGGTTCGTCGCTGCAAGGTGTTCCGGTGGCCAGCGCTATGGCCGACCAGATCGCCGCGGGCAACAGCCCCGACCTGATCATGTTGGGCACCACCCAGGACGGCCGCGATGTCGCGGGTCGCCTGTCGGTGAAGCTCGACAAGACCGTGATCACCAACAACGTCGACATCGAGGTTGATGGCGACAGCGTGGTTACCACCGAGCCGGTCTTTGGTGGCCAGTCGATGGTGAAGACCAAGTTCACCGCTGGCGGTCCGATGATCGCTCTGATGCGGCCGAAGTCCTTCACCGCGGAGTCCGCCGGTGGCGGGGCTGCTGAGGTTGTGGCTGCGGCTGCTTCCGATATGGGCGGCGCCACGGTTACGAACCGTTTCGTTGAAGAGTCCGATGGTCCGAAGCTCGACGAGGCCGCCATTGTGGTTTCCGGTGGCCGTGGCTTGGGCGAGTCGGAGAAGTTCGACATGATCGAGAGCCTGGCCAAGCGCCTCGGTGGTGCTCCGGGTGCGTCCCGAGCCATCGTCGATGCC
>CALAML010000174.1 GCA_937925845.1 uncultured Acidimicrobiales bacterium | reverse complement strand
GGAACGAAACGGGAGGTGTTCGAGGTCGGCACAAACCAGGGGAGTGCCCGGGTGGGCCTCACGGGCCAGGGCCAACATCGCCATCGACGCGTCAAGACCGATCACCAAACATTCGGAGCCATCGCGTTTAGCGGCATCGCGTTTAGCGGCATCGCGTTTAGCGGCATCGCGGTTCTCGGCATCGCGGTTCTCGGCATCGCGGTTCTCGGCATCGCGGTTCTCGGCATCGCGGTTCTCGGCATCGCGGTTCTCGGTATCGCGGTTCTCAGAATTGTGGCTGAGCGAGGTGATGTGGCCGCCCGGTCCGCAGCCCAGGTCCACGATCACCGCTGGCGTTGACTCGACTGTCTCAGCTGGCCGGTCCGATCCGGAGGACTCGTCTCCCGACTGGGTTGTTGGCTGTTGGTTTGCCCGTCTTCGAACCGCAGCACCGAACCGTGTGGCTGTGGTGATCCGTTGAGTGGCTCGGCGGGCGCGCCAGGCTTCAGCCACTTCGTTGTAAATATCGACCGTCGGCCGGTCCATCGCTACGGCCGCAGGCCCGGCCGGGTCGGCACGGACCCCGCCGATCGCCCGATCATGAGCCAGGTTCCGATGACGAACCGGCGCCGTAGATTCGCCCCGCCGATCGGCAGAAGTCGGCGTGGGCCCGGCTCACCCAAATTTCGTCGCCGTCGATGCGGGCGCCTACCCAGTTGCGGTACCGCGCCCATGTGGCTTCGATGTAGCCGCCGACCAACAAGCCGATGGCGACTGGGTAGAGGATCTTGATCGTGGCTGCGAAGGCGACGATCAACAGCACCAGGCCCACCACAATCCAGCCGACAAATCGGGCCCGGATGCCGTTGAGGAGTCGGATAGCCGATGCCGATGCTGGGAGCTCGATCGTGGTGCCGCGTCCACCGGGCAGGATCTCTCGGAAGGAGCCGGGATCGCGTTGGGCTGTCGTGCGAACCGTGCCGGTCGCGGCTCGGCCGGTTTTGGCGCACACTTCGGGTACCCGCCCGGCTTCAAGATCCCGGGTACGGATCGCGGCCTGAGCCATCAGCGTTGGGCTAGCGGCACTGTGGCTGCTGGTGATGCGGCTGATGTTGGCGTTGGCGGCAGGTGAGCCGCCTGGTGCGGCTTGCCAGTGATTTCCCCAGAGTTCACGGAATCGTTACGCTTCTTTCAACCAGTGTTCAAACGGGTTGGAGGCCCGCGAGAATCCCAGCGTAGTGGGGCGACGTTGGCCCTTCATGAGCGGATCGGCCTATTTTGTCGCCCGCTCTGGATGGGCACCATGGAGTTCTGCCACGACGTACCACCAGGAGTTCGGTAAACTCCCCATAGGCCTGGTTGTCGGCGAGGCAAAGCAGATGTCGACGATCTTTATCGACTTGGCACGGACAGGCTTGATCGGTGACGATAGACCAACACCGGGACGGCTCTCGAGGACTCATCCAGGAGATGTAATGACCGAAACCACCGAGGACACGATCGCCAACGCTCTTATCGCTATAGATGAGGGTTTGGGCCAGCTTGCGAGCCGGAACATGGTGACCACCGCCGAGGTTACCGACATGCTTCTGGATCTCCGTACCCTCCTGACCACCCTTGAAGATGACGGTGCGGTCGAGCCGGTAGCTGCCGGCGTCTAGTGACAGGACACTAGGACCCGTGTTGAGAAGTTCTGGCCGAGTTGATCGGCCGTTCGCTGGTGACCGGTCGGTCTAGCCGGGAAATCGCTCAGCGCAGCGGCCATACCCGGCGACCGAGGCGTCCGAGTGCGGCCCCGAGGATGGCGCCGGCAACCACGTCGCTCGGGTGATGGATCTTTACATGCACCCGTGAGGTGGCCACCGCCGCGGCCGTGAGATGCAGCAGCACGCTGCTTGGTGCTCCCCGACTCAACAGGCTGGCGGCCATGAACCCGGCGCTGGCATGTCCGCTGGGAAACGAAGACGTCTTCGGGGTGCGCAGGCGGTGGGGGCGTGGGGTGTCGGCGGTGGGACGCTCGCGGCGGAACAGGGACTTGATGGCCCCGTTTACCAGCGCACTCTCCACGCCAAGCAGCACGCTCGCTCGCACCGCCCGGTCGAACTGGGAGTCGTCGATGGTGGCCCCGACGGCACCGATCAGGTGCCAGATCAGGCTGAAGTCACCGATCTCCGAAGCTGCATAAAACAAGCGGTCGGCCCAGGGGTTGCCTCGTATGGCATCGAACCGGGCATCAACGATGTCGTCGAAGGTCTGGACCGCTTCGGGGGTGGGGATCACGATTGGGTTCGGCACAGCCCTTTCCACACTACCGGCCGCGGTGCCGACCGAAGATCGTTATGGGGCCGTCCATGCAACCCCGGTGGGCTGCCCGGACTAGCTGGTGGCGGTCCACTCCGGGCGAAGCCGGCGCTCGCCCAGTAGGGCCATCATTCGATCGATGGTGTCCTGGTCGAGCATGGTTGGCCCATCAACCAGCAGTGGGATCAGGAGGTCGAGTTCGACCGAAACGATCGAACCCGTCTCGTTCTGGCTGGTCACCACGAGTGCGTCCACGAACGGGACCCAGCTGAGGTGATCGGCCAGGTTCATCCTGGTCGATTGGGCCAGCTCGGAGCTGGTGACCTCGGGCATCGGATCCGAGGCCTGAGCCATGAGCACGGTGCAACCGGTGGGGCCGATCACCAGGCGCGCCGGGCCGAGCTCGCCGATGGCAAAGCTGTCGGGCAAACCCTTCAGGGCTGCATCAAGGTCCGTCGCGGTGACGTCTTTGGTTTGGAACACTGTTCCTCTTTCGGCACATTCGGAGTCGACGTTGAGTCGAGTCAAGATTTGTGACGCCCCACACGCTGTTTTGGCGCCGGTTTCTGCGGCGCTGGCCGTCACCGCTCTTGTCGTGGCGGGGGCAGGGAAGCTTGGGAATGCTCGAAAGGGGCTGGTTTGGTGTTGGGTAAGG
>CALAML010000173.1 GCA_937925845.1 uncultured Acidimicrobiales bacterium | reverse complement strand
GCGGCGTGGGTAATCGCCATGAGTCGGTCCCGGCTGATCCAGGACACGCCAACCCGCAAGGTCGCCGGCATTGTGCTTGGCCCGAACGAATTGGCCGGTGTTCCTACCCGTCGCAACGTCACGGAGGCCCCCTATTCGGGCAAGGAGTGTGTGTGGTGGGAGACCATCCACTACGAGTGGCGCAAGCGTGGCGACACCTACCAGTGGGTGAGGGTCAACGAGCGGAGTGGCGGCCCCCGGTATTTTGAATACAAGGACGACAGTGGCTCCGTTTGGGTGCGGACGAAGGGGGCATCGGTCAAGGGCGTAAAGAGTTATGACGGTGCCGATGACGGTGGGAGGAAGTCGGGCGCCATCGCCATGGCGACGCTGATGGGAAGTGGTGCCCGCCTCAATGGTGGCGACATGTTCTCGACCGCGGTGTCGAGCCGGGGTGCGGGTGGCGCGAGTCTTCGTCGGCGCAAGGTGGTGGAGACGATCATTCCGGTCGGCCAGCCGCTGTACCTCTTTGGCACTGCGGTGCTTGAGCCCCACGCCCATGCTCCGTCGATCATCGACGATCCCGATGGCGATAGCCCGTTCATTCTGTATGTGGGCACCGAGCGTCAGGCGATGAATCGTGAGCGCATCACCCAGGTGATTGCCGCGGTTCTTGCCGTGCTGGCGACGATCGTGGTGGGTGTCGCTCCGAGCAGCGGCGACAAGTTGGTGAATGGCGACATCACCATCGGCGGAGTCTCCTGGATTCCGGCGATCGGTCTATTGACGTTGCTGGCAATGGCCATGCTCGTGGCCTTTGCCGCGTCGGCCTACAACGGGTTGATCAAGCTCACCCATGCAGTGGAGAAGGCGTGGAGCTTGATTGACGTGGAGCTGCGCCGTCGCCACGATCTCATCCCGCAACTGGTGCAAACGGTGAGCGCCCACGGCACTCATGAAGCAGGTTGCCAGAGCGAAATCGCGGCGCTGCGGTCGGCCATCTCGCCCGACCTTCCCCCCAAACCTGATGATGAGGCGGTCCGGTCGATCGGCCCTCGGATCGAAGCGGAAACCGATGCGGTGCAGCATCTGATTGCCCGCGCCGAGGCCTATCCGGATCTCCGGGCCCACGAGGAGTTCATGAACCTGCAGCGCCAGCTGGTGGAAACCGAGCACCGCATCGAGTTGGCTCGCCACTTCTACAACAACAGTGTGGAGTCGCTCCGGAGCCGGTCTCAGGTGCTTCCGGGTGCCGCTATCGCCTGGGCCTTCGAGATGGATGTCGAGGCCGAGTTCGCCGAAGAAGCCGAAGCCGCCCTGGCCGAAGCACCACCGGAGCTCGAACCGGTCGCCTAAACCAGTCGTCCCCTCACCAAGATCTGTGACGCCCCGCGCTACAAAAACAGCGCGCCAGGAGTCACAAATCTGTCCTGGCAAGATCTGTGACGCCGCGCGCTACAAAAACGGCGCGCTGGGCGTCACAAATCTTGACAGGCAAGGCTTGTGGCGACGATCGGACCGCTCGAGTGGATGCTTGCTGCGCGGTTGCTTACTGTTGTTCGAGGGGGCGGGGGATGCAGGTGGTGAGGTGGGGTCGGGCTTCGCAGTATTCCTGCACGGAGGCTTCGTTGGGGAACGGGCCGGCGAAGAGCACCCAGAAGGGGTCGGGTAGGCCGCTGTAGCTTCGCGAGTCGTAGAGCCCCACGTTGGCGATGCGGTCTTCGGCGACCCGGATGGTCTCCACGATCTGGTCGTTTTGGCTTGCGACGGCGTTGGGTTCGCCGAGGGCGACGGTGCCGAGCTCGGCAATCCATCCGGTGCCAGCTTCGGAGATCGCTCGGTCGGGTTGGCCCGCCGGATACTCGGGGCAGGTCACGATTGGGCCGAGGGTTCCGGGCTCCCACTCACTGGAGTTGGGGTCGGGGCACACTTCGGCGGTGGCGTCGAGGGCGGTGGTTTCAGGGGCCGGTTCCGGGTCGGGGCTGGGCTCGGCCTCAGCCGCGGCGTCGGTGACGTCTTCGGGTTGCACCTCGGGTGAGTTGTCGGTGCTGACGGTCTCGGTGGGCTGGTTCGAATCGCCGGAGTTGTCGTCTCGGAGCACGAAGAACCAAAGGATCGCCGCGCCCACAACCAGTAGGGCGAGGAGGGCGGCGAAGACCGGGGCGAGGCTTCTTGATGACGACTCGAGTGGGGTGATTGCTCCGCCGAGGCGCACTTCCCGTTGGTCGGCTTTCGGGCGACCCGACAGGGCGGTGGTGGGGTCCGAGTGGACGGTGCCAGCATCGCTGGCACCGGGCCAGGGGTCGGGGTTGACATCGGGCTCCGCCGCTGGCGTCGAGGTTGGTCGGCCGTCGGCATTCCAGAAGTCGCTGAAGTCGCCCGGATCGGTTTGGGCCGGCGCCGCCTCGGCGGCTTCGTGGCTCGGACCGCGGTCGCTTGGGAACGTTTCCCCTGGCGGCGGTTGGGCCGGGTCGACGATCGGTACGGCTTCGATCCGCGGCTCATCCGCTCTTGCGGGTTCAGGGCTTACTTCGTCAACCCGGCGTCGCAGGCCTCGGCGGGTCAGTGGCACCTGGCCGCCATCCTCGGCGACCGGTGCCGCCGTGCGAGCGCTCGCTGAGGAGCGGGGGTCGGCGTTGACGTCGGCCAGTGATGGCGTTCCGATGTCGTCGACGGCGATTTTGCGGGTGGCTGAGGAGTCGTAGTTTCGGGCGTCGGTGGGCTGGACTGTCTCCGCACTGCCATCGTTACGAAGCCAGATCTCGGACTGCTCATCGGGGGAGAGTGAGCGGTCGAATGGATCTTGATGATCGTCAGCCATGTACCTCTGCCGTTGCTTGGACCGATAGTCGACGGTGGCCCGCCTTGTTCCCCCACGAGAAAAGTACCACCGCTGGCGAAGGCGTTGCGGTGCAGGAGTGCCAATGGCTGCTCTTTGACACAGCACTGTCATCGAAACGGCCGATTCGTAACCGGATCGCGCCTTTGGGGACTTCAAACAATCCCGGCCCGACCACTGTCAGTACCTGCCCTTGAACAATGTTCTGTCTGCGTTCGAACCGGGTCAGGCCGGCTCCGATGCAGCCAGAAGCGGGGCGCGGCGGTTCTGTCTGCGTTCGAGCGGGGTCAGCTCGGGGGTGGGCGCAGGCAGAATCGGGGCGCTGTGGATCTGTCTGCATTCGAGCCGGGTGAAACCAGCCCGGGCGCAGCCAGAGTCGTCGCTGGCTCTCTCTAACAGCTGGGGATGTGGGGGAGCAGTGCTTGTTCCCACTGGCCGGCCATGATCGGCTCGCCGCGGAAGTCGGGGTGAATGCCGTCCTGGTAGTGGAGGTTGATGTCGAGTTCGTCGAACATCTGCACCAGCTGAACCGGTGAGGCCGCGGTGTTGATTTGGTCAACGACGGCGATCAGTGCCGTGTTCAGGTCCTGCACGCCGTTGGGACGGGGGGTGTTGTTTGGGGGATCGAGGGGCGGCACTTCGCCGATCAGCACCACCACGTCGGGGTTGACGGCTCGTAGCTCGCCGACGATGCCGGCGATGTTCAGGGCGCTCGCTCCGGTTTCGACCCCGCCCATGATGTCGTTGGTGCCGATCATCAACAGCACCACATCGGGTTGAGCCGCTTCGGCCCAGCGGCGGGCGTTGTCGCGAATGGCGTCGGTTCGCCAGCCGCTATAGCCCTCGTGGTTCGGGTCGAGGCTGGGGTCGCTGAACGGCCCGCTGTCGGTGCCGAATTGGCTGCCCACGAAGTCGACGTTGCAGTTCCGGCTTTGCAGGCTGCGCCACAGCGCCGGTCGGTAGCTCTCGGTGGCGATGCGGGGCACTGACGCGTTGGCGGTCACGCCGGCGGTGATGGAGTCGCCAAGCGGCATGATGCGGATGGTGTCGCCGCCGCCGGGGTCGGTCGGTTCGCAGTTGCGCACCGCCAGGTCGTCGGATTCGCTGATGCAGTTGTCGGTTTGGGCGCCGCCGTCGAGCACGTCGGTGCCGGGTCCACCGGCGATGGTGTCGGTGCCGTCTCCGCCGCCGATCCGGTCGTTGCCGGTGCCGCCGCCGAGTCGGTCGTTGCCGACCCAGCCCAAGAGGGTGTCGCGGCCGGCGTTGCCCCAGCCGATGTCATCGCCAGGTCCGCCGTTGAG
>CALAML010000172.1 GCA_937925845.1 uncultured Acidimicrobiales bacterium | reverse complement strand
GGTTGTTGTCGGTGGCGGTATCGTGGGCGCCAGCGTGGCCTACCACCTCGCGCTGCGCGGCGTCACCGATGTGGTGCTGCTCGAACGCAACACCCTCACCAGCGGCACCACCTGGCACGCCGCCGGCTTGGTAGCTCAGCTTCGAGCCACGGCAAACATGACCCGCCTCGCGTCCTACGGCGGTGAGCTCTACGAACAACTCGAGGCTGACGGCTACCCAACCGGCTTCAAGCGCACCGGGTCCATCGCCGTTGCCAACAACCCCGAACGACTCGAAGAACTGGTGCGGGGCGCCGACATGGCCCGCTGCTTCGGCGTGGACGTGCAGTCGGTTGGCGTCGACGAACTCGCAGCGCATTGGCCGATGATGGAAACGTCCGACCTGATTGGCGGGGTGTGGGTTCCCGGCGACGGCCAGACCAGCCCGGTCGACACCACCACTGCGCTCGCCAACGCCGCCAAAGCCCTCGGTGCACGGGTTATCGAGAACATCGAGGTGGCCGACATCATCACCGCCGACGGGCGGGCCGTAGGCGTGACCACCGCCGAAGGCGACATCGCCGCCGACGCGGTAGTCACCTGTGCTGGTCTTTGGTCGCGCCACCTGGCGGCCAGGGCCGGAGTGTCGCTGCCGCTGCATGGCTGCGAACACTTCTACCTCGTGACCGAACACATCGAAGATTTGCCCGAAGGGGCGCCCACCCTTCGAGACCCGGGCAACAACGTCTACATCAAAGAGGAGACCGGTCGACTGCTGGTCGGGTTCTTTGAACCGGTCGCCAAACCGATCGACGCCCACGAACTCCCCGACAAGCCGTTCGTCCAGCTCGACGAAGACTGGGACCACCTCGCCGAGGTCTTCGAAGCTGCAGTCGGGCGAATGCCGATCCTCGGCGAAACCGGCATCCGCCTTTTCTTCAACGGTCCCGAGAGCTTCACCCCAGACGACGCCTACCTTCTCGGCGAAACCCCCGAACTGGCCCGGCACTACGTGGCTGCCGGCTTCAACTCGGTTGGTATTCAATCGGCCGGAGGTGCCGGCCGGGTGCTCGCCGACTGGATCATCGACGGCTTCGCCCCGATGGACCTGGCCGACGTCGACGTCCGCCGCTTCCACCCGTTCCAGGGCAACCGCCGGTTTCTCCGCGACCGCGTCAGCGAAACGCTGGGCCTGCTCTACGAAATGCACTGGCCCTTCCGCCAAAAGGACACCGCCCGTGGCGTTCGCCGGTCACCGCTGCACGACCGGCTCGTGGCTGAGGGCGCCTGTATGGGCGAAGCCAACGGGTGGGAACGACCCAACTGGTATGCCGCAACCCCGGCCGAGGCCAACTACGAATACACCTACGGCCGCCAGAACTGGTTCGACCGATCGGCGGCGGAGTCCGCAGCGGTGCGCAACGCGGTCGGTGTGTTCGACCAGACGTCGTTCTCCAAGTTTGAAGTCGCCGGCCCCGACGCTGCCGCGGCCCTCAACAAGATCTGCGCCAACGACGTCGACGTGGAGCCGGGCCGCACCGTATATGGCCCGTGGCTTAACGAACGAGGCGGCATCGAAGCCGACCTCACCGTCAGCCGGCTCGCCGAAGACCGCTTCATGGTGATCACCGCGGTTGCCACCCAAACCCGGGACTTCAACTGGCTTATCAAGCACCTGCCCGAAGACGGCCGGGTCACCGCCAC
Organism: uncultured Acidimicrobiales bacterium; assembly: GCA_937925845.1. Classification (GTDB taxonomy): domain Bacteria; phylum Actinomycetota; class Acidimicrobiia; order Acidimicrobiales; family CALAML01; genus CALAML01. The sequence goes on along the minus strand of CALAML010000172.1, from coordinate 2,548 downwards.
CGACGTCACCTCCGGCTACGCCGTACTCGGAGTGATGGGCCCCAACAGTCGAGCTCTGCTCTCAGCGGTGAGCGACGCCGACCTTTCCGCCGAAGCCTTTCCCTTTGGTGCCGCCCGCATGATCGACGTGGGCATGGCCCAGGCGCTGGCGCTGCGACTCACCTATGTGGGCGAGCTGGGCTGGGAGCTGTACATCCCCACCGAGTTCGCCAGCCACGTGCTCGAATCGCTCATGGCGGTCGGCGGCGATCACGGCATGGAGCTCACCGGCTACCACGCCATGAACTCGCTGCGGCTCGAAAAGGCCTACCGCCACTGGGGCCACGACATCACCGACGAAGACACCCCGATCCAGGCCGGCCTCTCGTTTGCCGTGGCCTACGACAAGCCCGGTGGGTTTATCGGTCGTGACGCGCTGCTGGCCCAAAAGGAAGCGGGGGTCGACCGGCGTCTGGTGCAGTTCATGCTCAACGACCCAGAACCGCTCACCATGCACGACCACCCGATCCTGCGCAACGGTGAACTGGTGGGCCACACCACCTCCGGCATGTACGGCCACACCCTCGGCGCCTCGTTGGCCATGGGCTACGTGAAGCACCCGGTGGAGATGAAGCGCTCGGAGGTGTTGGAAGCCGACTTCTCCCTCGTAGTCAACGGACAAGAGGTGCTATCCACCGCCTCCTACCGACCCTTCTACGACCCCGCCAACGACCGTATTCATGAGCGCACCAGTGAATAGTGCCTGCTACGTGGCCCAGCCCCCTGGCCCTCTCTCGCCGACCGGGTTTCGCCAACCCGACAAAGTCTGGCATCTTGTGCCGATAGACGGCCGTCGCCAAACCCCATCACATACCCAGCATTTGTCTGGGTCGGGGCCAACCCCTACCGCAGGCCCGGGTCACGACCGTCGCCCATCCCCATACCCAGCGATGCCCATCGCGCTGACCACAATAAGACGAACCGGTGCAGCTTCGCTCACCGCCGAATGCAAGTTCAGAAAGCGAGACCGATGACGAGGCTGGGATTCCTGCTCGACAGCGACAATTGCATCGGATGTCACGCCTGCACGGTCGCCTGTAAGAGCGAACATGACGTGCCGCTCGGCGTGAACCGCACCTGGGTGAAGTACATCGAGACGGGCACGTTCCCCGACGTGGCCCGCAAGTTCAACGTGATGCGCTGCAACCAGTGTGACGATGCGCCGTGTATGACCATCTGCCCGACCTCGGCGCTCTTCCGGGCCGACAACGGTGTGGTCGACTTTCAAGACGACGACTGCATCGGCTGCAAGAGCTGCATGAACGCGTGCCCCTACGACGCGCTCTACATCAACCCCGAAACCAACACAGCGCACAAGTGCAACATGTGCAACCACCGCCTTGAGGTGGGGCTGGAACCGTCGTGTCAGATCGTCTGCCCAACCGAAGCGATCAAGATCGGCGACCTCGACGACCCCAACTCCGAGATCAGCCGCATCATCGCCCGCGACGACGTGGCCGTGCGAGCCCCCGAACAGAACACCAAACCGAAGGTGTACTACCGGGGCGCCGACCAGGCCTCGCTCGACCCCACCCGCACCGCCATCGCCAACGACGGCATGATCTGGGCCGACACCCTTCGACTCGGCGCCGACGACAACGTCAGCGGAGCCCGCCACCCATCGGTGCCGGTGCAGATCGGCAAGAAGCCGACCGACGAAGAAGGAGTGGTGGCCCGCACCACCTACACCACGTCGCACCAGATGACGTGGAAAGAAAAGGTCTCGGGCTACCTGGTAACCAAAGCCATCGCCGCTGGCGTGATGCTGGTGGCCGCCCTGCAGGTCCTGTTGGGCAACGCCGATGGCAAAGAGACCGAAGTCATCGAAGACGGAGTGGTTGTAAGTAGCAAGACCGTCGGCGAACTGGCGGTTGGCATCGTGCCCGCAGTCATCGCTGGCATCTTCCTCGCCATCACCGGCGTACTGCTGGTGGCCGACCTCAAACAGCCGAAGCGCTTCTACTACCTCCTCACCAAAGGCAACTGGACGTCATGGCTGGTCAAGGGCGCCTACGTGCTCATGGCCTTCACCGCCGTCTGCGTGGCATGGGGCATCGGCGGCATACTCGGCGCTGGCGGCCTGCTGAAGATCCTCGCCATCCCGGCCGTGATCGGAGCCCTCGGCTGTGCCGGCTACACCGCATTCCTCTTCGGCCAGTGCGAAGGCCGCGACCTCTGGCAGACACCGCTGCTGCTGCCAACCCTCATCGCCCAGGCGGTAACCGCGGGCGGCGCTGTCTGGCTGATCATGGACGTCTTTATGGACGTCCCCGACGTCACCGCCGTTCGCTGGGTCTTCCTCGGCGGCCTCATCGCCACCGGCGTGCTTATCGCCATGGAACTTATGTCGAAGGGCAGCCGCCATGTAGAACTCGCCGTGCATGAGATGACCCACGGCACCTACTCCAACCAGTTCTGGCTCGGCGGCATCGTCTTCGGCCTGGTCATCCCCGCAGTACTGGCCATCATCGGCCTGGTCTTCGGGGGCACCACCGTGCTCTACCTCGCC
>CALAML010000171.1 GCA_937925845.1 uncultured Acidimicrobiales bacterium | reverse complement strand
CCGGCTCGGTTGGCCCGACAATCTTCACGGCGAATCCGGCTGGACCAGCCACAAACTCCCATGCTGGAGCGACGAGCGTGGAATCGAGCGAACCTTCGGTCCAGGTCTGGCCGAGGTCGGTGCTGACCCCAACGGTGAGGCGCTCCGGAGTCCTTTCCGTGACGGCCACAACGGTGTTCTCGTTGGCGGCCAGATCAGTGAAGGTGAGGATGGGGTTGGTGCCCGGGGGAGATTCGACTTCGTTCCAGGTGAGACCATCGGCCGACGCGAAGGCCCGAGTGATTTCTTCATCGGTGGACCCAACGATCACAAAGCCATCCGGGGTTCCGACGATCCTAAGGTCCAGTGCGTCGATTGGTAGGTCGACGATTTCGAACGGTCCGTCCCCTGGCCCCACCCACATGACCGTTTCCAGCGCCAGTTCCGCGTTGGTGGGTGGCTGCCCGGGAGCGGATCTAGCCTGGCCAACGATCGCCAATTGGTCACCGGATGCTGCCAGCCCGTTTGACCACAGTTCTCCGCCATCTGAGTCTCTCAAGGCCGGGAGTTCAACGGTGGTCCAGTTGACCATGTCGGGCGACGTCGCCAGCAGAAACGTGTGCGGTGTCGACTGTTCGATCAGCGCAGCAAAGCCGGAGTCTGTTGCTACAACGAACCTCACAGATGCGTTTTCGGGGAGTCCGGTTGCCGGTGTGCTCCTTGCGTTGTCACCGATTCCTCGGGTCACCGCAAAGCCGGAGCCGGTGTTGCTTAAGGTCACGAACTCACTGTCGACGAACACGGTGGTTGTGCGGCTTGCAGTGGGGTCGAAGAACCCGGCCGTCTCCTCCACGAATGATGGGTCGTTGCCATCGGCTGTTCCGGCTTCTTCGGTTGCACCCAAATCTTCGGTTGCGTCAGCCGTTTCCTGTTGGGCCAGGTCGCGGTCATTGGTGTCGTTGTTGCTGATCGCTACGAGGGCGGCGACCCCGAGCGCTGCAGCAAGGACGAAGGTGCCAGCAACAGCAACGACTCTCGCCGTTCTGTTGCCCCCGGCCTCTGGTTGAAGGTCGACCTCCAGAGCCACCCGGTCCTTACGGTCTTTAGGATCCTCCACCGGAGTGCCCTGTGGTTCCCTAATCATGGTGGTCATGCCACTCGCACTCTTCCTGAGGCCTTGTTCGCCGTCTGGCACAATCGAGTTCTGGTAAAGCGCCTCCGCGTACGTCGCGAGGAGTTCTTCGATTTGATCGTCGGTTGGCTCGACGTCGTCGTTCATGAGTTCGTCCTTAGCTCTTGTCGAAGCGTCTCCATTGCTCGGCTGGCGTGAGTGCCAACGGTTGATTCACCGACGCCCATGGCTTCTGCGGCATCTGGGTAGGTCCATCCGCAGGCGTGGATGAGCCACACCGCCGTTCGCTGCTGATCGGTGAGTGTCATCAGCGCTGGCACAAGGCGAGGTTCAAAGTCTGGGAGTCCGACTTCGGTCGCTACCGAGAGGGCCTTTGGGGTTTTGGGTGGCGTCGACCGAGTGGTTCCCACACGGAAGAGATATCCGATCGGGTTATCCATCTTGGCGAGGCGTTCCCAATTCTCGAAGGCCCACTCGAACGCGAGGGCCAGGGCATCGTCGGCTCTTTGCGGACCGAGCGACCCAAGGAACGCCTTCATCAGGCTTGGGCGAGCTTCGAGGAGGAAGTCCTCGATGGATTGACCGGTCACCGGAGCCATTATCGCTGTCCCATCAAACTTTGTGCTGTACACACCATCACCCAATAACGGTTGAACGGCCGAAACCCGCTACACGTTTCCGAAGAAAATTCTGAACGTTCTGCCGAGGCTTGGTCTTCAGCGAGATATTGCGAGTTCTGCGGCAGCTTGAGCCATGCCGGCTGCACTCGCGCCGGCTCGACCCCGTTGGATGCAGACAGAACGGTGGATCTAGCCCTCTACCCAGTGCACCAGGTCGGTTGAACGGCGGAGCGCCACCGCCTGTTGGGCCAAGAGGTGCTCGATCAACTCCAGGGCTACCAGCGGTTGGTTCCGACGGAGCTGTTCGTAGGTGTCCAGGTGAAGACGCAGGACCCGGCTGGTCTCGATCGCCACTACCTCGGCTGATCGCCGATGTCCGCCGAGCAGAGCCGTTTCTCCCAACGCGGTTCCGGGACCAACCGTGCGGAGCCGGGTGCGCTCACCGTTGTCAAGATGTTCCACCGAGAGCCGCCCCGACATCACCACAAACAACTCGTCGCCGTCGGTGTCCTGTTCGATCAGTACCTGGCCGGGTGCGATGTTGACTGAATCGAAGGCGTCGAGGAGTTCGGCCGACATCCGGTCGGGCAGCGAAGCCTCCGCAGTGACCCGATGGTGGCCATTGAGCACCTGCTCTTCGATCGATTCCAGCAACAGATCGAGGCTGCCCTCCTGCACGATCAACCCGGTGCCAGCGTGCTCCTCACCGGATCGAGTCAGGCTGTCAACGATGCTGGCCGAGGCGCCACACACGTACAACGTGGCGCCAACCGCTTCGGCCTCGCGTGCCGAACGGCTCAGCACCATGTGGCCCGATCGGTCGAGCCCGGTCACCCGGGAAAGGTCCAAGACGATGGCCACCGGTGGATCGGGCGACTCCATCTCCGCTCGCAGCCTGTCGTCGAGACGAGCCAGCGAACCAAAGAAGAGAAAGCCGTGCAGCTCCAGCACCAACAAGCTTTCGGCCACTTCGCGCAACGCGTCCATCTCGGCCGAGGTGCGCTCCACCCGACTCCGGGCCCGATAGCCATTCGATGTTCTCCGGATGGGATCAACCCGGCTGTAGCGAACTACAAAGAGCACACAAGCGATCACCAGCCCCAGCCCGATGCCTTCCAGGATCCCGATCGCGGCCATGGTGACCACGATGGTGAGGCTCAGCAGCCGAAACGTGGTGTCGGCGGTGACGAGCTCGGAGAACCAGTCCAACAACAAACCCAGGCCGACGGTCACCAGGAACCCACCCACCACAAAGCGGGGCACAAAGCCGATCAGTTGGGTGCCCAGGATGGCGAGCGCAGCCAGGATCGCCGCGGTGAACACCGAGGCCAGTCGGCTGGTGGCCCCGAGGCGCCGGGCCAGCACCGTGTCGCCCAAGGCGTGGTAGCCAACCATCGAGCCCATCAACGAGAGGCCGACATTGGCTGCACCAACCGAGGTGAGCTCCCGTTCCATCGTGACCCGAGAGCCGGTGATGTGCTCCAGCCCGGTGACGTTCAACAGCACAGCCACCAACGCCACCATCACCACGCTGACCAGGCCGAGTGGTTGCGAAAGGATGGCGCCCCAATCGGCGTCGGCGACCTCGCCCGGCGTGATCGGCTGCAGCGATGCCCCCGACGAGAAGGGTCCGATCAGCCAGCCTCCGTTCTCGAGATCAGTCAACGACGAGCTCGCCAGGCCGATCGCATAGAAGGCGGCGGTAGCGATCACCACCAGTGCACTACCGGCCAACGGCGGTAGGCCGGCCGACTTCCCGATGGCCACGATGCCGATACCCAAGGCGACCCCCGGCACCCAGAACCGGGCCATGTCGGCGGTGAACAGGCCGCCCACATCGCCCAACCCGACGGTGTCGCCGACCATCACGTCGATGCCGCCCTTAAACAGCAACCAGCCCGTGCCGGCGATGAACCCGCTCACCACCGTCACCGGCAGATACCGCACCAGGGTGCCAAGACCAAGGCGGGCCACCAGCAGCATCCCCAACCCGGCCAGCAAACTCGCCAGCCCACACAGGATCAGAATCTCCACCGCCCCGGCGCCCGAGCGACTCGCCACCGTTGCCGCGACGGCAACCATCACCACCGCCGGACCGTCCTGGACGATGCTGGCCACCGGGAACACCCGTGTTCGCTGGCCGACCACCAGGGTGACCACGGCGGCACCCAACACGAAGGCGCTTGAGGCGCGGGGGAGGCCATCGGAGAGAGGGCCAGAAAAGATCAAGGTGGCCAACGAAATCGAAACCCCAGCGGCCGAGAGGGCCAGGGCGACAGCGGCCACCAGCTCCTGGATCACCTTCGGCTGTTCGACTCGTGGTTCAGCCGGTTTTTCGGGAGCAGTGCTGCTCACGTTTGGGCGACTCGACCGCTGGTCGCCTGTTGGAGCAGCTCGCGACTGCGCTGTTCAAAGAACGGCGAACCCATGGCCTGGGCCTGGCCCACGGCTTCCTCCAAGCACTCGGCGGCAAGTCGAAGGTCACCGACCCCGATGGCGGCCTGGCCGATCGAGGTCGACACCAAGGCATAGGTCAACGTGCCCGATGCGATCACCCCGAGCCGGCCCCGGTAGGGGAGCAGGGCATCCAGTGCTTTGCGGCACAGGTCCTCACGTTCGAGACCATGCCCGGCTTCGGCCAGCATCTGCATGGTGACCAGCCACATGAAGTCCACATTCGGCTCCACCAATGCATCGGCCAACTTGTTGGCAGCCTCACGATCGCCCGGCCCGCCACGGTCCAGGAAGGCGTTGACCAGGGCGTAACTCCAGATCCCCTGACCGAGGCGGCCCGCGGCCGCCTTCTCCAGGGAACCGACCATGTCACCGAAGCGCCGCTCGTGGATGGCGATGCCCCCGTGTTGCGCAGCCCAGGTGCCAGCGGCGTCGGCCTGGGTTTCACCGGCCTCGGTAAAGAGGGCGTCGGCCATGGCTGCGGTGCCGGGTTCATCCTGAGCGATGGCCAAACCGATCCGCATCCGCTCCACCAGAAAACGGAACCAGAAGTTGCCGGTGCGCTCGATCAGCGGCGCCAGGTTTTTCATCTCGGCCTTGGCGGCATCGACCTCGCAGGTCTCGAGCAGGATCGAGGTATGGAAGAAGCGGGCCAAAAACTCGAGATCGATGAGATCCCGCCGCCGAGCGATCCGACCCAGTTCATCGGCTATCTCGCGCCGTCGAGGCAGCGTGGCCGGACTCCACATCGCCAAATGCTCAGCCACCAGGGCAGAGGCGACCAGGTGGGGATCGCCCAACCGGCGAGCCAAATCCACCGCTTCATCAACCAACTGCTGACGCCGAACACCCGCATCCTCAAAGGCCAGGCTGGTGGCCAGAATCGACAACACCTCGACCCGCAGCGGATCGTCATCGTGCAGGCCACCCAGGGCGTCTTCGCAGAAACCGACGATCAGGTCGTTGGTTTCGTTGGCGTTGTTAAACCAGGTGCCCGGCTTCATGCCGCCGATCGCGGCCCGGGCCAGCAGGTCGGGTCGCTCGGCCCGCCGGGCCTGACGTCCGGCCTCGATCATGGTGTCGAGAAAGTCGCCGTCGCCCGCGGCCCGCCGGGCCCACCCCAAACCGAGCCAGGCTTCGGCTCGAGTGGCGTCGCCAAGGGTTGTTAGGTGGTCGAGGCGATCGAGCACACTTTGGTAACGGCCTGCCGCGGCCTCCCACGCCAAGGCATCGGCGTCCCGCTGGGCCGCGGCCAGGAGATACTCGACCGCTTTGGTCTCAGCCTCCGGTCCGGCCGCCTCGAGCCAATGCCGGGCCAGCTCATCAAGGTGGTCGCCGGGCATCGATTCAAAGGATCGAGCGATGGCCTCATGCCGCGACGCGATGCGGGTGGCGGTGGCATCGAAGAGCAGGGTCGACCGGACCAAAGCGTGGGCGAAGGTGTAGGTGCGGGCCTGCTCACCCTCGCGCACCAGAGCAATTCGAGCCGCAGCCTCTACCGCATCGACGATCTCGGTGAACGGTCGGTCGAAAGCCCGAGCCAGCACATCGAGCGAGAAGGTGGGGCCGACGCACGCGGCCATCGACAGCGTGTCATGTACCGAAGTGTCGAGACGACTCAGGCGACCGTCGATGGCGCCCCGAACGGTCGCCGGGATCGGCAGCGCATCAACCTCGCCACCGCCGCCAACCTCGACCCGGCCGTTCTCAACCATGAGAAGGCCGCTCGTGGTCATCTCCCGAACCACCTCCCCGATGAAGAAGGGAGCACCGCCGGTATCGGCGCTGAGCCGGTCGGCGAGAGCCAACGCATCTTCGCTGAGCGGGGCGTTAAACGCGCTGGCGACAAGTTCGGCAACTGCCAATGGATCCAGTGGCGACGGGTTGACCGCCACAGCCTCGATGCCCAGGTCACCAAGATCGGCCTTGAGGTGGCGGACCGGATGACCCTGGCTGATCTCGGCGGGCCGAAAGGTAGCGATGATCAGCAGCCGGCTGCGGCGCAGCACCGAGGCCAGGTGGCGAACCACCAGGGCGGTTGAGGTGGTGAGCCAGTGCACATCGTCGATCACCAGAACCAGCGGCCGGCGCCGGGCCAGCTCCTCGACCACCGCGGCCACCCGATTAAAGACCCGTTCGCGCTCGTCGACCGGCTGCTGGTCGTGGGCCAACGAAGCTTCCTGGTTGGCGCCGAAGGCGGCCGCGATCTGGTCGGCCAAATCCGGTGCGTGTTCCGCAGCTTGGGCCAGGGCATCGCGAACCGGGCCAAAGGGCACGTCGAGTTCTGGGTCACAGGCCCCGAAGAGCACCATCGCACCCTCGGTCGCCACTGCCTGGGTAGCGGCGGCCACCACCGCGGTCTTGCCCATGCCGGGAACACCGGCAACCTCGGCCACCACCAACTCGCCCAGCGCGGCTTGGCGGTAAGCGTCGGTCAAGGCGTTGACCTGGCTGGCCCGACCAACCAGCGGATCGGTAACGCTCGCCGACAACGCATGAGGCAGTGGCAACACAAAGCTGTCCAGACCGTCCAGCTTTTGTGAGCGTGTGTTGTCGGAGGGGTTGGTGTTGGCCTTGTTGGCTAGGCCGACATAGAAGGTCTGGTCTCCGGCCTCCAGGAAGGCGATGCCACGGTCTCGGCTGAGTGTGGCGGTAAGTCGGTCGGCGATCACCCGCCCGGGCTCGGATCGGTCGACCAACTCGGCCTGACTGTTGGCGTTGCTGTCGGTGCTGTTGGTGCAGCTGATGCCCACCCGAATCTCGAATGGCGTGGCGCCGAGGGCGAGGTTGCCCTCGGCTACCGCTCGCACCAGGCGGAGGCCGGCCTCACAGGCCGCGGATGCGGTGGCGAAGGTGACGACGAAGCCATCGCCATGTCGAAGCACCACCTCACCGCTGTGGATACGAGCACACTCTTCGACCGCAGCCTGGTAGCGAGCCTGAACCCGAGCCGCCTCCACGTCGCCAACCTCGGCCAATAGCCCGGTGGAGTTCACCATGTCGACATCGAGGCGAGGTCGCCACGGGGCTTTGGTGCCGCCGTCGTCAGTGTCGTCCGTGTTGGTGGCTGCGTTGTCTGAGCGGCTGGTGGGCGGGACTGCCAGCGATTCCGATACCGCTACCGGTTCATCAAAACCCTTGAGGGCGACAAGGCCGATCGATTGGGCAGTGCCGTCGGCCGTGGTTCCGGCGAGGTCGGCGGCCAAATCGGCTACCAGGATCTGACCCGGCTCGGCCGTCTGGTGCAGTCGGGCCGCTTCGACCACAACCGAACCGAACAGTTCACCCTCGGTCTCGTAGACCTCGCCAAAGCTCACGCCGAATCCGAGGTGAGCCGAGACCTCTCGGACGTCATGGGCACAACGAAGAGCCGAATTCGGCTGCGGGAGCAGCGCCAGCAAACCCTGGCCCCGCTGTTCGATATGGGTGGCGCCGTTTTGGCGCGCCAGAGCCGCAAGTGCCTCAAAGCTCGCGCAAGCCGACACCGAAGTTGAGGCCGCATCACAAAACAACACAGCCCAAAGCGCCCCGGTGCCTGCCACTTCCCTCGGCAGTCCCATTACGTCGTTATCGTAGCCGCTGGCCCCGCGCCACGGCTGGGCGAATCGTCGGGTTTAGCGCGTCGCCCTAGCGTCGGATACCGCGAACCTCATTCAGCGATGGTGGTCGGGTCAGTCGCACTACTCGGTCTTGGTGGCGCTGGTTTTGTCTGGCGACCGCGTTCTGGCTGCACCAGCGCATGCCTAAGCTGGTCTGAATGCAGCCAGAACCGGGGTAGGTCAGGCTGGGCCGACCTCATCTTCTTCGGGCAAGAGATCCCACAGCGATACGAGGGCCGCATCAACGTTCGGTAGGTCCCGGAGGTTTCCAAGCTCATCATTGTTGAACTCGGCGTCGACGATTCTTTGGGCCAGCTCGGTGAGCTGAGGGCGGTGATGTTTGGCCTTGGCCGCCGCACTCATGTTGGGAAAATGTCTCAGGTTGTAGGTGAGCGGCAACAGACGGGCCAGCTGACCGAGACGACCGGGCAGCGGATCACTCTGGGTTGGGTAGCGACTGGCGGTTACCTCATGCTGGGCCCAGATGGCGTCCATCCCGTGGAAGAACTCGTCGCGCTGGGCGGCGTGGACATGAGCCACCTTCAGCTGCATGGCGGTGCCGATACACATCAGGCACGGTTCCAACGTGGTGTAGAGGTGCAGGCCCTCGGCGTTCCATCGGTCGAGCGAGGCAAAGGCGTTCATCTCGGCATGGGCGGTCATGTTGCCCGACAGCGTGCGAAGTTCGGGTTCCTCCTGGAGCACCCGATTCCGACCAACCGATACGATCGAGCCGTCGGCGGGGTCGACCAGCGCGGCGCCGATACCAAAGTTCTTCTGCTGCCAACTCAGCCAGGCCTGGTCGAACACCACCCGCCAGATCGGATCCAGCCCGGCGATCCCCGCAGTGTTTGTGCTTTCGGCCCTCTCGGTCATAGGGCTCAGGTTAGAGCTGCACCATGTGGCGTCGGTGCACGGTTCGGCTAGGTCAACCTTCTTCAACAACCACTTTCACGGTGTCGGTGATCGATACCGCTACGTGGAACCCGTCTCCCATCTGCACACACAGGTCGTGCTCTCCGGCCGGAAGCTCAAGGCTGGTCATCGCTTCGCCGCTACCCACGTGATGGTGGTCGGGGTCTTGGGGAATCACCTCGCTTGGTTCGAGGCACTCTCCGTTG
>CALAML010000170.1 GCA_937925845.1 uncultured Acidimicrobiales bacterium | reverse complement strand
CAAGGCCCGCGAGCGCACCGCCGAAGAAGAAGCCGCCGTGGCCAAGGCCCAGGCCGACGCCCGCGCCGCTGCCGCTGCCGAAGCCGCCGAGCGCGAAGCCCGCATGGCCGCCACCGCCGCCGCCATCCCGCCGCCGCCAGCCGTCGACGCTGAACCGGCCGCCGACGCCGCCGCTCCGGCTGAAGCCGCACCCGCCGCCGAAGCTCCTGCTGCCGAAGCCCCGGCCGAGGCCCCAGCGGCTCCTGCTGCGCAAGAGGCTCCGCCGGCACCCGCCGCCGATGCCGCACCCACTCCGGAAGCTGCGGCTCCGGAAGCTCCCGCCGCCGAGGCGCCGGAAGCCGAAACCAACCCCGAAAGCACGCCCGAGGAGAACAGCTAACCAATGGCAGAATTTGGTGCCAAAGATGTAAAGGCCCTGCGCGAGGCAACGGGCGCCGGGATGATGGATTGCAAGAAGGCCCTCACCGAAAACGACGGTGACGCCGAAGCGGCAACCCAGTGGTTGCGGGAGAAGGGTCTCGGCAAGGCTGCTGAGCGTGGCGATCGTGAGAACGCCGACGGTGCCGTCGCTGTACTCCGCGACGGCAACACTGCGGCCATGGTGCAGATCAAGAGCGAGACCGACTTCTCGGCCAAGTCCGACGACTTTGTCGACCTGCTGGCCCGCATGGCCCAGGCCGTGCTCGAAAACGGTGAGGGTGCGGTCGACGGGTTCGCCGACGAGCTCGACAACCTCAAGATTTCGAAGAAGGAAAACATCGAGCTTGGCACGGTCGCCCAGATCGTGGCCGGAGACGGCAACGTGCTCGACACCTACCAGCACACCCAGGATGGGCGTGGCACCACCGGCGTGATCGTCGAAGCCAAGGGCATCGACGAGGAGTTGGCTCACGAGCTGGCCCTGCACATCGCCTTCGCCAAGCCCAGCGCTATGAGCCGCGACGAGATTCCAGCCGATGAGGTTGAGGCCGAGCGGGCCGCCCTGCTTGAAATCACCAAGGCCGAGGGCAAGCCCGAACAGGCGTGGGACAAGATCGTCGAGGGTCGCATCAGCGCCTGGTTCGGCGATCGGGTGCTGCCCGATCAGGGCTGGATGGGCGAGAAGGAAAAGGTCAAGGACAAGCTCGGTTCCGGCGAGGTGGTCCGCTTCGTCCTCGCCAACATCGGCGGCTGACCAATGACCACAACCGGCACTCCTGCATTCTCCCGGGTCCTCTTGAAGCTTTCTGGCGAGGCCTTCGCCAGCCCGGAAAGCAACATCGATGGGGCCATCATTCGCAAGATTGCGGAGCAGATCGTGTCGGTTCGGGCCGACTATCCCGAGGTTGATGTCGCCATCGTTGTTGGTGGCGGCAACATCTGGCGGGGCCTCACCGGCGCCGGCGCCGGTATGGACCGCGCCCAGGCCGACTACATGGGCATGCTCGGCACGGTGATGAACGCCTTGGCGCTCCAGGACGTGTTGGAACAGCTCGATCAGCCCACCCGGGTGCAGAGCGCCATCCATATGGCCCAGGTGGCCGAGCCCTACATCCGGCGGCGGGCCATCCGCCATTTGGAGAAGGGCCGTATCGTCATCTTTGCTGGCGGTAATGGTGGACCCTTCTTCACCACCGACACCACTGCGGCGTTGAGGGCGGTTGAGATCGAGGCCGACGTCATTCTCAAGGGCACCCACTCGGGGGTGCAGGGCGTCTACACCGCCGATCCCAAGACCAACCCGGATGCCGAACTGCTCAGCGATGTCGCCTTCCTCGACGTGTTGAACCAGGGTTTGAAGGTGATGGATTCCACCGCCATTTCGCTGGCGATGGACAATGATCTTCCGATCGTGGTGTTTGATCTGCTTGGTGAAGGCAACTTCCGCAAGATCGTCGAGGGCGAACGCGTTGGCACCCTCGTGCAGGCGGGGCCAGCCAAGTAGCTGGTCGATTCTCGGCGCAACGTCGGGGTCGGGGCCAGCGGTCCGGACACCGAAACTAAACCGAGTATGCTGCCGCCATGGCCGACAACGAAATCGTTGAACTGGCGCTGCTCGACGCCGAGGAGCGCATCGAAAAAGCGGTATCGCATGCCCGCACCGAGTTTGCTTCGGTGCGCACCGGGCGAGCGACGCCGCAGCTGGTCGAACGGCTCAACGTTGAGGCCTACGGCTCGGCGATGCGCCTGGTCGAGTTGGCCACGATCTCGGTTCCGGAGTCCCGCCAGCTGCTGATCACGCCTCACGATGCCGCCAACCTGCCCGCGATCGAGCGGTCGATTCAGCTGTCCGACCTTGGGTTGAGCCCCTCGAACGATGGTCGAAGTGTGCGGCTCATTTTTCCGCCGCTGACCGAGGAGCGTCGCAAGGATCTCGTTCGCCTCGTCAACTCGATGGCCGAGGACGGCAAGGTCGCCATGCGCAACGTCCGCCGCGATATCCGCAAGGAGCTCGAGAGCTCCCAAAAGGCGAAGGACCTGTCTGAGGACGAACTGGAGCGGGCCGAGAAGGATCTTGATGGTCTGACCCAGGCCGGTGAAGCCGAGGTGGAGACCGCTCGCAAGGCCAAAGAGGAAGAGCTGCTCGAGGTATAGCGTCGCATGCGCCCCACAGCGACGGATCTCGCGCTCGGTAGTCGGTGCAGGTCGCCGAGTGGGCGGATAGGGGTTGTCGCTGGTACGGAGTCCCAAGTAAGCCGCGGTCGGTGGCATAGCATTCGCCCAGACGTCTGTCCGTAGCGATCCTTTTCGAGGTGATCAGGGGTGACTGAGTCGAAGCGGACTCCAGATGAAGAGGCCGCTGAGCCTGAAACCGAAGGAATCCGGATCCTGGGTGATCCGGCCCGACCCATGCGGCCTTCCGCCGCCGATGGCGACCCGGCCCGGCCCGTGATTCGCGTGAACCGTCCCGAGGTGCGCGATCCCAGCCGCCTGGGTCCGGTGCCGGTCATCCGAGCCGACGAGCCTCCACCCCGAAGCTCCGGCTACAGCAGTCGGCGGGCGACCGACGCCACTGAAATTTCCGTACAACCCACCCTGGAACAACGAACGGGGATCACCGTGTCTGAAGGTTCTGGTTCAAAAACCCCCCCTGTGTCCGGAACTCGGGGGGCTTCCGATGACGACCTTGAAGCCTGGTCGTCGCTGCTGGCCGATGGCACTGCGCCCGATGTCGACGAAGCTGCCCTCGATGCCGTGGAGGCCGACCAGCCCAAGCTGATCGACAGCGCCGGCTATGAAGACACAGGGTTAGAAGAAACAGTGCGTGCCGAGGTCGACGTCGACCTGACCGGTGTCGAGGCTGCTGGCTTTGCCCGCCCCGCTCCCGACGAGGGCTATGCCGACGAGGCTTATGTCGACGATGACCCTGATGGGATCGCCATCTTGGCTGGTGACGGCGAGTTCGAACGTGACGCCGACGCCTTTTTTGGCTTTGATGAGGAACGGCCCGACCCCGACATCGCTCGAAGCCAGCGCCGCCCACTGAGAGCTGAAATGACTACTCCGACCACCGAAGAGCCTGTTGATCCCCGCCCCGCTGGCGCCGGTCGAAACATTGGAGTGGCGGCTGCGGTCGGTTTGGGTCTGGCCGCCCTCGGTGGCTTGGCGCTGTTTCTCGGCGGCCCGTTCACCGCGGTGCTGATCATCGCCATCCTGGCGGTGTGTGCCGTCGAGTTCTTTAACGCGGTGCTGCGTGCCGGTTTTGCCCCGGCGACGCTGCTGGGACTGATGGCGGTAGTGGCTCTGCCCGCCGGCGTCTACTGGAAGGGCGCCGAGGCCTATCCGGTGGTGCTGTACCTGAGCGTGTTGGCTGGGCTGGCCTGGTATCTCTTTGGGGTCACCAAGGACCGCCCGGTGCGCAACCTGGGCGTCACCCTGCTCGGCATCTTTTACATCGGCGGGCTTGGCTCCTTCGGCGTTCGGATCGCCGACGAAACGCTCGGTATTTCCACGTTGTTGTCGGCCATCCTGCTCACCATTGCCTACGACGTGGGCGGCTACGCCATCGGCCGCACCGCCGGCCGTACCCCGCTGAGTGCGGCGAGCCCGAACAAGACGTGGGAGGGGCTGATCGGTGGCGCCGTGGTCTCGATGGTGACTGCGGTGATTGCCGTTGGCATTTTCAACCTTGGCGTGTTTGGTGGCGGCAACCTCGTGCATGCTCTGGCGCTTGGTCTGGTGGTGCCGGTGGCTGCGGCTCTCGGGGATCTGTCGGAGTCGCTGATCAAGCGGGATCTTGGCATCAAGGACATGTCGGAGTTCCTGCCCGGTCACGGCGGCTTCCTTGATCGGTTCGACGCCATGCTCTTTGTGCTGCCCGCCACCTACTACCTGGCCGTCGCCCTCGATCTCTTCCAGCAGGTCGCCAGCTAGCTCCTCGGGCTCCCGCCTCGTTCGGGCCGGTATGAGAGCATGGGCCGGTGAGTACTACTCGTGTTGCCCTGGCTGGCTCTACCGGTTCGATCGGTACCCAGACCCTTGATGTCGTAGCCGCCGAGCCCGACCGCTACGAGGTGGTGGCCCTTGCCGCTGGTTCGTCGGTGGCGGCGTTGGCCGAGCAGGCCAATCAGGTGCGGCCCAAGGTGGTGGCCATCAGCGATGAGAGCAAGGTCGGCGAGCTCCGGGAGCTGCTGACCGTCGACGCCGAAGTACTGGCCGGTGCCGACGCGCTGGCCGACTCGTGTGACGGCGCTGATGTTGTAGTCAACGGTGTGGTTGGTTTCGCCGGGCTACCGGTGACCATGGCCGCCCTGCGGGCCGGTTCACGGTTGGCTCTGGCCAACAAGGAGTCGTTGATCGCCGCTGGACCAGTGGTGGCAAAGGTGCGCGATACCGCCGGGGCCGAGTTGATACCGGTCGACAGCGAGCACTGCGCGGTGCATATGTGTCTGCGTTCCAACGACGTCTACACCCGGGCCGACGTGCCCGATCGGGTGTCGAGGATTCTGCTGACTGCCAGCGGTGGTCCGTTTCGGGGCCGCACCGCCGCCGACCTGGCCGAGGTCACGGTGGACGATGCCCTAGCTCATCCCACCTGGTCGATGGGGCCCAAGATCACCATCGATTCCTCGACCCTGATGAACAAGGGCCTGGAAGTAATCGAGGCCCACGAACTGTTTGGGGTCGACTACGACCGCATCGAGGTGGTCGTGCATCCCCAGTCGATCATCCACTCGATGGTCGAGTTCACCGATGGCGCCACCATGGCTCAGCTGTCGCTGCCCGACATGCGGCTGCCGATCGCTTATGCGTTGGCCTACCCCGATCGGGCCGAGGGTGGCTACGGAAAGATCGATTGGACCGAGCTGAAGAGCCTCGATTTCGAAACCCCCGACACCGAGGCATTTCGTTGTTTGGGCCTGGCCTTCGAAGCCGGTCGCCTCGGCGAGACCGCTCCGGCCTGGTTAAACGCGGCCAACGAGGTGGTGGTGGAGGCCTTCCTGGCCGGCCAAATCCGCTGGCTTGGTATCGGCGAGTTACTCACAGAAGCCCTCGAGGCCTGGGACGGCACCAAAGCCGACAGCCTCGATGCCGTCCTCGCCACCGACGCCGCGGCGCGGGTCCGGGCTCAAGAACTGCTGGCGGCGACATAGTGGCAACGAACTGCGTAAATCGCTGCTCTCGCGGTGACTTTTTCTGCCGATAGGTACACAATGAGGCCGATGACGAGCATCAAACGATGACTGCAGTCGAACCGCGTCCCGGCGACGCTCCCGACCCGTCCGGCACCGATGTTTCCGCCCAGGCCGCGGAAGCGACACCGGCCGAGCCCGCCTACGAGTGGCCTCAGGATCCGGAACCGCGCCCCAACCCGATCGGTCTGATCGCTTTGTTGGTGGGGGCCATCGCCCTCGGCTTCTGGATCGGCTTTAGTGCGTTTTGGATCATCGGCGCCCTGTTGGGCACCATTTTCCTGCATGAGCTGGGCCACTTCCTGGCCGCCCGTTGGGGCGGAATGAAAGCGACCCGCTTCTTTATCGGCTTCGGCCCTACGATGTGGTCGTTCAAGCCCGGCGAAACCGAGTACGGGGTGAAGCCGATTCCGGCTGGTGCCTTTGTGAAGATCATCGGCATGTCGAACCTCGAGGAGGTTCATCCCGCCGATGAGGCCCGCTCCTATCGTCAGGCCAGCTTCCCGCGGCGGTTGGCGGTGGCCGTGGCCGGCTCGGCCATGCACTTTCTTCAGGCGCTGATTCTGATCGCGGTGTACCTGGCCATGGTCGGGACGCCGGGTGGGGTGTCGCTGTTCAGTGAGGTCCTGCCCCGCCAGATCGGCTTCGTTGTTGAGGGTTCTGCCGCCGACCAGGCTGGCTTTGTTGAGGGCGATGTCTTGCTCAGCCTCGATGGCCAGTCGGCCTACGACTGGAACGACGTCATGGCCTACGTCTCGACTCGGCCGGGCGAGGCCGTCGACATCGTGGCCGAGCGCAACGGCGAAGAGTTCTCCGAGACGGTGACCATCGGCGTGAACGAGGACGATCCCAGTCGGGGGTTGTTCGGTGTGGCCCCGGCGCTGCGTGAGCGCGAGACCCGTTCGGTGCCGGCCGCAGTGATCGAAACGCCCGGCACCTTCTGGGCCGGTACGGCGCAGTCGGTCGGGTTCCTGGGTCAGTTGTTGTCGCCTAGTGGGGTCACCAACCTGGTGGCCCTGGTCGGCGAGGCCGACGATCCGGAGCCGCCGCCGCGTTCCTCGGCATCTCCCGCGGTGGAGGGGGCCGATGAGAACCTGCGGCCCACCTCGATCGTGGGCATCGTCCAGATCGGCAAGGACATGGGTTGGCGGGACCTCGTCTTCTTGATGATTCTGCTGAACATCTTCATCGGCGTGTTTAACCTGCTGCCCACGCTGCCCTTTGATGGCGGCCACGTGGTGATCGCCGTCTACGAGCGGATTCGTGAGGCCATCCACGGCGGACCTGAGCGCTATTTCGCCGATGTGTCCAAGCTGTTGCCGCTCACCTATGTGGTGGTGTTCCTACTGGTGGGCCTCGGCCTGTCGACCATCTATCTGGACATCCGTAACCCCCTGACCGGGTAGCCCGCACTAGGGAGAGGGCCAACCGCGTCCTGACATTTTGTCGTTCCGCCGCGCTGGCCGCCCCGGTCCCCCTGGTTCTGAGAAACTGCGGTATGGATGAACGCACTGTGCAGTGGGACTACAAGGTCGAGGAACTTCCGCAGTTCAAGGGCACAAAGCGCGCCGAGATGCTCAACACGTTTGGCACCCAGGGGTGGGAGGTGTGCGGGATCAGTGACAACGGCAACTGGAACTTCACCGTTGTGTTCAAGCGGCCCCGCCCGGATGTTCCGAGCCGGCCGGTGGAGCTGGTCGACGACTGAGTGACCTGGCCCTCCCCGGGTGACGCACCCCCTGCGGCATCCGGTTGGTGAGTGGGCGCCACTACGATGAAGTTATGGAACTTGGCGTCAACCGGTATCCCCGTCGCGACACCCGCCAGATCGTGGTGGGGGAGGGCCCCAAGGCCGTCCCGGTAGGTGGTGGCGCGCCGATTTCGGTGCAGTCGATGACCATCACCAAGACCGCCGATGTCGATGGCACGCTGGCCCAGATCTACTCGCTGGCTGCGGCCGGTTGCGACATCGTGCGCTGCACCTCGAACACCACCGAGGCTGCCGAGGGTTTGGCCCAGATCGTGCCCCGGTCGCCGATTCCGATCGTCGCCGACATCCACAACAACTACAAGCGGGCCCTTGAGGCTCTCGAGGCCGGCGTGGCCTGTTTGCGGTTGAACCCCGGCAACATTCGTAAGCCCGAACATATCAAGGCCGTCGCCGAGGAGTGCCGGGACCGCAACGTGCCCATCCGCATCGGCGTCAACGGCGGCTCCCTCGACCCCGAGCTGTATGAGAAGCACGGCGGCAAGGTCACTCCTGAGGCCATGGTCGAGTCGGCCCTGTCGGAGCTCGCCTATTTCGAAGAGGTCGGGTTTGATCTGGTCAAGATTTCGGTGAAGGCATCGAGCGTGCCGTTGATGATCGAGGCATATCGCCAGCTCGCCGATGTCACCGATCATCCGCTGCATTTGGGGGTGACCGAAGCCGGTCCGCCGCCTGCGGGGCTCCTGAAGGCCACCGCCGGCATCGCCACCTTGTTGGCCGAGGGCATCGGCGACACCATCCGCTACTCGCTTACCGCCGATCCGATCGAGGAGGCGAGGGCTGGGCGTCAGCTGCTCGAAGCCATGGGTCTTCGGGAGCGCAAGGGCGTTGATCTCATCGCTTGTCCGAGCTGTGGCCGGGCCGAGGTTGATGTCATAAAGGTGGCCGCCGAGGCCCAGGAAGCGTTCGGCGATCGCGAGCTGCCGTTGCAGGTGGCGGTGATGGGTTGTGTCGTGAACGGTCCCGGCGAGGCCCGTGACGCCGACATTGGGATTGCTGCCGGCAACAAGCGCGGCCATCTCTTTATCAAGGGTGAAAACGCCGCCGTGGTCCCCGAGGACGAGATGGTGAGTCAGCTGGTGGAGTGGGCCGAGTTCATCACCGAACACGGTGTTGATGCCGCTCTGGCCCGGGTGGATCGTAAGAAGGCGGCCCGGGAGGCGGAGAAGGATCGCCAGGCCCTGCTTGAAGCTCAGGGCGACGATGCCAACAACGCCGAAGTGATCATCGACCGCATCAGAGGCAAATAACGGCCCGCGGTCGCTATACTCGGCTTTCAGCCAAATCGTCTTGACGTTGCGGCGTGGGCATTTTGCCCGCGCCGTTCTTCGTGTCAGGCCGACAACATCACTAGTACCCGACCCACCGTGAGAGGAGCATCATGTCGATCGAAGAAACTGTTCGGTCCATCGTGGTTCCTCTTGCCGACGATGAGATGGTCGAAGTGGTCGATGTGGAGCACAAGGGGGCAACCCTGCGGATCACCGTCGATCAGGCACCTGATGGCATCGGCACCGAAGCGTTGGCTCGGGTTACCCGTGCCATATCGCGGGCCATGGACGAACACGAGCCGCTTCCGGGCCAGTACACCCTTGAGGTGTCGAGCCCCGGTTTGGAGCGCCCGCTGCGCACCGCGGATCATTTCACCCGGGCCATCGGTGAACAGATCAAGGTGAAAACCTCGGTCGAGGTCCACGGTCAGCGCCGCTTCGAGGGAGAGCTGGTTGAAGTCGATGGCGACGAGATCGTTGTTGACCTCGACGAACCGCTGGCTGTCGACTCTGGTGATGATGAAGATGGTGGCGATGCTCCTTCTTCCCCGTCCGAAGAGATCGCCGAGATCGACACGATCCGGATCCCGATCGCCGATGTAGCCAAGGCCCGCACCGTCTTTGAGTGGGGGCCGGCGCCGAAGCCGGGCAGCCCCGAAGCGGTGAAGGCGGCCAAGAAGAAAAAGAAGAAGCAGGAGAAGCGCTCGCAGCGTCAGGAGTCCGGTTCCGACCGCGACGCCAACGATGACGCGAGCGCCGAAGCGAAAAGTCCCGAAGCCGAGAATTCCGCCCAAACGTCAGAAAAGACGGGAGCAGTTGGATCATGAGCAACACCGACATGATGGAGGCCCTCAACGCGCTGGCCGCCGATAAGGGCATCACCGTTGATCGCCTTTTTGGCCTCCTCGCCAATGCACTTGAGTCGGCCTACAAGCGCCTGCCCGACGCCGAGGAGTACTCCTGGGTCACCATCGACCCCGAGAGCTTTGACATTCGCGTCTTCGCCCAGGAGCTCGACGAAGAGGGCGACCCGGTGGGCGAGGAGTTCGACGTCACCCCCGACGACTTTGGTCGTATCGCGGCACAGACGGCCAAGCAGGTCATGATGCAGGGCATTCGCGAAGTCGAACGCGAGATGAAGTACGAGGAGTACGCGGGCCGCGAGGGCGACATCGTCACCGGCATCATTCAGCAGAACGACGCCCGCTACACCCTGCTCGACCTCGGTCGGGTCGAGGCGCTGCTGCCTCAGGCCGAACAGGTCCCCTTTGAGCGGCCCGAGCCCAACACCCGGCTCAAGGCCTACATCGTTGAGGTTCGTAACACGGCCAAGGGCCCCCAGATTGTGGTGTCCCGCACCCATCCCGGTCTGATCAAGCGACTGTTCGAGCTTGAGGTGCCAGAGATCGCCGACGGCATTGTGGAGATTCGGGCCTGTGCCCGTGAGCCGGGTCACCGCACCAAGATCGCCGTGTTCTCCAACGACACCCATGTGGATGCTGTTGGTGCCTGTGTTGGGGCCCGTGGCGCCCGGGTGCGCATGGTCGTGAACGAGCTCCGGGGCGAAAAGATCGACATCGTGCCCTTCTCCGATCATCAGGAGGAGTTTGTGATGAAGGCCTTGCAGCCGGCGAAGGTCAAGGAGGTGCGCCTTACCGAGGCCACCGGTGTGGCCACCGTGATCGTGCCCGATTACCAGCTGTCGTTGGCCATCGGCAAGGAGGGCCAGAACGCCCGCTTGGCATCGCGCCTCACCGGGTGGACGGTCGATATCAAGAGCGAAACCCAGTTGGCCGAAGAGGAAGCCTACGCCGCCGGCGATTGGGCCGAAGGTGAGTGGATCGTCGATCCCGAGACCGGTGAACAGCTCTGGCAGCCCGCCGACGGGGGAGAGGCCATGACCGCCGAGCAGTGGCAAGCCGTCACCGAAGAGTCCGACGAGTCCGAGGGCGACGAGTCAGCCGAAGCCAGCGAAGAGTCCGGTGAAGCCAGCGAAGAGGCCGCCGAGGCATCCGAGTCCGATGAGTCGAGCGAGGCCGCCGACGCCGACGCCTCAGACGATGCCGGATCGCAGGAAGCGGAGGAATCAGCCGAGACCGGCGAGGCGAGCGCAGAGGCCGACGAAGCCGATGCCGCTACCGCGGAAGAGGCTCCAGCCGACGCCGACGCCGAAGCCGAGGCAGAAGATGCTGATTCGGAAGCCGCGGAGGAATCGGCCGAAGCCGCCGACGGCGAGTCGACTGAAGACAACACCGACGCCTAGCCACTCGCTCGGTGGAGGGTTCAAGTCCCTCAGCGTCCATTCGTATTTCGGGTTTCGTGCTGGGTCAGCAGCCGGTGGCGTCTCGGAGTCGTCGACACGCTTGGGCCATTCGTGGTGGGCCGAGGGTCGCGATCTTGCGTCGGAATACTGTTCTCGGGAGCGTGTGGACGTTGTCGAAGTTGACCACGCAGTCGCTGGGAACGCCGTCGTTGTCGGGTGTGAGTTCAAGCTCGGAGACGAGTCCTCGAACCGTTCGCGTCAGGGCGGCCACAACGACGGAGCCGATGCGGTCAGCGACTGGGTCGCGGGTGAGTACCAGGACGGGTCTGTCGCCTCCGGGTGTGGCGGCAAACCAAATCTCGCCTCGCTTCATCAGGCCCAGTCCGACCAGTCTTCGGCGGGGCCCCAGTCGGCGATTTCGGATAGGGAGGACTCCGACTCGGTCAGCGGTATGTCATCCCAAATGGAGGCCTCGTTGGCGGCGGCGAGCCGGACGAGATGTTGGTGGACGGCTTCGCGGAGGAGCTCGGACTTGTCCATTGATAGGGCGTCGGCCCACTGTTGGACTCGCGCCGCTTCTTCCTCCTCGATTCTGAAACTCATCATCGTCATACGTCCATCCTATTCTGTATGACATTATCCTGCTCCTGCTCTGGGTGAACCATTAGCCAGGGGACCGGGGAGCTCCCTCAAGTCAGGGTTCAAGTCCCTCAGCGCGCACAATCAATAGGGCTGAGGGTCCTACTTGAACCCCGGCTTCGGTTTGGTCATGCGGTCGGTGGCCTTAAACCGGCGCTTAGCCTTGTTCGTCGAAGTCTCTGGTTCCGGTCGGCTGTTGTTACTCCGTGGCCGACTGCTGGGCTCACTCCCAGCGAGTCTCCCGGCCGACATCGGACGTTGTACGAACGCTGGTTGGTTTGAGTTGCGTTCGGGGTTGACTGTTGACTAGGTTGCCCCCCCCATGAATATACGGCGGGGTATTTCGGTCCTTATCTCTGTGTTTCTGGTGGCGTCGATGCTGACGCTCACACCACGAACTGGAACCAGGCCAGCGGGGGCACAAGCCCAGCATTGCAACAGCCAGCCAGGCACCATCTTCGCCCTTGCTGGCCAAGTAACCCAAGGCACCCCCGGCGACGACGTGATTGTTGGCACGACCGGTGCTGATGTGATCCGTTCTGGCGGCGGCCATGAC
>CALAML010000169.1 GCA_937925845.1 uncultured Acidimicrobiales bacterium | reverse complement strand
GGCCGAAAACGTCGATGAGGTGCCGACCGCTGCGGCTCGCAGTTCCGATGAGACCAAGCCCGGCGACGATCCCAAATCTGACGATTCTAGACCTGATGATTCTAAATCCGAGGTGACTGACGCCCCAGCTGAGGACCCGTCGGGCGGTGCTCGTCCCAAGGTGCCGACCGGCTCCGAACCAGCGCTTGTTGCCGCAGGCGTCACCGGGGCAGTAGCCGAAACGGGTAAGGAAAAGACTGCTTCGACCGAGGCGGCTCCGGCTGGCGTCGAAGCCCCGTCACCAGCCACTATCGGGGCCCCGACTTCGGCCCTCGCCGCAGCTGAAACCAAGAGCGACACCGTGGGTGGCCTGAAGCGCCGAACACCAGGCGCGGCTCTGGTTGGCGACCTGAAAGCCGAGGAGGCCGATAGCGGCGTTTATCGCCGACTCGGCGACGGAAAGTCGAAGAAGAAGTCCGGCGATGCCGCTGAGCGTCGCAAGAAGATGATGAGCGGTTTGGCGTCGGGCACCCAACGCGGCCGCGAAGAAGAACCCACGAATGAGGAGAACCAATGACCACCGCAGCTCTTTCAAGCGACGCCCAGAACGTCAACTTTCTCGTCAGCGACTTTGTTGAACGGGTCGGTGGCGTGGTCGATGCAGCCGTCGTCTCCGCTGATGGACTGTTGATGGCTATGTCGGATGACCTCGGACGAGCCGCCGCCGACCAGTTGGCGGCGGTAGCGTCGGGGCTTACCAGCTTGACCGACGGCGCAGCCCGCTGCTTCGGCGGAGGCAACGTCAACCAGATCGTGGTGGAACTCGACGGCGGCTACATGCTGTTCCTGGCCATCAGCGACGGGTCATCGCTGGCAGTGCTCGCCGACGACACCTGTGACATCGGCGTAGCCGGATACGAGATGACCCAATTGGCCAAACGCGCCGGTTCCGTACTGACACCGCAGCTCATTATGGAGCTGCAGGACGCACTTCCACGGTCGTGACAGAAGAACGCCCGCGCTTCGCTCGTCAGTTCGCCATCGTTAAGGGCAGAACTCGGCCGACGATCGATCTGCCCCTCGACACTCTCTTGACCGCGGTCAAGGGAACGGCGTGGTCAGATCTCTCCGCTGACCAACTCGACATCTTCAAGCGCTGCTCGTCTCCGTTGTCGATTGCCGAGCTGTCGGCTCACCTCGGTGTGCACCTCGGCATCGCAAGGGTGCTGGTGAGCGACTTGCTCGAGATGGGAGCACTCACGATGCAGGCCGGCATTGACAACGACGAAGGACCCGATCTTCAAACACTGGAGCAGGTATTCAATGACCTCAGCAATTTCACAATCGCCTGAACAAGCACAAACCAACTTCACCGCCAGCGCGACAACGCGGCCGCTCAAGATTGTGGTCGCCGGTGGGTTTGCCGCTGGCAAGACCACCTTCGTCGAATCGAGCTCGGAGATCACCCCGCTCCGTACCGAGGCCCCCATGACCTCGGTCGCGGCCGGCATTGACAACGCAGGAGATGTCACCACCAAGACCCACACCACCGTGGCCATGGACTTTGGTCGTATCACCCTGAAGAACACGATGTTGTTCCTCTTTGGTACGCCCGGCCAGGATCGCTTCTGGTTCATGTGGGACGAGCTCACGAAGGGAGCCATCGGCGCCGTCACCATGGTCGACACCCGCAGACTCGATGACTGTTTCTCGGCTCTCGACTTCTTCGAGTCGCGCCAGCTGCCGTACATCGTTGCCGTGAACAAGTTTGACGGCACCCTCCATCACGACATCGACACCGTTCGCGAAGCACTCGCTATCGACCCCGCGATTCCCGTTGTACCGGTCGATGCTCGCGACCAGGTTTCGGTTCACCAGGCACTCCTCGAGCTGGTCGGTCACGCGATCCAGCGGAAGCGCGGCTGACATCACTGACGTAGAGGCTAGGTAGCAGCTGTGGACGGTGGAATCGATGGTGATCCACGAAGTGCCTGGAGCGACGCGCTCGAGGCACGGGTCGCCGACGTAAAGGTACCGACCCTCCCGCTGCTGGCATCCGGTCTTGGTTCGCGGCCGGTGGCGGAGCAATGGATCGGTATTGTGCCGGATACCTGGCACCGCCATGTTCGGACCGCTGGTGAGGGCGTTGTTGACTTCGTCCGGCGCTCCATCACCGAGACCGTGGACTCGTGGCTGGCGGTACGCCCCGGTGATGCGACGCTGCGCGAGACGTCTCTGGTGCTTGAGGACCAGGAACAATCGGTCATCGACGCACTGAATGTTCTCGGTACAAGAGCGCCAGGCGGGCAGCTCACCCCGGGTTATCTGCACATCCGCCTTGATCCGCTCGACGAACAAACCAGAGCGGTCGTGGGAGCTGTGGCAAGCACCCAATGGTCGCCGGCGCCGCTGCTGTTCGGCTTCGAATCCGCCGTTGCTCCCGGGTTCTTTCGCTGGCAGCACCGCCTGGTCGACGATCTCGAGATTTACGAAGCTCCGGCAACTCACCTCGAGCATCTGCGGGACGCGGTCCAGGACCTGTCTCCGAGCACCAGGCGCTACCTTCTGGCGATTTGTGACGAACCGGCGACCCACGATGCGCTTCGGCGACGGTTGGGAGACCGCCAGGCATTCGGTGGTGGTGAATCGAAGTTGGCCCCGGACTTGGAGGCGGTTACCACAGCGGGCCTGGTGGACATCGATGAAGATGGCGTGCTGAGTCCCATCAACGCCAGCCTGGCGACCTACCTGCTCCAGTAACCGCTGAGGGTTTAGAGCGGGTTCTTCCAGCCAACCGGCTCCGTTAGCTGAACTTTCCGGTGTGGCGGGTGCCGTCGGGCTCGGTGGCCCAGGGCGCGGGGGAGTCCCACGCGTCGTCGAAGACCAATTCCGTTACCGGGCGTCGGCGGACCGGACCGTGGTTTCCCTCGGGCTCACCGAGCGGGATGCAGCCCGAAATGGCCACGTTGTCCGGGATACCAAGCAAGGCCCGCAGCTCGTCTTCGACCATCATGTGGAAGTTGATAAACACTCCGCCGTAGCCGAGGGCGCGGGCTGACAGCAGCAGGTTTTGACAGGCGGGGAAGATCGAAGCCCCTTCCGAGGGGTGAGGATCGCGGTGGCGGATCAGACAGGCCAACACCACCACCGGGATCTGTTCGAAGGTGTCGACAAAACGATCCATCACCCGGGCCTGGCGGGCCTTGGGCGAATCGTCAGCGGTCCCCGACCCGGAGTCGTACCCGTCGATGGAACGCTTGTCGGCCCACATCGAGCGACAGGCCTCGCCGATCAGCGCCTTGGCTTTGACCGCGTTCGGGCCATCGCGCAACACCACAAACCGGAAGCCCTGCCGGTTCGAACCGGTCGGGGCCCGGGTGGCGCCAAAAAGAATCTGGGCCAGATCGGCCTCCGGGATCGGCTCGGGTCGGATTCGACGGATGGCGCGGGTGGTGGAGATACCTTCCAGCAGGCCAACGGGGGAGGGTTGAGCGTCAGATGCCATGGGTCATGATCGCTGATTTCGCCGGTTGAGACCGCTACCAGGGCCGAAATAGGACAAAGTTTCGGTGTCAGGCCTCTTTTCGCCCACTTTTCGCGGCCGATTGGTTGAGTGAGAGGCAACAGTCCGTACTGGGCTGACGGGATGAGACATGGGCCGCCGTATGGGGTGGAATACTGGCTTTGATCGAAGCTGAACAGCCAACGTCGCCATACGGTCCAGATCTCGCCTTTGTCTCTGGGTTTTCCCAGTTATTTCCGCAGTAAACGTTCTCCTTCCAACTTCTTCTTCCAAAGGGCAAACAACGCCGGGGCATGTTCACACGTAAAGGCGCAAGGCCACTGAAGAACTCCAAAGCGACGGCCATGGTGAAACCAACCGGTGGGGCCAAGCGGCTGCTGGCCGCAGTGCGCCGTCGTCTACGGATGGCCTGGGGTTTGGCCACGGCTCAACTCACATGGCCCTTCGCCGCTGGCTTGGCGCTGATTCTGGTGGCGATCGGCTTCCTTCGCCCGTGGGCTTGGCCCGAACCCGTGGCCTTCGGAGTTGGAGCAGCAGCGGTGCTGGGAGTGATCCTCGCAACCTTCGTTCGACCGGTCTCCTGGAAGGCGGCAGCCCGAGCCACCGACCGCGGGCTCGACACCGACGATGCCTTTACCGCGGCGCTAGAGGTGGAACCTGACGAGGGACCGTTCCAAGCCCGAATCCATGACCGGGCCTCAAGCCTGGCCCAGGACGCAAAAGCCAGTGCCGCAGTTCCGCTGCCGCTCGGCTCGCGACGTTGGCTGATGGCCGGTGCCCTCGGGGCCGGCGCCGTCGCATTGGCGCTGATGAACAACCCCCAGGACCAGGTTCGAGCCGAACAACAGGCCGAAGCGGAACTGCTTGAAGAGCGGGCCGAGGAACTGCGCGAGATCGCCGAAGAACTCCGCGAGGACCCGCTGGCGACCGAGCGCGACAAAGAACTCGCCGACGAACTCGACGCCCTGGCCGAAGAGGTGAGCCGGGCTGACGATCTGCCCGAAGGCATTGAGACCATCAAGGACAAGGCCGAGGATCTGCGTTCGGAAGTCTCCGGCGATTCGTTGTCGAAGAAGGCGGCTTCGAAAGGGCTCGAGCGCAGCGTTCAACAGGATCCGCTGCCCGGAACCGGTGGCGGCTCAGCAGCCGCTCAGCTGACCGATGCCGGGGATTCGATCTCCGGTGCCTCAGCGGAAGAGCGCCAGGCCCTGGCCGACCGACTCAACGATCTGGCTGCGACCCAGACCGAAGGCAATCCCGAGTTGGCCGAAGCGCTGCAGGAAGCGGCCGATGCCATCGAAGCTGGCGACGACGCCGCTGCTGAGGAGGCGCTCGATCGGGCGGCCGAGGCTCAGCGTCAGGCTGAAGAAGAAGTAGCCAACGACGAATCGACCCAGGAAACGGCCGACGCTCTCGATCGCCAGGCCCGCGAACTCGAAGAAGGACCAACTCCGGAAGAACGCGCCGCCGGCGAAGGCCAGCAGGGTGGGGGCGAACAAGCCGGTGAGCAGGGTCAGCAGGGCGGTGAGCAGGGTCAGCAAGGCGGTGAGCAAGGCGGCGAGCAGGGCCAGCAAGGCGGCGAGCAGGGTCAGCAGGGCGGCGAGCAGGGTCAACAGGGCGGCCAACAGGGTGGTGAGCAGGGTCAACAGGGCGGTGAGCAAGGCGGCCAACAGGGTGGTGAGCAGGGTCAGCAAAGTGGCGAGCAGGGCGGTCAAGAGGGCCAAGGCCAAGGCGAGGGCCAAGGTCAGGGCGAAGGTGAAGGCCAGGGTGAAGGTCAGGGCCAGGGTGAAGGCGAGGGCCAGGGCGAAGGCCAGGGCGAGGGCCAGGGCGAAGGCGAAGGTGAAGGCCAGGGCGAAGGTGAAGGCCAGGGCGAAGGCCAGGGGCAGGGCGAGGGCCAGGGCCAGGGCCAGGGCCAGGGCCAGGGTGAAGGCCAAGGCCAGGGCCAGGGCGGAGGCCAGGGGCAGGGACAAGGTCAGGGCGATACCAACGGCCGTCTTCCCTCCGGTGACAACCCGAGTGGTCGTTCCGGTCCCGGAACTCCAACCGGTGGCACCGACACCAGCGGTCTTGATCTCCCCAACCCGCCGATCTTTGACCCCCGGCTCCAGGAAGGCGCCAACGGCTTCGAAGACGTCAACGTCTCGGCTGAAGGGGGCGACGGTCGCACCGAAACCGTGGGCCGAAGCGACACCGAAACCGCCGACGGTGAGAGTCGGGTACCGCTGCGCGATGCACTACCCAGCTACCTCGACGAAGCGACCGATGCCCTCGACCGACCGGGCATCCCTCCGAGCGAGCGGGAACAGATCAAAGACTATTTCGACACTCTGCAGGGCAACTGAGCGGCCCCGCAACCACTACTGAAGCCACCCGGTGCAGCAATCCCAAAGCACCTTTCGTAAGCACAACCAGTACAAGAGAAAAGACAACCATGAGCGACCATACCGAAGTGGCAGATCCCGGATTCGATGAGAACTCGGCCTATGCCACGCCGGCGGCCTACGCGGTCAGCCCGGAGGAATACGCCACCATCGCCCAGGCCATCGAAGACGAGATCGGCAAGGTCATCGTCGGTCAGAAGCCGCTGGTACGCACCGTCATCCTGGCTCTACTCTGCGAAGGGCATGTGCTGCTGGAAGGTGTACCGGGGCTCGGCAAGACCCAGCTGCTCAAGACCCTCTCCGACGTGGTTGATCTCGACTTCAGCCGGGTTCAGTTCACCCCCGACCTGATGCCCGCCGACATCGTTGGTACGCAGGTGCTCGAAGAGGACGAGACCGGCCGCCGGGTGTTCGAATACAAAGAGGGTCCGGTGTTCGCCAGCCTGGTCCTGGCCGACGAGGTGAACCGAGCTACGCCCAAGACCCAGTCGGCGCTACTGGAAGCCATGCAGGAGCGCTCGGTGACGGTGGCCGGAGCAACCCGCCCGCTGCCTCGCCCGTTCCTGGTGATGGCCACCCAAAACCCGCTTGAGATGGAAGGCACCTACCCGCTTCCCGAAGCTCAGCTCGACCGTTTCCTG
Source organism: uncultured Acidimicrobiales bacterium (assembly GCA_937925845.1). Lineage (GTDB taxonomy): Bacteria > Actinomycetota > Acidimicrobiia > Acidimicrobiales > CALAML01 > CALAML01. Next base: position 13,232 of record CALAML010000169.1, on the reverse strand, counting down.
CTCAAAGCGCTGGTGGAGTTCCCCCCGGCCGAGGAACTGCACGAGATCGTCAACCGCACCACCGCCGGCGTTTCGGTGCCGGTGAACAAGGTGACCGACGGGCCCACCCTGTCGGCCATGATCGCCCTCACCCAGCAGGTGCCAACACCCGCCGACGTGGTGCGCCACGCCGTCGATCTGGTGGTGGCCACCCATCCCGACCAGGAATCGGCCCCGGCTCCGATCCGACGCTACGTGCGCTTCGGTGCCTCACCCCGCGCCGCCCAGGCCATCGTGTTGGCGGCCAAGGCCACGGCGCTGCGGGCCGGGCGACCCAACGTGTCGGCCGGAGATGTTCGTGCCGTTGCCCCTGCGGCGCTGCGGCACCGCCTGGTGCTCGGATACGAAGCTCCCGCCGATGACGTCACCGCCGACGACTTAGTCCACGCCATCCTCGACCGGATCGGCGAACCCTCGGTTGGCATGCGGGGCGCCCCGTGACCGAACCGTTGCTTGACGCACGACTGCTGGGACGACTTGAACGTCTCCAGTTGTCGACGCGCCAACGGTTGGCTGGAGTCTTTTCCGGCGAGCACCGATCCAAGCGCCACGGCACGTCGCTCGACTTCGCCGACTACCGCGAATACCACCCGGGTGATGACTACCGCCGGATCGACTACCACATGCTGGCCCGACTCGACGTGGTGCTGCTCAAGCTGTTTGAGGCCGAGGACGATCTCGAGATCCGGCTGCTTATCGACACCTCCGCGTCGATGAGCGGCGACAAGTTGCGGCGGGCCCAGGAACTGGCCGCCGGTATGGGCTTCGTGGCTCTGGTTCGGCGCGACGCGGTCCGGGTTCACACCTTCCCGGTCGAACGGCCCGGCCCCCGCTTTGTTGGTCGCGGCGCTGCGGCACCGATGTTTGCCCACCTGCAAACGATCGAAGAAGCGTCCGGACCCACGCCGTTCATCGACGCCGCGGCCCACCTGCTTTCGCGCACCACCCGGCCCGGGGTCACGGTGTTGATCTCCGATCTGCTTACCGGGGAGTGGGAAGAAGGACTGCGTCGCCTCACCACCACGCGGTCCGACTTGGTGGTGTTGCATCTGCTCGACCGTGGCGATCTCGACCCCGACCTCGAAGGTGATCTCGACCTGATCGACAGCGAAAGCGGCCGGCGGGTAGCGGTCAGCCTCAACCCGCAAACCATCAAGACCTACGCCGATCTGGCCCACCGCTGGGCCGACAAGGTAGCGGTGGCCTGTCGCCAGGGTGGGGCCGGCTACGTCCGCTCCTTCACCGACGAAGACCTCGAAGAGGCACTTCTCGGCGGTTGGCGCCGCGCCGGGGTGGTGCGCTGATGGGCTTCCTGAACCCGGCCGGCCTCTGGCTGTTGAGCCTCGCCATCCCAATCATCCTCCTCCACATCCTCCGGCCCCGCCGCGAAGCGACCCCCGTGGCCTCCACCTACCTGTGGGAGTCGATGGAAGAGCCGGTGGCTGCCGCCACCCCGTGGCAGAAACTCAAGCCCAACCTGTTGTTGTTCCTCCAACTGCTGGCGGTGCTCCTCTTCACCCTGGTGGTGGCTCACCCGGTATTGCGGAGTCCATCACCGCTGGCCCGTCACACCGTCTTTATCGTCGACGCCTCCGGTTCGATGGCCGCGGTCGACGGCTCCCCGGACCGACTCGAAGACGCCAAGCGCGAAGCCCGCAAGCTCCGGGACCAGCTTCCGCCCGGGGGTCGGGCCTCGATCGTGGTCGCTGACCAGGACCCCCAGATCGCCCTCACCGCAAGCAGCGACAAGTCGCTGTTCAGCGACGCCCTGAAGCCGATCGAAACCATTGCCGCCCGCGCCGACTTCGCCTCCGCCTTTGGCCTGGCCGAAGCACTGGCCGACCGCGACGGTGACACCGGCTACGTGCTGTTGTCCGACGGCGGGCTCACCCCCGAAGAAGAAGCGCTGCTTCCCCCCGGCACCCGCTACGAATCCATCGGCGACCAGGCCACCAACCGGGCCATCGTACGGCTCACGGTCGAAAGTGATGAAGAAGGCACCCGGGCCCTCGCCGTAGTGCAGAACACTGGTGGAGCCCGCGTGTCGCAGGACCTTCGGGTCGACGTCGACGGCGTCACCATCGAAACCATCGAACTCAACCTCGACCCGGGCGAGATCGTCGAAGAAGAAGTGGCCCTGCCCACCGGCGAACGGGTGACCGCCTTTCTCGACGGTGAAGACCTGATCGCGGTCGACAACCGGGCCTTCGCTCTGGCGCCGCGCCGCGAGCCGGTCCGCATCAAACACATCGGTCCCGAGAACCCGTTCCTCACCGCCCTCTTCTCCAAGATGGAAGAGGTTGAGATCGAACGGGCCCAGTTCTCCGAGCCGGCCGAGGGTTTCGATCTGGCTATCTATGACCGGGTGCCGATCCCAGAGGATCCGGGCGCTCCCGTCCTGGCCATCTCGCCCGTCGGCGGATTGGGTGACGACGTGGTCGTGACCGGTGAGGCCGAGCTGCCGGTCCTCACCCTGGTGCGGGGCGAAGATCCACTGCTGGTCGACCTCGACTTCAGCGAAGTGGCCATCGCCCAGTCCCAGATCATCACCGCACCCCCGAACGGCGTTCTCCTGGCCTCGGAAGACACGCCGCTGCTGGTGCGGGGCAGCGTGGCTGGCCACCCCTATATCTACCTCGGCTTCGCACTTGAAGACTCCAACCTCGGTCTGCAGGTGGCCTTCCCCCGGCTCGGGGGCCGCTTCCTCGACCAACTCACCGGCGAGTTCGACCCGTCGGCCCAGCTCCGGGTCGGTGAACGGCTTCCGGTCCGAGGCGGTCCCGGCGTTTCGGTGGTTGGCCCCGGCGAGGTCCGGACCGAAGTCTCCATCTCCAGCCTGGCGCCTGTTGCTGATCGTCCCGGCTACTGGCGTATTGAAGATAACGAGGAACTGGTTGGCCTGATCGCGGTGAACCCCGACCCGGCCGAGTCGGCCGTGGGTCCGGCCGAAACCCTCACTGCGCCCCCACCGCCACCCGGCGCCGTTGCCCTGCGCCCCGACGCCGAACGTTCGATCCGCCCCTGGTTCATCCTCGGTCTCCTAGCCATTCTCGTGGCCGAGTTCCTGGTGTCTCGCCGGCAGGTCGGCGTGCCCCAATGGCAACGCAAGACGGCCGCGGCGGGCCGAATCCTGGCCGCTGGGCTCCTGGTTCTGGCGTTGATCGGTGTGCCGATCAGCCGGCCCGCCGACGACGTTGCCACCGTCTTCCTGCTTGATGCCTCCGACTCGCTGGGCCCGACCGGTCGTGAGGCCGCGGCCGACTTTGTGCGCCAAGCAATCGACACCCGGCCCGGCAGCGCGTCGAGTGCGGTGGTGGTCTTCGGCAACGACGCCCGGGTGGAGCTGCCGCTCGGTACCGACGAACTCGGTCGCCCCCGCGTGGTGGTCGATGCCACCCAGACCGACCTGGCTGGGGCCCTCCGGCTGGCCGGCGCAGTAATGCCGGCCAACAGCCGCCGCCGGGTGGTGCTGGTCTCTGACGGTCGCCCCACCAAGGGCGATGCCGCCACCGAAGCCAAGAGCCTGGCCGCCCGCGGGATTCAGGTGGATGTCCACACCATCAACGCTGGCGACTCGATCGACGCCGCAGTGTCGTCGGTCAACGCCCCCGACCGGGCTCGTGAAGGCGAAGAAGTCGAGATCGTGGCCGCCATCGACTCCAACGCCGTCGGCCCGGCCACCGTCACCCTCCGGCGCGAAGGCGAAGTGCTGGAACGCATCAGCGTCGACCTTGATGCCGGTCGAAACGAGGTGGTGTTCACCGACACCGCCGACGAAACCGGGCTGGCTCGTTACCAGGTCGAAGTGGATATTAACGGTGACGGGGTGGAAGAAAACAACACTGCCTTCACCGCGGTGCAACAGGCCGACTCGGCCCGCGTCCTGCTGGTGGAAGGCATCACCGGCGACGGCGAGGTGCTCGCCAACGCCCTCAGCGCCGCCGGGGTAGTGGTCGACACCATCGGCCCGGGTGAAATCCCGCCCCTCGACGAATTGGCCACCTACGCCACCACGGTGTTGGTTGACGTCGATGCCCGCCTGCTCTCGCCGACCGCAGTCGAGAACCTCACCACCGCCACCCGCGACCTGGGCAAGGGCCTGGTCACGACCGGTGGGCCACGATCGTTTGGGCCCGGCGGCTACCTCGATACCGAACTCGAAGAGCTGCTGCCGGTGATCAGTGAGGTGACCGATCCGCAACGTCGCAAGAGCGTGGCTCAGGTGCTGGCTATCGACACCAGTGAATCGATGGGCGCCTGCCACTGCGCCGAAGACAACAACGGCCTTCTCGGCGAGAACATGCTGGATGGTGGCGTCAACAAAACCGACATCTCCCGAGCGGCGGCCCGTCGAGCCATCGAAGTGATGGCCGACAGCGACGAGATCGGCGTGCTGGCTTTCGACGACCGGGCCCGCTGGGTGATCGACCTCCAACAGAACCCCTCCGACGACCTGGTCGACCGCGGCCTCACCTCGCTTCGACCCGCCGGCGGAACCCAGCTGCGGGAGTCGCTGACCAAGTCGGCCGAAGCGCTGCGGGCCAGCGACGCATCGATCAAACACATCGTGTTGTTCACCGACGGCTTCACCGAACCCTTCGCCATGGACGGCGTGGCCGAACAAGCGGCGTCGCTGTTCGCCGAAGGCATCACCGTCTCGGTGGTCGGCACCGGTGAAGGGGTGCCCGACGACCTCGAAGAGATCGCCGCCGCCGGCGGTGGCCGCTTCTACCCGGGCCGCGACCTCGAAGCGGTGCCCGAAATCATCGTGCAGGAAACCTTCGTAGCGTCCCGAAACTTCATCAACGAGGGAGACTTCCTCCCCGAGATAACCTCGATTGCCGCTCCGGTCCGCGACCTTGACGAAGCGCCGACCCTCACCGGCTTCATCGCCACCACGGCCAAGGACGAGGCCACCACCTCCATGCGAATCGGCGAAGAGCGTGACCCGTTGCTGGCTTCCTGGCAGGTGGGCCTCGGCCGCTCCACCGCATGGACCAGCGACGCCACCGCCCGCTGGAGCGACAACTGGTCCCGCTGGGACGGCTTTGTGAACTTCTGGTCGACTCTGGTGAAGGACACCTTCCCAGTGAGCGAAGGTGCCGTGGTTGACGCCCGCGCCGCCGACGGCAAGGTCGCCATCGCCATCGAGGGCGAAGACAGCTTCCCGGCCGGGTCGACGGCCACGGCCCGGGTCACCGGCCCCGATGGCGTCACCACCGAAGTGATTCTCGACCGGGTCGACGGCTCCACCTTCGAAGGGGTCAGCGACGCCGGTGTGCCTGGCAGCTACGCCGCCGGGGTGACCGTGACCGACGTTGAGGGCAATGTGATCGCTGGAGCGTCGTCGCTGGCCAGCCAGTCGTACTCGATCGAATACCAGCCCGGCCGATCCGACCGCGAACTCCTCAACTCCATCTCCGAAGCCGGTGGCGGCCGGGGTGAGATCGAAGCGGCCCAGTCCTTCGATGCCGCTGACCTACCCCGCGGCTCACGCGCCTGGCAGCTGGCTCCGTGGTTCCTGGCCTTTGCCATCCTGGCCTGGCTACTGTCGGCCATGCTGAGCCGCCTGGCGCTGGTGAAACCCTCTGGCAGCGAAGACAAGAGCTGGCGCGAAGTGGCCAAGGACTCTCGGGCTGAACGCAAGGAACGAAAGGCGGCGGCCCGCCGCATGGAGCCCGGCTGGGTGCGCACCCCACCACCGGGCCGACAAGCCGGTGGCCCCGATTTCGGTCGCCAACCAGCCAACTGGAACCCGGCGCAACCCGGTCAGTGGAGCGGCCCGCAATGGGCCCAACCCCCCACCTACAACACGCCCCAGCAGGGTCAGGGTGGTCAACGACCGGCGCCGCCGCCACCCCAGGCGCCCCGATTCACCCAACCCCCGCCACCCCAAGGCAGATCATCGTCCCAGCCCCCGCCGCCACAACAGGGCCGTGGCACTGCCGACTCACCCAACCGACCTCCACCCCCAACGGCGCAACCCAACCAGCCACCACCACAGGCTCCGCCGACCGGCAGTCCACCACCACCGAGCTAGCCCCGGACCATCTCCGCCCTCCCGAAATGTCGGCGGCCAGCGCTGATATTGCGTGTCTAGTGCCGACATTTCGGTTTTGGTTGGTCTGGTTCCCGAAACGTCGGCCGCTAGCGCTGATATTGCGCGTCTAGTGCCGACATTTCGGTTAGCGGCGGCGTAGAGCTCTTATCAGGGTGGCGGCGCCGCCGAGCACCATCAGGCCGGATGACCACCACAGCCACCAGGCGAGGGGCCGGACGCTGATATCGAGTAGCGCCTGGTTGTCGTCGGCTCGGCGCAGGGCGATTTGGATGTCATCGCGGGGCGCGGAACGAAGAGCGTTCTCCGGAAGCACCACCTCGCGAGCCACATACACATCACGCCTCGGCTCAAGGGTGGTAACCCCGGCACCGGCATCTCCGCCCTGGCGGACGATATCGACCACGGCCACCACACTCTCCGCCGGCTCGAGTTCCTGGGTCCGCAGCTCAACCGCCCGCAGCGTCAGGTCGTAGCCGCCCACCTCAACCGATTCGCCCTCGGCCAGGGTGATCGAAGTGGACTCGGTGGCGGTGGATCCAGCTACAGCAACAATCAGGAACGCGAAACCGAGATGGATCGCATGTACGCCCAAGGGAGTGGGGTTGGTACGCCTCGCGCCGATGCTGCGAAACGCCGCGCCCAGAGTGCCGTACCCGGCGGCGCCAGCGGCCCCGATCAACAGCCCGGTCGGCATGAGTGGCCAACCGCCCACCCCCGTCGCCGCAAGCGTGGTGACCACCGCGCCCAGCGCCGGTGCATACAGGTAGCGGGGCACCTCGGACCAGGACACCCGGTCGGTCAGCGCCGGGGCCACCGATACCGCCAACAGTCCGATGATGGTGAGCGGGGTGAGGATCGAACTGAAGAAGGTGCCGTCGATGGCCCGGGTTGCTCCCTCGGCACCGTCATCAACCAAGGGCCACACTGTCGCCGCAGTTACCGCAAAGGTGGCGGCGCTAAAGAGCGCCACCGACACCCAGAGACCACGGCGACGGCCAAGCACCGCACCCGGGGCATCGGGGTTGGTTGGCCGAATCGGTCCGATCGGTCGCCCCGGAAGCCGGTAGAGGGCCAACCCGGTCAAGAGCAGGGCTCCGATCAACAGCACGAGCAGAGCCCGCCCCACGGCGGTGGCTTCGCCGAACGCATGCACCGAGACGGTGACGCCCGACCGGGTCAACAGGGTGCCCATCGAAGCCAGCAGGAACGGCAACATCACCACCCCGAGGAGGGCCCGCGGTGACGACCGAGGGGCCCGACCCAGGTGCAGGGCCACCGTGGCCGCCAACCAGGGCAGCAGGGCGGTGTTCTCGATCGGGTCCCAGGCCCAGTAGCCGCCCCACCCCAACTCCACATAGGCCCAGTTGGCCCCGGTCGACATGCCGATGACCAACAGGATCCACGACACCATCAGCCATCGTCTCGGCGCGGCAAACGCGGCCTGTGAGGCGGCCCCGCTGGCCAACGCCCGGTCACGGGTAAGGCGACCGTTCACCGCAGTGGCCACCACATCGGCGAAGGGCACCAGCAACAACACCAGGCCGAGGTAAAGCAGCGGCGGGTGATACAGCATGGCCGGATGTTCCAGGATCGGCACCAGGCCGATGCCCCGCACCGCCGGGATATCGAGCCGGTCAAAGGGGTTAACGATAAACACGACGGTGGCGAACAGCCCGGTCAGCGCAGCCCCACACACCGCATTACGCACCGCTCGATGGGCCAGACCTCCCGGCATAAACCAGGTGGCCCACGCCGCGCCCACCGCACTAAGCGAAGCCCACAGCAGCAGCGAACCCTCCATGCCGCCCCAGATGCCCGCCACTCGAAAGGCGGCGCTGGTTTCCCGCCGCGAAAAGTTGGCGACGTACTCAATCGAATAGTCCTGATCCCGAAAGGCGAAGCCGAGCCGGATCAGGGCCCACATGCCCGATGCCGCGGCAACGGTAAGCAGCAGGCGGCTGGCCAACTCGAGCCGGAGCGAGATGTCGGGCGCCCGCCGACGGGTTCGGGCGGCACCCAAAGCAAAGACGGTGGCTGCGGCCGACGCAAAGGTCGCGAGCCACGCCGCGGTGGCGCCTCCCATACCTTGAGGCTACAACCCGGCCTTCACGCTTGGTTCGCGCCAGGCACCCCAGCGGTGACCGACCAGGTGGGTCCGTCGATCAACGGCGCCCCTTCTTCGGTCACCGATGCCACAAAACGGAACTCGGTACGCCACTCGGTTGGCGTGATGGTGCACGACAGGTAGCCACGGGGGTCGGCCTCGGCGTAGCGCACGTTTGGGGCCCGGGTGATCGTGCCCGATATGACATCTCGCAGCACCGGGGGGAATGGAGAGGTCAGACCGGTGCACACAAACTCGGTGGCGACCACCGGCGATGAAGAGTTCTCCGGATCGGAGGTGAGGTCGGCCACCGCCGCCAGATGAATGTCGCCGGTGAACACGATCGGGTTCTTGGCCCCCGACTCGTTCAAGATGTTCATCAACCGACGCCGGGCGCCGGGATATCCGTCCCACTGGTCCGGGTTCACCACCCGGGTGCCGGCCACCGGTATCTGCACCGGCGCCATCATCACCTGCTGAGCCAACACGTTCCAGGTGGTCGGGCTGCGGTTGAGCTCATCGGTCATCCACAGCAGCTGATCGCTACCGAGCAGCGCCCGGGTGTCGTCGAGCATCTCGGCGCACTGCTCTGCGACCGGCAGGTTGGCCAGCGGGGGACAGGCCTGATCGTCGCGGTACTGGCGGGTGTCAAGCATCAGGAATTTGGCCAGCGAGCCCCACTGCACCTGACGAAAGATATCGAAGTCGGCCCGATCCGGGGGCGGCAACCGCAGCGGCATGTGCTCGTAGTAGGCCTGATAGGCCGCGGCCCGACGGTTCAGGAACAGGTCGATACGACTGCCGTTCTCGTCGGCGTCGCCCGCATAGTTGTTCTCCACCTCATGGTCGTCCCAGGTGACCAACCACGGGCACTTGGCATGGGCCGCTTGGAGTAGGGGATCGGTGCGGTAGAGGGCATAGCGGTTGCGGTAGTCGGCCAAGTCCGTTGCCTCGGAGCTGCCGTGGGGCCGCACCTCATCGCCCGAGTCGCCGTTCTCATAGATGTAGTCGCCCACAAAGATGATCAGCTGCAGATCCTCTTCGACCATGTGGGCATAGGCGTTGTAGAAGCCGGCCTGCCAGTTCTGACACGAAGCCACGGCCAGGCGCAGCTCGCTGACCACGGCCCGGGACGCAGGCGTGGTGCGGGTGGCGCCGACCGGGCTGGTAAAGGTGCCGACCCGAAAGCGGTAGAAGAACTCGGTGTTGGGCTCCAGGTTGCCAACATCGATATGGAGGCTGTGGGCGAACCCGGCAGTGGCGGTAGCCAAACCGTTGGCCACCAGCGTGGTGAAGGCGCGATCGGAGGCCATCTCCCACAGCACCTCAACCGGCTCTTCACCCACACCGCCGCCCCGCAACGGGTCGGGAGCCAGACGGGTCCAAAGGATGACCGATGATTCGTTGGGGTCGCCGGAAGCAACACCGAGAGTGAACGGGTCCCGATCGAAGTTGGCGGCTGGGGGCTCAAGATCCTGCACCCGCCCGGTGGGATCGTCCTGGCCGCCCAGGGTCGATGACGTGCCCTCGACCTCAGGCGGTTGGTCGGTGGATCCGTCGCCATCGCCGTCTCCGAGACCAGGCAGGCTCACCGAAGAGCCCGACGAACAGCCAGCCAAGCCGGCCGCAGCCAACATGGTTAGGAAATGCCGTCGGTCCAAGATTCCGCCCGGGAAATGAGGAGGGTTCTCCACTCCGAAAGGGTACCGACCGACTCCAGCATCACCCGTTGCGTCGTTCGTCAACCACACACAGTGACCTGAACCGGCCGGGCCGGGTTAGGCGGTGAGGTCTTCCTGAGTTACCAGGCCCTGGGCCAGGAGGGTCTGCTGCAGGCTGTTGATGTTGAAGGCCGATTGGGTGAACTGCACCACGTTGCCGTCGGGATCATAGAAAGCGGTGCCCGGTAGCCCCTGGCCGCCGCCGAGGTCACGCCACAGGCCGTTGCGGCGGGTGCCCTTGATGTCGTTGGCCACCTCGTAGTTCTCCAGGTCGTGGCGCGAGGCCATGTCGCCGCCGCGTTCGGTTTCGCTGGTGTGAACAAAGACAAAGTCGACCTTGCCCTCAAGACGATCGGCCAGCTCGGTGAAGTCGGGCAGCTCGGCATCGCAGGTGGTGCACCAGCTGGCCCAGAAGTTGACCACGGTGGGGGTGCCCTCGAAATCAGCCAGGGCCACCCGGCCATCGGGATCGGAGTCGAAATAGGCCGGAAGGTCCCACTCCTCCTGAGCCGTCTCACCGCTACCGCCGCCCGAGATGGCATCGCGGAAGGAGAAGAACAACAGGCCGCCGATCACCAGAACGGCGATACCGCCGAGCAGCATCCACTGCTTTGAACCCGACAGCTTGGCCCCACCGCCAGCGGCCTCGGACCTGGTCGTGGTGGCCTTGCCCTTCGGCGGGGTGTAGCCGGCGCCGGTCTTCTTGGCCGCTTTTGCCGAGGGTTCAGCTGTGGCCTTGGGCGCGCTGGCCTTGGGCGTGGCTCCACCCTTGGACTCCGACGCCGCGTTCACCGGCGTCTTCTTCTTGGCCTTGGGCGCCGGAGCCTGGTAGCCGGCGCTCTTCTGCTTCTTTTTGTTCTTGGCCATGTGGGACTCCTGAAGTAGTTCTGCCTGGTTCGGGGCGGGTGATGAGTGAGGGAAAGTGCAGGGCGAATACGTACCGCTAACCGCTATGAGGCTGAGGTATTAGCCGAGCTCGACCAGCGGTTCGAACGGCGTGCCTTGCAGGCCATCGATCAACTGCGTCGAAAGCCACTGCAGCCGGTCAAAAACCAGCAGCACACCAAAGATCGACAAGACGATGCCAGAAGCCAGAACCAGCTTGGGCATGTGCTTCTTGACCATATCCAGTGCCGAACCCACCCGGGTGAAGGCCAACCCCACGGCGAGGAAGGGAAGACCGAGGCCGAGCGAGTAGGCGGCCATCAGCGTGCCACCGGCGGCCCACCGGCCCGACGTGGCGGCGATGGCGGTGATGGATGCAAGCACCGGTCCGATGCACGGGCTCCAGCCGAAACCGAACGCGGCGCCGGCGATCGGGGGTGCGGCCCGACCCCAGCGACTGGGAGAAGGATGAAACCGCTTTTCCTGATACAGCCATGGCGCCTGAAGAAAGAGCGAGCCGATCAGGAACAGACCCATGGCCAGAACCAAAGCCCCAGAGAGCCGGACCAGGATCGCCTGGTTGTCGGCAAAGAGGCTACCGACCGTGGTCGCTGACAAACCAAGAAGTATAAACACGGTGGTGAAGCCGGAGATAAACAACAGCGTGTCCCGCAACACCGCCCAGCGTCGCGAGCGAGGCTCATCGTCAAGGGCTCGAATATCGGTGCCGGTCACCAGCGACAGATAGCCGGGCACCATAGGCAGCACACACGGCGACAAAAAGGATATGACTCCGCCACCAAAGGCCAGGACGTAAGCGCCTGCGTTGATGCTCTCAATCTCCATCGACGCTCCTAACCCGCAACAACGCCGATCCAATCCCGAGAAACCAAATCCGAGAGTACGGCCCGGAATCACCCGTCAGGGTTCGGCTCCGGCGTGGGCTGGATCGTGGCGCTCAGAGCAAAATGATCCGACAGATGGTGGGCCTCGCCGGCGAATTCGACCGGCTCATCCCACACCGTGACCTGGTCGACCGAGACCAACCCGCCGGCGAACCACCGGGTGAAGTAGGCGGTGAACTCCGGCATATCTTTGCGGAACCGGTTGCGGCGGCTGTCCCAGGTGGGCTTGGGCGGCTTGTCCGAAACCAGCCCCAGCGAGGTCAACTCGTCGGCCTCCTCCAGCCGGGTGTTGGTATCACCGGCGATCACCAAGCGAGACATGGGCGCCGCTTCGACCACCTTGGCTATCTGCACCAGCCGCTCATCGTCGCCGCCCCGCCCCGGCGCCAAGTGAACGTTGGCGATGGTGAGATCCCAGCTGGGAAACGACACCAGCAGAGCGAAGTTCCCGACCACGCTGGTCTTGGGTTTGGTAGCCATCAACTCGAGCGACAACAGGGTGGCCAGGTTCCCGCTGTGGCTCTTCGGGTTGGCCGGGGCCATGCCGTGGGTCTCCACAAAAGGAACCAACCCCGGCAGCTCCTGGAACAACACCAGGTCGGGCTTACGCTCCAACACCGACTGGCGAACAGCGGCTTCAGTGTGGCTCTGGGTCCACGACATCGATGCCGACGCTGGCCGCTCCAGCAGCGCCAGGTTCCAGCTCAAAAAGGTGATCGGTGAAAAATCCAGGCTGGCTGCGGCATCGCCGGACCCACCGGAGCCGGGGGTGTCCTCAGCAGATAGTGGGGAGTCGTCGGGCACCCATGGAGTCTGCCACCAGAGTCGTGGTGGCCATCGGCATTCGAGAGCCCCAACGATCTTGGGACCCGAGTGGATTCGTTTGAGTGGGCGATCGAACGGGTGGCCGGTTTTGGCGCCCGGATGCTTCGAGCTGGGCGACTTCGGCTTACTCCGGGCGATCCGGGTCGGTGGTAAAGACCTTTTCTAGCGAGGCGAGGTAGCGCGGGGAGAGCTTGGAGTCGCGCGGGGCGAGACGTCGCGACGCCAGCATGGTGACCGCACCGAAGGCCAACATCAGCAACGACGACACCGCCAACAGGCCCGACCCGGAACCGGTTCGCGGCAGCGATTGGTTGCCTTCAACCGTGGTTGGCTGGGTGTCCCGGGACGGCTGTGTCGGTCGGGCCACCTCGCCTGGTTCCGTGGGCACCGCGTTCGCAGGCACCGGGTTGGTCGGAGGGTTGGTCGCGGCAGTGACCGAAACCGGCGGAGCGGGCTTGGTAGTCGGCGGGGGAGGGTCGGTATTGGTGATGGTCACCGGGATGGTCTCGTCGGTCACTTCACCGGGCTGGTTGGGCTGGCCTGGGTCATTCGCCGGGGTGCCGGTGATCACCGGTGTGGAGTCGGAACGGTTGGAGTCGGGACTGTTTGCTTCGGCGTTGTTGATATCGAGCTGCACATCGGACCCGTCGTTGGGTGTACATACCAACGTGACATCGCGCAGGCGAATACTC
>CALAML010000168.1 GCA_937925845.1 uncultured Acidimicrobiales bacterium | reverse complement strand
CACCGTCACCGACGCCAAGTGCGCCTCCGGCCCCACCATCGCCAGCGAAAGCATCCTGACCGACGGCAACCTCCAGGTTGGCGAAACCCAAATCTGGACCTGCACCTCCATCCCCGTCACCCAGGCCGAAGTCGACGCCGGCCGAGTCGACAACACCGCCACCGCCGGGGGTACCCCGGTCGCAGGAATCCTCGAACCGGTCAGCGACGATCATGCCGTGGGTGTTGAGGCCGATCCGTCCTTCACCCTGGCCAAGGCCACCAGTTCGGTGCCTGCGAGCGCTGGGGATACTTTGGAGTACACGTTCACCCTTGTGAACGATGGAAACGTGACGCTGACCGCACCTTCGGTGGTCGATGCCAAGTGTGCAACCGGTCCCACGATTCTTAGCGAGTCCGACACTGCCGATGGCAACCTCCAGGTTGGCGAAACCCAAATCTGGACCTGCACCTCCATCCCCGTCACCCAGGCCGAAGTCGACGCCGGACAAGTCGACAACACCGCCACCGCCTCGGCGACTCCGGTCGGCTCCACCGTCCCGATCGGAGCGACCGACACGGTCTCCACCCCAATCAGCGCCGCCCCGCCGGAGCCATCGATCTCGCTGGAGAAGACGGCCGTCTATGTCGACAGCAACGGCAACGGCGTTCCCGACGTCGGCGATCACATCGAGTACTCCTTCACCGTTACGAACACCGGTCCGGTTGTTGTCACCAACGTAACCATCTCCGACTCTCTGGTCCGCGTTGAGGGTGGGCCCATCCCCTCTCTGGCTCCCGGCGAGGTCGACTCGACCACCTTCACCGCTACCTACGCCATCACCCAGGCCGACATCGATGCGGGCGGAGTCGAGAACACGGCTACCGCCGCTGGCACCGACCCGAGTGGTCGCCCGGTCTCGGATGTGTCGGATGATCCGAACGACAACACCAACAATGACCCCAACAACGATGGCAACCCGGACGATCCCACCCTTACCCCCTTGGGAATCGTGCCTGAACTCGAACTGATCAAGTCCGCGCTTTCCAGCCCGTCCGGCGCCGGCGACACCGTGATCTTCGAGTTCGTGGTCACCAACGCCGGACCGATCACGGTCAACGACGTCATCGTGAACGACCCCAAGCTTGGCGGAATTGTGTGCAGCCCGGAAACCGAACCGGGCCTGGCCTCGCTCGCTCCGGGTGAGTCGGTAACCTGCACCGCCCCCTACGTGGTGACCGACACCGACGTTGAGGCCGGAGGCATCATCAACATCGCCGTAGCCACCGGCGTAACGCCGGACGGCGTGCCGGTCAATGACAATTCAGACTCGGGATCACTCACCCCGCCGGACCAGCCGGGAGACAGCGGGTCCGACCCAACGTACGTTCCACTCGAGCCGCGATTGGCGTTCACCGGATCGTCCACCATGCGGGGTGTGGCCCTTGGCCTGGGCCTCTTCTTTATCGGCGTGGTGTTCGTGGGGATCTCGGCCTATATCAGAGAGACCGAGGCCCGCGGCCGCGATTTGGTGGTCTAGCGCCCTCGCCTAAAGGCCTTCGTCCAGCTGACGAAACAATCGGTTCGGGTGGAATACTGTTGACCCCCGAGCTTGTTAGATGGTCCCTATGCAGAGAAGATTCCGGAGTTTCCGGCCGTTCCTACTCATATCGTTCGTACTTGCATTCGCCCTCCTGACGGGAGCGTGCGGCTCCAGCGAAGCCGAGAATGGATCAAGCGGTGGTAACGCCGCCACGGGAGTTGAAGAGATCAACCTGGGCGCCATCCCCGATCAGGATCCCGAGATTCTGGCTCGCAACTATGGTCTGCTGGCCGACTACCTCGGCGACGAACTCGGGGTCACGGTCAACTTCGAACCGGTCACCGAATACGAAGCCGCGGTGTCGCAGTTCCGAGTGGGCGATCTCGACCTGGTGTGGTTCGGCGGCCTCACCGGTGTACAGGCTCGGCTTCAGGTCGACGGCGCCGAGGCCATCGCCCAGCGCAACATCGATGCCGAGTTCACCTCGGTCTTTATCGCCAGTACCGACAGCGGCATCGAGCCCATCAGCGACGTCGCCGGCCTCGAGTCCCTGAGGGATCGCACCTTCACCTTCGGCAGCGAGTCTTCGACCTCGGGCCGGCTGATGCCTCAGTCGTTCCTGGATCAGGCCGGAGTGTCGATCGAGGACTTCGACGGCGAAGCGGGATTCAGCGGTGCCCACGACAAGACCATCGAATTGGTTGAGGCCGGCACGTTCGAAGCCGGAGCCCTCAACAGTCAGGTATGGGACGCTCGCGTTGAGGCCGGCGAGGTTGACCTCGATCGGGTCCAATTGATCTTCGAAACTCCCACCTACTTCGATTACCACTGGGTGGCTCGCCCGGAACTCGACAGCGACCTTCAGGCCCGCATCGTGTCGGCGCTCGCCGACCTCGACCCCGCTGACGCCGAAGAGGCGGAGATTCTTGAGTTCTTCGGCGCCGAATCGTTCATCACCACCGACAGCGCCAACTACAGTGACATTGAATCTGTAGGCCGAGACAGCGGGCTCATCGAGCAGTGACGACAGCGCAGTGATCCACAAACACCACCGGCACCGTCGATGCTGACTGCATCGACCCCGGCCAGTTGGTCGGATCAGATAACTGAACCAGCCCCCCGCCCGCCGGTAGCGCCGTGCTGACCTTCGACGAGGTCACTGTCCGCTACACCGCCCACACCGACGCCGCTTTGGCGGGCGTGAGTTTTTCGGTGAGCGCTGGAGAACGGGTGGCCCTGGTTGGCCCATCGGGTGCAGGAAAGACGACCCTGCTGTCGGCCGCCAACGGCCTGGTGGTGGCCAGCGAGGGCTGCATCACCGTTGGCGGCGTCGACGCCAGCGAACTGGGCTGGCGGCGAAACCGCGGCACCCGGAGAACCATCGGCACCATCGCTCAGAACAACGCGTTGGTCGGATCGCTACCGGTGGCCCAGAACGTGGCCGCCGGTCGGCTCGGCTTCCACGGCAGCTGGCACACGCTGCTCACCCTGATCCGGCCGCAAAACATCGACGAGATCAGTGAATTGCTAAGCCGAGTCGGTATCGCCGACAAGCTCTACGAACGCGTCGACCAACTCTCCGGTGGCCAACAACAGCGGGTGGCAATCGCCAGAACCCTCTTCCAGGAACCGAACCTGATCCTGGCCGATGAGCCGGTGAGCGCCTTGGATCCGGCCCGCTCGGTGGCGGTGATGGAGTTGTTAACCGAAGCCACCACCGCCACGCCGGGCCGGGCTCTGGTGGCCTCGATGCATGACGCCGAGTTGGCCCAGGCCCACTTCACCCGTCTGATCGGCCTGCGGTCTGGCCAGATGGTGTTCGACGCTCCCGCCCATGCCGTGACCGCAGCCCAACTGACCAGCCTCTACCAGCTCGAGGTGGGTTAGCGGTGGGAACGGTCGTGGTGGCGACCAGGCCCGGCGGGTGGACTCGCCGGGGCTGGGCCGTCGCCGGCCTCGCTCTTGTCGTCGTTTCGGCCCAGCGGGCCGGACTCGACCTCGCCGGTCGCTTCAACAGCGCCGGGCTGAGCCAGGTCGAAGAGTTCTTCCGCGCCATGTTTCAGCCGGAACTGAGCGGCTCGTTCGTGTGGCTCGCGGTGCGCGAAGCTGGCGTAACCCTGGGGTTTGCCGTGCTGGGGACGGCGTTGTCGGTGGTGATCGGCTTGGTCGGCGGGATCGTTCTCAGTGAACGGGTGTGGCGCAACCTCACCGGCAAACTCGACCGCGGCCGACGGCCGTGGCGACTCTTTCGCGTGGGCTTTGCCGGACCTCGGGCGATACACGAGGTGATCTTCGGGCTGATCCTCGTAAACATCCTTGGCCTCGATCCGCTGGTGGCCGTCCTGGCTATCGGACTGCCCTTCGGCGCCGTTACCGCCAAGGTGTTCTCCGAGTTGTTGGACGAGGCCCCGGCCGACGCCGAACGAATGCTGCGAGCCGCGGGAGCCGGGCGGCTCTCGGCGCTGGTGTTCGGCGCGGTGCCGTTCGCGCTGAGCGACCTGATCAGCTACGGCTTCTACCGGTTCGAGTGCGCCATCCGCAGCGCCGCGGTGTTGGGGTTGGTAGGTGCAGGCGGCCTGGGCTTCCAGCTGGCGCTGTCGTTTCAGTCGCTGCGCTACGACGAGATGTGGACCATGTTGTGGGCCCTGATCTTGTTGTCGGGAGCGGCCGACCGCTGGTCATCACTGGTGCGTCGCCGCCGCAACCTGGCGGTGGCCGAGACCCATGGCGAGTTGTCGAAAGCCCCACCCAAACGGGACCGGGTGCTCTGGGCCAGCGCCGCAATCTTTGTTGGCTCGATCCCCTTTGCCTGGTGGTGGCTGGAGGTGAACATCACCTCCCTGTGGTCAGCTCGGTCCCGCCATTTGGGTGCGGAACTGGCTGGCGACGCATGGCCGCCCCAGCTTGGAGCCGAAGGGTGGTCGGGTCTGGCCAGCGACACCATCGACACGCTGGCGTTGGGGGTCCTAGCCGCGGTCGTCGCCTGGACACTGGCGTCGGTGGTGGCCTTTTTGGCTGCCCGAACCGGTACCGGGTTGGGTCAGCCATCGCTGGCCCGCAAGCTCGTGAGTCCCATCGTCCGGTTCCTGCTGCTGGTGGCCCGCGCCGTGCCACCACCGGTTTGGGCGTTTATGGCCGTCTTTGTGATTCGACCCGGCCTGTGGCCCGGCGTGGCCGCCCTGGCCCTCTACAACCTGGGGGTGCTGGGCCGGCTTCAGTCCGAGGTGGTCGAAAATCTCGACCGATCACCCGGCGTGGCCCTCAACGCCCTCGGCGCCACCAGTTTCGGGGTGGCCACCATGGCCACGCTGCCCGCGGTTTCGGGCCGGTTTGCCGCCCTCGGCCTCTACCGGTGGGAGGTGGCGATCCGCGAAACCGTCATCGTCGGTGTGGTTGGTGCCGCCGGACTTGGCCGAACCATTCGGACCCAGTCGGTCAGCTTCGACTTCGACGGCATCCTTGGCAGCATCTTGGCCCTGGTCGCGATCACCGTCGCTGTCGACGTGATCAGCAGCAACATCCGCCGAAACCTGCGCTAGCGGTCTCTTCGCGATGCTAGTGAGCGAGGAGGCGGGGGTAGAGGGCTCGACAGGCGCGGGGCGGGTCGAACCGGCTCCAGTCACCCGGCTTCTGAGCCAGGCGATCAGCGATGGCGTAGGCCACCGCCGCGTTCCAGCCGAGACCGCAGTGGCTACCCCGAACTTCGATGTTCTCTGCGGTTGGGCCGTCGGTCTGCACACACGCTTGCCAGGCCACGATTCCGTCGGTGCGCGAGAACACCGAGGTGGAAGGCACAGGGATCTCGTCGACGTCGAGAGAGTTACGGTCCCGCACGAAGGCGCGATGCTCTTCCAGGAAGCCATAAAGGCTGTCGACCGCTGTCTCTTCCGCCAGGGTGATGTTGAACGGGCTGCCGAGGGTGATGACCTGATCGACGAGCTCGGGCCGCTCCTGGGCCATGACCCGAGCGTAGATACCGCCGAGGGACCAGCCGATGACCGGGATCGGCTCACCGGCTCGCTCGACCTCGCGTTCGAGGCGATCGAAGATGCCGTCGAAGATGAACTTGGTGGGACCCAGGTTGAGCCCGAGACGCCAGCCGACCGGCCGATGGCCCAGGCTGCGGAGGTGGGCCCGGAGTGGCAGCGTGGAGGAATCTCCTGAGACGAAACCGGGCAACACCAGCACCCGCCGACGACGTCCCCGCGGAAAGAGCGTCATTGCCGGCGCCAACGCGGCAAACACACCGAACTCGCTCGGCGCCCGCAATTCGAGGGGCAACGGAGCGGGGCGCCGACGCCGTACGGTCGCAGAGGTCATGGCCAGAGTATGGAGGACTGTCTCTAATCCGGCAAGAAGCGAAACTGCTCTGGCCTGTTTGCTGCTGTTTGCCTAGGCCTTTTCGTACTTGTAGCCCAGGCCTCGGATGGTGACGATCTTTTCTGGCTTTGACGGGTCGTCCTCGATCTTGGCCCGGATGCGTTTGATGTGAACATCGAGGGTCTTTGTGTCGCCGACGTAGTCGAGGCCCCATACCCGGTTGATCAACACTTCACGGGTGAGCACCCGGCCTGCGTTCTCCGCCAGTAGGTGGAGCAGCTCAAATTCTCGCAGTGGGATGGAGAGCTTCTCGCCCCGCACCCGCAGCTCGTGGCTGTCGGGGTCGACGGTCACGTCGCCCACCACGATGGCTGCGTCACCTGGGTCACCGTCGGCACCGTCGGACGCTCCAGCCTTGGCTTGGAAACGCCGGAGCACCGAGCGCATCCGGGCCACCAGCTCGCGGAGCCGGTACGGCTTCACTACGTAGTCATCGGCGCCCATCTCGAGGCCCACCACGGCGTCGAGTTCTTCGCCCTTGGCGCTCACCATGATGATCGGGACGTCGGAGGTGGTTCGTATCTCTCGACACACATCGAGCCCCGACAGCTTCGGCAACATGATGTCGAGCAGCACGATGTCGGGGGCCGTTTCGGAGAATCGTTCCAGGGCCGCCACACCGTCGCCGGCCAACTCCACCCGGAAGCCTTCGCGTTGTAGTCCGATACTCAGCGCCTCGGCGAAGGACTCCTCGTCTTCGACCACCAGCACCGTGGTCCGCAGGTCTGGTTCGTCGGCTTCGGATTCCTGGGGGTCTGGGGTCATTGGCTCGCGTCCCTCGGCAGGCTCAGGGTGAAGGTCGACCCCTCACCCTCGCGGGACATCACGTCCACCGAACCGCCGTGGTTCTGAGCCACGTTGCGTACGATCGAAAGCCCGAGGCCGGTTCCCCCCGATGCCCGGCTGCGACCGCGGTCCACCCGGTAGAAACGTTCGAAGATGCGCTGCTGATCCGCCTGGGGTATCCCGAGGCCGTGGTCTTCCACCACGATCGTTACCTCCTGGTCGCTCGAACCGACCCGGATGTCGATCGAGGAACCGTCATCGGAGTATTTGATCGAGTTCTCCAGCAGGTTCTGTAGCGCCGAGGTGAGCTGCGACTGGTCGCCGAACACCCGGGGCCCATCGTCGGGGTCGATCGGGGTTGAACACACCACGGCGATGTCGCGTTCAGCGGCCAGCGTGGAAACGGCTGAGATCGATTCGGCCAGCACATCGGCCACGGCCACGCTGCGGTACTTGTCGCTGGAGTCCCGCTCGATACGGGACAGGTCGAGCAGGTCGTCGATGATGTTGCCGAGTCGAAACGATTCGCGATGCATGCGTTCGTTGAGGCTGCGCAGCACCTCGGGGTCGGGTTCGTCGCTGGCGGTTTCGGCCAGCAGGCTGAGGGCGCCGACCGGGGTCTTTAACTCGTGCGACACGTTGGCGATGAAGTCCCGCCGCATCTCGGTGACACGAATAGCTTCGCTCACGTCTTCAACAATGACGATGGCGCCGATCAGCTCGGCGCTTTCCACCAGCGGTCGGCCTCGCACCATCAGCACTCTTCTCGGTGGACCAAACAGCTCCACCTCTTCATCGATGGAGTTGCCTCGCCGAGCTCGCTCAAGGGCGGCGGCGATCGACGATTCCACCAGCGCGTCTCCGTGCCGGGCGCTGGCAAATTGTGCCGCGGTGTCGTCGCGGTAGATCTCGATGCCGTCACGGTCACAGATCACCGTGCCCTGGTCGATGGCGCTTAACGCCGCCGCCAGCTGAGACAGCAGCGACTCTTGTTCGTCGCTATCGGCTTGGCTGCGGGAGGTGAAGCTGATCAAACTGTCGGCGCCATCGACCACGCTGGCGATCGGGGTGTGATCGCGACCCAAATGGGCGGCCAGCCGCTTGACCGCGGCCAGATTTCGCCGCCGATCAACAATCAGGTAGGCCACCAGTCCCAGAACCGCCAGGGCGAGGACTGCGACCAAAGCCCACATCAGACCGGATCGGGCTCGTCGGGCATGCCCGCTTCGGATTGGCCTTCGTCGGTCCGCTCCGCCAGGCGGGCGGCCGCCGAGTGCTCCGGCACCTCGCCGGTCACCATGTACTGGATCCGCTCACCGGCGTTTACGGCGTGGTCCCCGAGCCGCTCGTAGAAGCGACCGACCATGGCCAGCTGCACCGCCTG
Organism: uncultured Acidimicrobiales bacterium; assembly: GCA_937925845.1. GTDB lineage: Bacteria > Actinomycetota > Acidimicrobiia > Acidimicrobiales > CALAML01 > CALAML01. The sequence goes on along the minus strand of CALAML010000168.1, from coordinate 5,706 downwards.
CTGGGTGGTGAGCTCCTGCTCCTGGTGCTGGTCATCGAAGATCGCCTGGATGTAGTCCTCCTGGAGGTCATCCAGACGGTCATCCATATCGTCGAGCGCTGAAGCCAACCCGGCATTGCCTTCGAAATAGGCGTCGATCGAGAGCCGCAGTAGCCGGGTTGCCTCGTCGCCCATCTGGCTGATCAGACCCCGGAGTTGGGGGCTGAGCTGGAGTCCATAGAGCCGGCGGATGCCCTTGCAGATGTTGACCACCAGGTCGCCGGAGCGCTCATATTCATCGTTGAGCTTCATGGCCGTAACCACAGCCCGCATATCGCCGGCCATCGGGTTCTGCAGGGCCAGGATGCGCAGGCACGACTCCTCGATCCCCACCGACAGAAGGTCGAGTTCGTCGTCGTTCACGATGATGTCCTGGGCGATCACCAGGTCGTTGTTGAGTAGAGCTTCAGTGGCGCGAGGCAGTGCTTCGGTGACCAGCGCGGCCAGCTTGACGATGTCGGCCCGCACATCGTCGAGTTCCTGGTGAAAGCTCTTTCTCAGTTCATCCATGCGTTCTGTCCATTGAGTGCGTACCTCAGCCGAATCGGCCGGTCACGTAGTTCTCGGTCCGCTCATCCTGGGGGTTGGAGAAGATGGCATCGGTCGGTGCGTACTCCACGAGCAGTCCGGTGCGCTGTTCGGTGTTGGGGTCGACCTCCGCGGTGAAGAAGGCGGTGCGGTCGCTCACCCGGGCCGCCTGCTGCATGTTGTGAGTGACGATGATGATTGTGTAGTCCTCTTTGATCTCCACCATCAGCTCTTCGATCAGCGCGGTGGCGATCGGATCAAGGGCCGAGCACGGCTCATCCATCAGCAGCACATCGGGGCTCACGGCGATGGCTCGGGCGATGCAGAGCCGTTGCTGCTGGCCACCCGAGAGGCCCATCGCTGAGTTCTTGAGCCGGTCCTTCACTTCGTCCCACAGCGCCGCCTTGCGCAGCGACTGCTCCACCAGGTCGTCGAGGCCCTTCTTGTTACCCGCCACCCGGGGCCCGTAAGCCACGTTGTCGTAGATCGACTTCGGGAACGGGTTGGGCTTTTGGAACACCATGCCGATGCGGCGACGCACTTCGACCGGGTCAACCTTGTGGTCATAAAGCGGGATCGAGTGGTAGTCGAGGCGACCTTCGACACGAGCCCCCGGGATCAGGTCATTCATGCGGTTAAAGCAGCGCAGCACGGTGCTCTTGCCACAGCCGGAAGGACCAATCATGGCCGTGATTTCGTTGTCGTGGACGTCCATCGACACGTCGGTAACGGCGCGGAAGTCGCCGTAGTACACCCGCAGGTCTTCAACGTGGAAGACCGCCCGCGGGGCGTCAGCAGGCTCTGCGGTTACATCATCGGCGTGGTCGGACACGGTCACATGGCTCCTCAAGTCAATGCTAGGTGACCTTTGATGAAGATCGGCAGATCCGGCCTTCGATGAAGTGGTGCCACTACTCATAAGCTCTCAGCCTCTCTTCTTCTCAAAGCGGTTGCGCAACAGGATGGCGGCGGTGTTTGCCATCAGCACCAGTACCAGCAGCACAACGATGGCTGCCGCCGTCACCTCCTGCCAGTCATCGCCGGGCCGGCCGGCGAAGTTGGTGATGGTGATAGGTAGCGCTTTGAATTGTTCGCCGAATTGGGCGAAGTCGAAGAAGCCGGTCCGGCCACCTAGCTTGTCCTGCACCGCGCCGACCAGGATCAGTGGGGCCGCCTCGCCGAGTGCTCGGGCCAGCGACAGCAGCGTGCCGGTCAGGATTCCAGGTGCGGCGTAGGGCAGCACCTGAGTGCGGACCACCTGACTCTTGGTGGCGCCGACGCCGTAGCCGCCTTCGCGCAACGCCTGGGGTACGGCTCGGATCGCTTCGCTGGCGGTGATGATCACGATGGGCAGAGCCAGCACCGCCAGGGTGATGCCGGCCGCGGCGGTGGTTTTCCCGGCGTGCTGGCCAACCGAGTTGGGAAAGAAGCCGTCAAAGAACTTCACGAAGATGCTGAAGCCGAGGATGCCGTAGACCACCGACGGCACGCCGGCCAGGTTGCGGATATTGAGGTCGATGAACCGGGTGAAGACGTTGTCCCCGGCGTATTCCTCGAGGTAGATCGCAGCGCCGATCCCAACCGGGAAGGAAAAGACCACCACAAACACGCCGATCCAGAAGGTGCCGCGTAGCGGCTGGAAGACACCGGATTCGCTGGCTCGGGACCGAAGATCCGACGACAGGAAGTCGGCGCCGCGGCCAGTCAGCACCGGCCAGGCACCGGTGACCACATCAAAGAGGAGGACGACCAGCACCAACAGGGCGAAGGCGATGCTGCTGCCGACCAACAGTTTGAAGATCAACCCTTTGGAGTCCGAGCCCTTGCCCAGAATCGCCCGTTCGACCGCAGTGGTGGTGACGGAGTGGTTACCGAGTGTGGAGAGTGCCATATTCCGTCTGCTCCTAGTACCGGGTACGGACTCGCCGCACGAAGCGGTCGGCCACAATGTTGAGCGACAGGGTGATCACAAAGAGCACCAACCCGACAAAGAACAAACTCTGGAAGGTGAGCGCTTCACCGACGACCGAGTCGGTGCCCGACGCCTGGGCCGCCATCGCCGCAGTCATCGTCGAGCCACTGTCGAGGGGCGAGAGGGTGAACTGGGCGTTGTTTCCGCCGCCACCAGCGGCGATGAAGACCACCATGGTTTCGCCGATGGCTCGGCTGACGGTCACGATAAAGGCGGCCACCAAACCAGAGACGGCCGCGGGCAGGATCACCTGAATCGTGGTGGTGACCTTCCTTGCGCCCAGACCGGCCGACGCTTCCCGAAGTGAGTTCGGCACCGCCTTGAGTGCATCTTCGGCGATGGACGACATCAGCGGGATGGTCAGGATCCCGACACCGAGACCGGCCGCCGCCAAGTTGAACTGCGATGTGCCATCAAAGAGCCGCTGGATCACGTTGGGGCTGATCCACTGGAGAGCAAAGAAGCCGAGAACCACGCTGGGGATACCAGCGAGGATCTCCAGCGTGGGCTTGAGCACCTTGCGGACCCGAACCGACGCGTACTCCGACAGGTAGATGGCGGCGCCGAGCCCGATCGGCCCGGAAACCGCCATGGCGATGATGGTGACCAGAAGCGAACCGACCACGAGAGTCTTGAGGTCGTAGCGTCCGAGCCGGGGGGCCCAGCTGCTTCCCCACACGGTCGACCATTCAACTTCGGTGATGAACACCCAGGCCTCGCGAACGAGCGAGAAGACGATGAGGGCGCTGATGGCCAGCGATACCGTCGCCGCCACCGCCATTACCGCCTTGACCGCGGATTCGTTCAGGTGACGACGGGATGAACCCGACAGTGTCTCCAGTGAGATCGGTTCTGCCACTGATGCTCCTGTAATCGGGGTTCGGGGTTACCGGTTAGCCCAGGCGTCTTTGGCTTCCTGAAGCTGGTCGTCCGGAAGCTCAACGTAGCCGCTGTCGCCGAAGGCCTCGGTAACGGCGCTGGTGTAGCCATCGTTCAGGTAGAACTCGATGAAGGCCTCAAGCGAGGGGTTGGCGGCCGCCTTTTCGTTGTTGACGTAGACAAACAGGGGCCGGCTGACCGGGTAGCTGCCGTCGGCGATGGTCTCGACCGTGGGGCTGGTGCAGCCACTCTCGCCGTTGTCGACCTGCAGCGCCTTAACGGTGTCGCGGTTCTCGTCGGCGAAGGCGAACCCAACCCAGCCGAGGGAAGTGTCCGAGCCGGTGATGCCCTGGATGATCACGTTGTCTTCGGCGATACCGGGGATGTCGGTGCGGATGGCGGCCGAGGCATCTTCGCCGAGGCGTTCCTCAACGATGCCCTCGAGCACGATCTCGATGAAGCTGTCGTAGGTACCCGACTCGGTACCGGGGGCGCTGATCTCCAAGGGGGCGCTGGGGAAGCTGTTGGAACCGCCGAGTTCGTCAGCGAGGGCCTGGCCGTCGGACCAGTCGGAGAAGCCTTCGGATTCCGGCCCGAGCAGCGCGTAGAGGTCACCGAAGGTGACGCACTCGAGCGAGTTGTTCGGGTTGGTCATGATGGCGATGCCGTCGAAGGCCACCTTGAGCTCGGTGTAGGTGATGCCCGCCTCTTCGCACTCGGCCGCTTCGCTCTCCTTGATGGCCCGGGAGGCATTGGAAATGTCGGTTTCGCCCGAGCAGAACTGCACAAACCCGTCGCCGGTGCCAGGACCGTTCACGGTGATGGCTACATCCGGCGATTCGTCCTCGAAGAGCTCAGCGGCCCGGATCGTGATCGGCGCCACCGTGGATGAGCCCGACGCGTTGATGCTGCCGGACAGGTCCGAGCCCTCCCCGCCACTGGAGGAGCCCCCTCCATCACCATCGCCGCCACCACCGCAGGCGGCGACAACAACGCCGAGGCCAAAGAGCAGTGCGAGTAGCAGAACCTTGGATCGGTTCGAGCGGGCGTGGGTGGTGTGTTTCACTGGGTCCCTCCTGGGGGATATTGATGTGAGAGGTTTCCTGGTGCTCACGCTAAAGCGCCCAAGCAGACCCCAGAAAAGCGTCAGGTAAACGCCAGGTGAACAGTCTCTTTCTCCGGGGTTGGCTTTCGGCTTAGGCTGGGCCCGCCTGCCATTTTCCGCCTGATTGGGGCCAACTTTGTGACCATTCGCACCGTCGAGGGCGGAACCTGCCTCACCAGTGCTGGCTGGGAATCGACCGATATCGAGATCGAGGACGGCCGAGTCGCCGCTCGGCCGAGCCCGGTTGACCGTCGAGTTGGCGGCGGCGAGACCGTTGATGCCACCGGCCGCCAAGTGGCACCTGGGTTCGTGGATCTTCAGGTCAACGGGGGTTTCGGGATCGATCTCCAGAGTGATCCGGATGGCATCTGGGATCTTGGGCACCGACTCCCGTCGACCGGCGTGACCGCTTTTCTGCCGACCCTCATTTCCTCTCCCCCGGCGGTGATCGAGAAGTTCCTGGCGGTATTGGGCAATCGTCCGGCCGGATATGTGGGCGCCGAGCCGATCGGCGCCCATCTGGAGGGCCCGTTTATCAACGCCGATCAGGCCGGGGCCCATCGCCGGGATCGCATTCGGGAGCTGGCCGAGTTGAGCCAGGCCCAGATCGTCGGCCTCGCCCGGTTGTGGGCCCGTGATGGATTGGTCGCGCTGGTCACCCTGGCGCCGGAGTTGCCGGGCGCCGTCGATCTCATCGATGAGCTCGCCGATTTCGGCATCACCGTTTCGTTGGGCCACACCAACGCCACGGCCGCCCAGGCCCGGGCCGCCGCCGAGGCGGGGGCCACCATGGTGACCCACTTGTTTAACGCCATGGCACCGATCCATCACCGCCGTCCAAATGTGGCCGGCCTGGCCCTCTCGGATACCAGGCTGACCCCATCGATGATCGTCGACGGCCACCACGTCGACCCGGCCATGGTGGCCGCCACGTGGAATGCTCGCCGACCTCACGGCCTGGCCCTGGTCACCGATGCCATGGCCGCCATGGGCCAGGCAACCGGAACCCACCGGCTGGGTGATACCACCGCTGACTCCGACGGCGCCGTGGTCCGCACCGCAACCGGTGTGCTCGCCGGGTCGCTGCTGTCGATGGATCAAGCAGTATCCAACCTGATGCGGTTCACCGGTGCGTCGCTGGCCGAGGCCGTCGCCGCCGCCAGCACCATCCCAGCCCAGCTCA
>CALAML010000167.1 GCA_937925845.1 uncultured Acidimicrobiales bacterium | reverse complement strand
TCGTAGTAGGGCTCGAAGGTCACCACCTCGTCGCCGCTCTCGCACATGCCGAGCATGGCTGCCGCCAGTGCTTCGGTGGCCCCGGCGGTCACGAGCACTTCTGCGTCGGGGTCGAAGCTCAGGTTCCAGAAGCGCTGCTGATGGCGGGCGATGGCGTGGCGGAGCTCCGGGATGCCGGGGCCGGGCGGGTACTGATTGTGTCCGTCGCGGATGGCGGCCACTGCCGCGTCGGCGACTTCAGCCGGCCCGTCGGTATCGGGAAAGCCCTGTCCGAGGTTGACCGCGCCGGTCTTGACGGCCAGCGCCGACATCTCGGCGAAGATGGTGGTGCCAAATTCGGCCAGCGCCGAGTTCAGCGCCGGGCGTTCAGTGCTCACAAGGCTCCTTATCGTGGCTGCTCGTGGGGTATGGCCGCTCGCGGTCACGACCAACCTTGGCCCATTGTGGCCTGAAGTGGGGAGAACAACCACAACGGGCCATGCTGGCCGCGTGGAGCCGGGCGCCACTTACGGCAGGCTGACGGCGCAGCGTTTCGGAGGGAGTGCCCATGGAAGACCATATTGAGGTCGCCGGAGTCGAAGTGGATCGTGAGCGTGGCGTCACCATCACCTTTGGCGACGGGTTGGTGGCTGAGTTCGATCTGATGTCGCTTCGGCTGGCGTGTCCCTGCGCCACGTGCCGAAGCCTGCGGGACAAAGAGGAAGAGGTCTGGCCCCAACCATCCAGCCCGCAGCCACTGCGGATCACCGGCGCCGATCTGTACGGGGCGTGGGGGTTAAACGTGACCTGGAACGACGGCCACGCCACCGGCATCTACCCCTTCGATGCGCTAAGAAACTGGGCCGAGGGCAAGCGGCCTTAGTGGTGTGTCGCCAGCCTCCACCTTTTGGTTAGGCGGGGGGTGGCGGAGGGTTCTGGTTGTTGAGCTCGGCCAGCAGGGCGTGGGCCCGGTCGTGATGGCCGGTCGACTGGTAGGCGCTGGCCAGGCTGCGGTTCACCAGATCCCGGCCTTCGGCGGTGAGGTTGGCCTGGCGGGCGGTCTCAAGGTGCAGGATGGCGCTGGCTGGGTCGTTGCGCCGCAGGGCGTCGAGGCCCGCCTCGACCTGCTCCTTGGTGGAGGGTTCGTTCGACTTCTGGAGCGCCATCACGCTCTGGAATCCGAAGAAGCCGGCCAGGATCGCGCCGAAGGTGAAGCCCTGGGTCCAGGCGAAGATGCCGATGGCCGCTGCGGTCACGATCGAAAGCACGTAGGCCGCCTGCTGACCCCGTTTGGCCCAGCGGTGGACCACGAGTGATTCGACAACATGGCCGCCATCGAGCGGAAGGATCGGAAGCAGGTTCAGGAAACTCCAGCCGATGTTCACCCACAGCATGGCGCCGACGCCAGCGTTCACGAGCGGGGTGTCGGGAAAGAGGCCAGCTTGTCGGGCGGCCAGGGTGATCAGGCCGAGGGTGAGTCCGGCGATGGGGCCGGCCAGGCTGACAAAGACCGACTGGCCCGTGCTCATATCGCCGCGACCAAAGGTGGTGCCGCCCATGCCGTGAATCGAGATCGAGGGTCGGATACCGATGCGCTTGAAGGCGAAGGCGTGACCAAACTCATGGACCAGGATCGAACCGAACACGATGGCGATCCACAAGATGGTGAAACCAACATCCTGAGCTCCGCTCCAGCCGAGAAAGCCGGTAACCAGAAAGAAGAAGGGCTCAACCTTGATAGGGACGCCGGCCAGAGAGAACCCGGGGCCAGATCCAGCGGTGGGGGCTGCCATAACCCCATTGTGGGCCAAAACGACCGTGATTCCTCGGTTGGCCCAGCGGGCGGGGCGTCAAACCGCTGGTCCGGGCTGGCATCGCTATCCTGAGCGGAGCAATGAGTATCACGCCCGCAAGTCTTCCCGGCCCTTCCGAGGCCGTTCGCCGTTCCGAGCTTCGCACCATGAAGCTTCGGGCCACGGCGATGTTGGTGGTTGCCGCGGTGGTCTTTATTGCCATCCGGGTCTTCGCCGGCGAAGACGGCGACAAGGGTGTGCTGGGTTACGTCCAGGCCGCGGCCGAGGCGGCGATGGTTGGTGGCTTGGCCGACTGGTTTGCCGTAACCGCGCTGTTTAAGCATCCCCTCGGTCTGCCGATCCCCCACACCGCGATCGTCCCGAAACGTAAAGATGAGATCGGTCGTGGCCTCGGCGAGTTCGTGAAGGAAAACTTCCTCGACCCGGCGGTGCTGTCGAATCGGCTCGATGAGATCGACATGGCCTCGAAGCTCGGCGACTGGATGGGTGAACCTCGCGTCGCCCATCAGCTCAGCGGCCAGTTGGTCTCAGTGCTCGGTGGCATCACCGAGGTGCTGAACGATGAAGAAGCCCAGGCCACGCTCGAACGGATTCTGCGGGACCGCATCGAGGATTACCCGGTGGCGCCGCTAGCGGGTCGTATGCTCACCGCCGCGGTCGAGGGGGGCCATCACGAGACGATCTTCGATTCCTCGATCAAGGGCACGGCCAAGCTGGTGCACGAGAACCAGGACCTGCTGCGACGCCGGCTGGGCGAAGAGTCACCCTGGTGGGTGCCCGACACTCTCGACGATCGAGTCTTTGATCGTGTCTATGAGGCCATTCACAACTTCATCAATGAGGTGGCGGGAAACCCGAACCACGAGCTGCGGGACCAGTTTCACGAGAAGTCGGTGGAGTGGGCCGCCAAGCTTCAGGACTCCCCCGAGCTGATCGAGCGGGGCGAAGAGCTGAAGACCGAGCTGATGGACCACCCGGAGTTCAACAACCTCACCGCCCAGCTGTGGGAGGGTCTGAAGGAGTCGGTGGGCAGTGCCGCCAACGACCCCGACTCGGATCTGCGTCAGCGGCTTGAGGGTGTGGTCGCCACCTTTGGCGAGCGGCTGCAGACCGACCCGGAGTTGCGCACCAAGGTGAATCGTTGGCTGGAGTCGGCTGTGGGTCAGATCGCCGAGCGGTCGGGACCAGAGTTGGCCGACTTCATCGCCGACACCGTCACTCGCTGGGATTCCGAGGAGACGGCCGATCGCATTGAGCTCCAGGTGGGTCGCGATCTGCAGTTCATCCGCATCAACGGCACCGTGGTCGGCGGCCTCGCCGGTCTGGTGATCCACGCCATCGGCGATATCCTCGGCTGACCGGCTCGACGGGGAGTGGACAGGGAATATCGACCTATCGCTGGCCGTTTACCTACAACACAGCGGGGAGTATCCCCAGACAACCTGCAGCAGGGTCGTCATCACGGCAGGACCATTCCCGCCCGGCACTGCTGGCCTTCGGGTGGGAGAGACCGCAGAACGCAGGCTCGCAGTTCGGCTTCACCGGACTTTATGCGGGCTTTGCTAAATGAGGTTCTGTGAAAGCATCCATTTCTCTCGGTCGGGTTTCTGGGATACCGATCGGCCTGCACTGGTCAGTTGTGGTCCTCGGGCTGTTTGCCTCGTTCAACCTGGCCGTCAACTTTCTTCCCGTCGCCTCCCCCGGTGGCAGTACCGTCTGGTACCTGCTCGCCGCCATCGTCGGTGTGGTTGGCCTCGGCGGTTCGGTACTCCTGCATGAGCTGGGCCACGCCCTGGTCGCTCAGCGCGATGGTGTCGCCGTAAAGTCGATCAACCTGTGGGCCCTTGGTGGCGCCGCCCAGCTCGGGGCCCAGCCTCCGACGCCGCGCTCGGCACTACGAATCTCGGCCGCCGGGCCTGCGGTGTCGTTCCTACTGGCGCTGGCCACCGGCATCCCGGCGCTGATGCTTGGGTTCCTGGGTTCGGCCAGCGGGGCCATGGCGTTGCCGGTGACCCTGCTGGGCTACCTCGGTCTGGTCAACCTGGGCCTCACCCTATTTAACCTGCTGCCGGCTCTGCCCCTCGACGGCGGCCGAATCCTGCAGGCGATTCTCTGGAAGCGTCGCGACGATCGAGAGACCGCCACCATCAGCGCCGCCGGCGTGGGTCGGGTTCTCGGCGGGGTGCTGATCGCCTTTGGCCTCTTCCTGATGCTCACCGGCAACAACGGCATCTTCACCGTGCTGATCGGCTTCTTCATTCG
>CALAML010000166.1 GCA_937925845.1 uncultured Acidimicrobiales bacterium | reverse complement strand
GGGCCGCCGTAGACGATGTCGCGGGTGTTGTCTTGGGCTTCGAAGGTGTCGTTGCCGGCTTCGCCGATCAGTTGGTCTTGGCCGAAGGAGCCGATGATGTGGTCGTCGCCGTTGCCGGCGGCGATGATGTCCCAGCCGTATCCGCCATGGATGTGGTCGTTGTCGTTTCCACCCCAGATGCGGTCGTTGCCGCCGCCGCCGAAGATGCGGTCGTCTTGGTCGCCGCCGCCAAGGATGGAGCTGGCTGCGGAGTCCCAAATGGCATCATTGCCGGGTCCGGCGAACACGGTGTTGGGTGCGGTGGGGGATCCTTGGGTCAGGTTGATGATGTCCCAGCCGCGACCGGCGTGGATTTCGGCTGATCCGCCCTGGGTGGAGATGTTGTCGTTGCCGCCGTAACCGCAGATGAGGTCGTGGCCGCCGCCAGAACGGATCACATCAGCACCGGTCGTGCCAACAATGACGTCGTTGCCGGGGGTGCCTTGGGTTACTTGGCCAGCGACAGCGAAGATGGTGCCTGGCTGGCTGTTGCAATGCTGGGCTTGTGCCCCCGCTGGCCTGGTTCCAGTTCGTGGTGTGAGCGTCAGCATCGACGCCACCAGGAACACAGAGATAAGGACCGAAATACCCCGCCGTATATTCATGGGGGGGGAATGTAGTCAAGATTGAACAGTGGCCGCAAACTTGAACCAACCAGCGTTCAACACCGCCCAGCATCCGACAATCCACCTCGCAGCGCCATGTTCGCAGTCGTGCCGGGGTTCTAGACGTGTCCCGTTAGGACCATTTTCCTCATCACCGAATCTGATTTTGCCGGTAATTGCGAAGCCTCGGTCTCTTCGGAGGCCGGGGTTTGTGTCGTTTGGGTGTCTGATTCTTGGTCAGGTGCGTGTTGGTTTGGGTTAACGGTGTTTGCTTCGGGCGTGTTTAGGGTTGTAACCGTCCGATGATGTCATCTGCACACTCGCGGCAGGTGTTCGACCCCTCAATGTTGGAGGCGTCTTCGGGGACCCAGTCATCACCCAGGTCACTGCAGTTGTGGACGAGGAGGTCTTTGGTGGCGGTCGCGACGGTAAACGTGTGGTCGGTCTCAACGGTGAGGTCCTAAACGAGGGTGCCACTGGTCTGCCAGAGATCCACCTCGGCGATTGGGGTGACCCCGTCGGGCGTTAGCAAAAGGTCGCCCGGCTGGGCGGTGGCGAGAAATACACGATCACCCCGACTGGGCTGCCGTTCCTAGGCAAGTATCGAGGTCATGACACAGCGTGGGGGGATCACGTCGTTGTGGTTAAGGATGGCAACGTTTACGATGCGTTCGGTCCTCGGGGTGGGGTGCCAATACAGCAGTGGAAAGCCCTCTGGGACGATTGGGATTCGGGAGAAATGGACTTTGGGGGATTCTGACTTGGTGGAGCTCGAAAGCCTCGACTCGCTGATTGACCTGCTGGCGGATCGGGCGAATCGGTGGATGGCCGGCTCAGAGCACTACATTGTGTTGGCCGCGTTCGTTGCCGGTGCGGACTGGAGAAGTTCTCGCAGGCTGCTCGACGGTTTTCGGGAGTTTTTGGCCGAGGCCGACGGCGAGACGAATTTGGGGTGGCCACTAGCTGTTGTGCAACTTGAGTTCGATCAGGCCGACAGGGTGTCGCTGATCCGCGCTGGGGCCTCACCGGAGCAAAACGAGAGGGCCACCGCCCTGCTGCTGGAGCGACTGTCCGCTTTCGCAGACAGTCGTAGAGTGGTCGATGGTGAAAATCAGAAGGAAGAGTAAAGCGCTGTCTAGGCGTTCGGGGTTCTAGTTGTGACCACCAAACCAACTGCCGTCGTTGATGAGCTGGCCTGTGACTGCGAATGCGTACACGAGCACTCCGGCTCCGATGAGGATCTTGTAGTCATCTCGCCCATCAAGCAGTGATGGGAGTCGATCCAGTCCAGTTCAGACCGCTCGACAATGGCGAACAGTCCGAAGTGTTGAAATAAGTTCAGGCTATGGTGGCCATCATGCGGGATTCTGTCCAGGTGGCCGAGCTGCAACTGATCGACAGTGGCGGTCGGCCGGTTGATCATCGACTTGTGCACAATGGTGCCGTCATCGGTCAGGCAAGCAGCGCCAACATTGTGATCCCACACAGCTCGATCGCTTCGCGCCACTTGGTGTTGCTGGCTGATGAGGACGGGGTGTGGTGGGTTAAGGATCTCGGTTCAGGCCAATGGACTGGAATCGACCGCATCCGACTTCTGGCCGGACAGTGGACCCGGCTCCACGATGCCGCCATCATCGAAGTCGGCTCATGCCGGGTCGTATTCTCGAGATCGGCGTCTCCCGTGCCGCCGCCTCCCCCGAACACCGGGCCGCTCCAACCCGCGCCGTTTGAGCGGCACAAAACCGACGTTGCGACGGTCGACAGTCCGCCGCTCCGCGAAGTTGCTCCAGTAATCGATCTTCCTGCTCACGCTGAAGTCGGCCCGAAGACAGAGCCAGCTGCCGCACGGGTGATGGGCCCGACGCCAGTGGGGTCTTCACCGACGAGACCCGAGAATTCTGCGCCTCATGTTGCCGCCCCGCCGACGGCTGCTTCAGGGCAGATCGACCAAATCCGCTCTCCGTCCAGACGTTCATGGGATCCAGGGCAAACCGTTAGCCGGCAGCAAACCGGCGTGTACACCGCGGCCGAATCAGATCCCAGCATGCGTCGTCGCGTTATCGGCGTGGCGGTGGTGTTTGCCGGGCTCCTCGGTGCGGCCGGTCTTGCTGAATTGGTTCCGACCGGGACCCAAGGCGACCAGCCAGAGGTTGCCGCGCTCGATCGGAGTGACCTCTCATCAAATGGGACGGCGGCGAACGCCCCAGCTTTGGCCGAGGTGGGTTCAGTCACGACGATCGTCACCCGCGACCAGCCTCCAACCACGGAGCGCCACGCGGCAACAACCACAACCAGGGTGGTCGCAACCACTATCGAGCCGCCTGACACGGCGCCGCCTCTGACAGAACCGCCCACGACGGCCGCTCCACCGATCACAGAGCCTCCGATCACAGAGCCTCCGGTGACAGAACCACCGACAACGGCGACGCCTCCGCCTACTGCGCCGCCATGTAACTACGACCCCTGTCTCCCGCTTCCGGGCGACTACGACTGCAACACGTCTGCCAATGGGCCGAACTACGTGTCTGGCACTGTCCGCGTTATCGGGCAAGACGTCCACGACCTCGACCGCGACAACGACGGCGTGGGTTGTGAGTGAGCGAATCCAGGCTTCAGGCTCCTGCGGTGGATCCACCCTCCGCCCGGGGACGCATACGGTGCGGGATGCCCTCGTTCCTTCAGCAGACCGGGGACTCTGCGCTCCGGCAAATAGCTCTTGACCACGAGGCTCGCGAAGCTCCGCAGCCAGCGGTATCAAGTCTCGGTGCGACTAACGAACCATGCTGGTAGCCCGGATGAGTCCACCGGACTCTGTGACGATGCCGGTCTGGCGACCACCGGTTTTGCCTCTTGCCTAAGGTCTACTTGAGGTGCGACCGGCTCGACGAGATCCACAGACGGTAGCGGGCTGTGTTCGATTTCTGGAGGAGTGGCTCTAGGGGCGAGCTGTGGTGCATTGGGTTGGTGGGCGGTGAGGTTCTGAAGCACATCGCCGTAAAAAGACTCGATTGCGGCAATGACGGACTGGGTAAAGCCAGGCTTGCGGCTTGCTCGCCGATTGATTCCTAATTCGGAGCGGGCAACAAGCGTGAATTTTGCCGGGTCCTTCTTGTCCGGTCCTAGGAGCACGAGAGGGTCCTCGATAGCGGACGAGAGCGGTGCTGCCATGCCGTTGCGGGCGTTCTTCGGGTAAGACTCGATGGCGAGGTTGCTGGGCGCGTCCTTCAGCTGCCGTAGCAGCCACCCAATCCGTCCTCGGCCGCCTTTGTCGTTGGGCGCGTCCAGGGTGACGGAAAGCACGGTTTGGCGTGCCTTTAGGTCGATCAAGATGTCGAGGTCGCCGACGGTGTCGGGGTATGCGGAACTGCCCATGCAGCGTTCCGCTCGTGGCGAGTGATTCCACGAAGCTCTTCGTCCTTAGCGCTGGGTCGTGTTGTTGCGCTCGGGGAACAAGCTCGGTGACATCTCGGCCGATGTCGGCACCAAGCTTGAGACTGGCGTAGCCCAAAAGTTGGTCCCAGCGTTGAGCGATGTCGGTCACGGAGTCGTGTCGGCGGTTCAGGGTGCCGTCACGTGCACCGTCCCGAACGTCCACCCAGTTCTCGCCCATATCGTCGAAGGCGACCGTTCCGGACTTCGGATGTTCGAGGTATCGGATGAGCTCGCCAAGGATCCAAGCCTGTTCCGGATCGGCGACGCCCCGATGGACTTTCTCGGTGACTGCGACTGTGAGCAACTTGGTCCAGGAAAGGTGATGCAGCTCAACTTTGGAGTTCGCTCTCACCTTTACCCCGGCCGTTGGGTGCAGACCGGGTGACGGTGCGATCTCATTTGAGATCGTGACGACGCAGTCGTAGCCCTGCTCCTTCGCAATCGCTAGGTACGACTCGATTTGTTCGGCGCCGAGCTTCGCGTTTGCGGTCTTCACCTCAACGAGCGCAACCCAGGGATCCTGCTTGCCGTAACTGACTCTCACGAGTCCATCTGGCCGGAACGTCTTGCCAGACTTGGTCTTGAAGGTCGTCTCAATGAATGTCTCGACCGTTGCCGACGAGGCGCGGCTTGCGCCCAAGGGGCTGAGTACCGCGTTCGAGAACGGCCGAACGATTGAGAGAACTGCGAGCAGCGCCGACGTAGCCCGCACTTCTGCTTCTGATTCGTTGCTGATTCCAGAGGTTGGGATCAGTCGTGCTTCCTGCCAAGCCATTGGGACCTCCATCGAGTCGACCCAGGTTTCACGAGTCCAACCACGAGGTTCGTGAGGAACGCCTGAGTTGCTTACTTGGCGTCAGTCGGCACGATGGGGAAGTTTGTTAGCGCTGCATGTGGCCACATGGCCGGCGCGGTGCTGACGCTCCGGTGCTGGGGCCCGGCACAGCAGTCGGCGCGCGGGTGCTTTCTCACGCGTATTATTTGAAGCAGTCGATGCTGAGTGGGAGTCGGCCTTTGGGCACTCTGCGAATGCTTGTTTTGATCTGTTCTGCCGTCGCCGTTTTTGCCCTCGCTGGTTGCGGTTCGGGCTCTGGTGACGGGTTGGCTACGGCGCCGAGCATCGAATCTGAGGTTGAGGTTTCGCCGCCCGAGACTCTCGGTCGATCCGACGATGCCGCCCCCGCAGCCGCCACCGAACGCGTCTTTACCCACAAGATGACGAGGCGCACCGGCGAAAACCCGTTCGCGTCGGTGGGCTATGAATGCAACATCTGTACCTTCGAGCAGTGGCTGGCCATTGATCCTCCGGACGGGTGGAGCAAAGGTCCGGCCCAGGTGCTCCTTGCCGACGAAGGCGAGATGCGGAGCACTCCTTCCTTCGACGGGGTTCCCGACTCAGTGGATTTCATTCCGGCAGTGCCCGGCAATGAGTACAAGCTGATCGTCAAAAACCTCGACGCAACGATCCTCGAGAGAGGACCGGCCGGGTTTGTGGTGCAGGCGACAGTCGAGCGCGACACCCTCCTGCGATTTTCCGCCGGCCGTCGGGTGCATGAGCTCACCGATACCTCCGGGAACACCTTTGTGCTCTTCGCCTACGGCGTAGACCCTCGTGACGTGGTCATCCCGGACTTCGATGACCCTGATGCCCTGGGTGACTTCGTGGCGCCGACAGGCTGGACGTACACGAGTCGAGTCATCGACGAGGATTTGTCCCTGGATGCCCGCGGCACCACCACGGTCCTCGCCATCCGAAACGAGCTCACCTCAACCTGGGAACTGCGGTCGGATGCAGGCTCCTACGGGCCCACACCGACGACCGGCCCGTAGCAACACCGTTCGCACCCTTCGGTCTGCGCGCTACGAGTCGGTCTTTGGCTTCTTGGTGAGGTTGATGCTCACCGGGGCTGGGTTTTCTTCGTTGAGCACGGCCAGGTTGTGGGCTGCGTCTTCGTGGTCCTGGGCTGCGGCTGCTCCCCACCACGTGGCGGCGGAGTCGGGGCCGCGGAAGCGCTGCTGCTGGCTGCGGAGGATGCCCAGGTTGCACATGGCGTCGGCGTCGCCGGCGTCGGCCGCCTTCCGCCACCACGCCTCGGCCGAGTCGTCGCCGAATACCCTGTCTTGTTCGAAGCGCAGAAGCCCCAGGTTCATCATTGCCTCGGCGTGGCCGGCCTTGGACGCTTCGATCCACCAGCGTTCGGCGGAGTCCGAACCAACCAGCTGACCGTTGCGGTAACAGATCAGCCCGATGTTGTGCATGGCGTCGGTGTTGCCCACCTCAGCGGCTGAGCGCCACGCGGTGATCTCCTCAGCCGAGGGTTCGAAGGCGCCGTCATCCATCGCTGGATCGTTGGCAGGGTCGGTGGCCATCGGCCAAGAGTAGCGCCAGCGGCGGACTCACTAAGCGGTGGCGGCCTCGTCGCCTTCCGGCTCCATCGTCTCACCTTCGAGATAGGGCCGGGGCTCGCCGATCTGCATGGCGACTAGCTCTGCGTCTTCGTCCCGGAGCCCGTCGTAGGGGTCGGGTGTTGGCGGCTTGTCGGGGCGGGGATCCTTCGGATGTTTCTCTCGGCGCTCCACGCGACGGTCGTGGAAGCCAAGGTCGTCGTCCCAGTCGAAGTCGAGGGTTTCGCCGTTGTGCCCCACGATCCAGGCTGACTCTTCCGGGTTGGCCTCGGCGTCAAAGACGTCGTCGAGCGGGTTCTGGAAGTCGGTGTAGTCGTTTTGATGAATCTGTTCGGCCCGCAGCTGGGTAGCCGTCTTGGCTACCGCAGGTCGACCGTCGGGCCCACGTGTGTGGATGGCGCCCTTCTTCTGGTTGACGTGGCGGAAGCCGAGCCAGCCCAGGATGATCGCCAGCAGGGCCGGAAGCATCCACATGGCCAGGGTCTGGTATCCGTTGCGGATCTTCTCTACGCCCTCTTCTTGCCGCTCTGGCAGTGGTCTGGCTCCGTTGTTCTGGAAGGCAACTACCGAACTGGTTCCGGCGACGGCCCCCGCAGCTGCTTCGGTGGTTGCTGTCGGAGCGCTGTTGCCCCCGGTCGCAGGGTCCGCGGTCGCGACAGCAGGGCTCAAGGCGAGTGTTGTCGCCATCACCATCGAGCCCAGGGCCAGGCGCAGGCTCCGGGTTGATGGGTTCTGGTGGTTGTCGCTTCTCACACTCCAGTTTTCGGCACGGATCGGCGGCGCCTTGACGGCAAATTTCGTTGAAAAGTCCTCACAAGTGCGAACGGCTCCGGCGCAATCGCTAAGTCGACACCGCCGGGTGCCTGAGTCGACTCCCACCAGAGTGCTCTGCACCGATGCGTCTAGTGTCAGGGCTATGGCAACCATTAGCGAACTGTGGCGATATCCGGTGAAGTCGGTCGGTGGCGAGCGGCTTACGTCGGCTCCGGTGTCGGAGTTGGGGTTGTTGGGTGACCGGGGCTGGGGCATCTTCGACGTGGACACCTCCACTGTGCTGACCGCCCGGCGCACGCCGGAGCTGTTGTTTGCCTCGGCCCGGCTTACTGAAGCCAGCGCTGACCAGGGCAGCGCCGAACAAGACAAGGCCGCCATCGAGGTTGAGCTCACGCTTCCCGACGAGTCCAAGCTGTCGAGCACCGATGGAGCCGCAACCAACGCCGCGCTTTCGCACTGGCTGGGCCGCGCCGTGGAGCTGCGTCGGGCCGGTGACGAGGGCGGCACCTATGAGGTGCCGTTGGATTTCGAAAACGACGCTGAGTGGGTGTCGTGGCAGGGCCCGGGCGGCGCGTGGCACGACTCGCAGCGGAGCCGGTTGTCGCTGGTTAGTCGGACGACGATGGGGGAGTGGGATCCCCGCCGCTTCCGCACCAACGTGATTCTTGAACTCACAGACGGTGAGGCCAGCGAGGACGAGTTGGTGGGTCACACGATCTCACTGGGTGGGACCCGGCTCGACATCACCAAGCAGATCGACCGCTGTGTGATCGTCACTCGACCCCAGCCTGGCATCGATCGCGATCTTGATGTGCTGCGCACGATCAACGCGGAGCGGGCCACACTGCTTTCGGTCGGCGCCCTGGTGGCCGAGGGCGGCCAGCTCAGTGTTGGCGATGTGACCGCTACCGGGTGACCCCAACTACATGACGTTTGCCGGGGCGCGTCCGGTTCGAGCTCTCACCAACAGCATCCGTTGGCCGTGGGCGGTTGGTCGGTCCGTCAGCGAAGGTCGAAGGTGAGGTCGAACCGCTTCACGGCGCGGGCGAAGATATTCGGTTCGATGTCGGGTTCGGTCACCACCCTCAGGTTCGTGATGCGTGGCACCAGTGCTTCGAGGAGGAGTCGCAGTTCGAGTCGGGCCAGGTTGGCGCCGAGGCAGAAGTGGGTGCCGTAGCCGAAGGCCAGGTGGGGGTTGGGGTCGCGGGTGACGTCGAACCGGTTGGGCTCGTCAAAGACCCGTTCATCCCGGTTCGCTGACGGGTACACCAGGGCTAGCCGGTCGCCGGCTGAGATCGCCTGCTCGCCCACCATCGTGTCGACGGTAGCCACCCGGAACATGTTGTTGAGCGGCGTGACCCAACGGATCATCTCTTCGACCGCCAGCGGGATCAGTTCCGGGTCGGTGTGCAGCAGGTCCCACTGGTCACCCTCGTCCACAAACGCCCGCAGCCCGTGGGCGATAACGGTGCGGGTGGTTTCGGCACCTCCGGCGATCATCAGCCCGGTCTCCTGCACCATCGTCTCCGGCTCCATGCCGGCCTTGAGCCAGTCGGAGAACAGGTCCTCCTGGGGGTTCTCGGCCCGTTGGGGCAACAGCTCCTGCATCACCATGGCCCACTCCATGATCGAAGCCAGGAGGTCGTTGGCCACCTCCATATCGGTGTCGTGGGTGTCGATGCGCATCTGGCGCTCCGACCAACTCTGCACTTCCCGCCACCGCTCCTCGCCGAAGCCGATGAGATCCGCGGTGATACGACACGGCAGCTGGGCCGCCAGCATCTCCACCACCTCGACCGAGCCCGATGACTGCGCCGTCTCAACAAAGGCGTCGACCATCTCGCCGATCATGTCCCGGTAGGCGTCGCCGTGGGAGCGCACCGCGCGTGGGGTGAACCGGCGGTTGATCATGCGTCGTTGCCGGAGGTGACCGGGGTCGTCCTGGGAGATCATCGTGGTTTCGTTCTCGCTTGCCACCACCCGATATTTGCGATGGCTAGAGAACGTCTCGGCATCCCGCTCAACGGCCAGGAGCTCCTCGTGGCGGGCCACCGCCCAGAAGCCGCTGGTCGGGCATCGGAAAAGGCCGGGCTGAGCCCGCATCCAGGCAAAGGTCTCCAGCGGGAACTGCTGCCACCATTCGGGGCTGATCAGGTTGATGTCGGCCTGGTTGATCGATGCTGTTGCCATCCCATGTTCTTAGCTCAGCACAACCGGTCGGCGCTCGCAGTGGTCGTAGCGGGGCCTCGGGAGGTCGAACCGGACGCGTTTGGGGTCTGACCCCGAAGAGACCCGGTTCGTGGGTTTGGCTGGTCGGGTCTGGCTCGAGATGCGCCGGTGGCGCTACTTGGGCATCACCGAGGGGTCGGGGGTGGGGAGGCCTCGGCGGGCCAACAGGGCGCTGAAACCTTCGATCATCATGTCGACCGCCATCTCGTATTCGGCCTGATGGTCGGCCGGGGTGTTGACCACGGTCTTGTGGGTATTCGGATACCGCTCGGGGTCGAGGGATTCGCGGAAGGCCATCACGCGTTCGCTGTTTGGCCCGCCGAGTTCAACCGATCCGATTTCGTTCAGCACCAGGCCGGTGATGTTGCTCACGATCACGTTGAGCAGGCGGCGGCTGGTTTCCAGATCGACACCGGTGGCTTGGATGGTGACCAACGCCAGTTCCACCATGGCCATACCCGCTTCGGTGAGGACCGGCCGGGTCGCAACTGTGGAGGTGAGGTTGGGGTGGGCCAGAAGTGCTTCGCGGTAGCCGCGGGTGTACATCCTCAGCAGGTCGGGCCACGTTTCGCTCGATGGTTCGGTGAACTCGACCGAAGCGAAGACGGCACCGCACAGTCCGTCGAGGATCTCGTCCTTGTTGGCTACGTGTTTGTACAGCGACGGGGCCTCAACCCCAAGCCGTCGAGCCAGGGCCCGCATCGTGAGGCCGTCGATGCCTTCGTCGTCTACCAACGCCATTGCAGCGTCGAGAATTCGCTCTTGCGTTAAGGGATCAGCCATGAATTTTTCGGTTTACGGCCCGACCCGTAGGTCAAGGCGGGGAAGGTGGTTGGTAGGCCTCGATCGGCCACCGGAATAGTTGTATTTAGTGTACGCCGTCCGCCGTCGTTCCTAGTGAATCAGAAGCTAACATCGTTAGCGGAGTTCTTTTCCCAACAACCGCTTGACGTTGTCCACGGATAAGCTAACATCGGTAGCTGACGGCGTCTGGCTCGTGGTGTTGCCAGCCGCTCTTACGGACCGACCGGCCTGCAGTCTTCTTCCCACTGCAACCGGTCGGTCCGCCTACTTTTTCGCCCGAGTTCGCTGCATATTCGGCCCGAATTGGGGCAAAACCTGGCCGGCGGGCCAAGAACGCGGGCTGGTGGCCCAGAGGTCAGGTAGGGGCCGGGACCTGGGCCAGCATGCGGGTCTCGAGGGTGGGCAATAACTGAGCCACTGAGCCACTGAGCCACCGTGTGCCCGCTGCGAGCGCTAATCCAAGCTGGCCAGGAACTGCTTCACTTCGGCTTTGGGCAACTTTTTGAAGTAGTCGAAGTCGTCTCGGCATCGCTGCGACATCTCGGCATCGATGAAGTGGGTGTGGTCATAACCGTCGATCAGGTGGCGGTATTCGCCGACCACGCTGGCCACCTCAACCCGGGCGCGGTTGCTGCCGGTCCGCTCCCGGAGGTCCCGGCCCACTTCGCCCAGGTCACGGTCTCGACTCACGATGATGACCGTGTCACAACGATCGGTCAGCGCCGCGGTGACCGCATCGATGCCAAGCGCCAGGTCGATGCCCTTTTCTCTGGCAACGCGGCTGCGCTTCACCTTTACCTTGCGAGTCTCGTCCTCGGGCGCCCGGGACGCCGACGGTAGTCGGTCGACCACCTTCCAGTCCCAGTGGTAACGGAGCGTGCGCTCGATCACGGTGAGGCCGGTGCGTCGAATCAGTTCGTGGCGACGCATAGCCAGGGCGTGAAGCTCCGGGTTTTCCCTCGGTTGATGGACCCCGCTGTAGTAGCGGGCTTCGGTGAGGGTGCGATCGCCCACCAGCTCCCGGGCGATCAGGATCGGGTGCACCCGGGTGCGGTGGAGCTTCTTCACTCCCTTGTACAGGTTCTGGCCGTCGATAAAGACCATGACGCGTTCGCTGCCGGGGCCGGTCATTGGGACCTGTTCATGGAGAGGGGTGTGCCTTCAGTGTTCGAGTGAAGCCGTGGGCCATCGGAAAACGAAAAGGCCCCGGACGTTCCCTCACCATGCGGTTTCCGAAGAAGCCGTTGAATGAGTGGAAGGCCGGGGATCTTTCCAGCATATCGGGCTAACCAGCGAATCTGCTCCGCGGTCTCCTAGAAGACGAAGGAACAGACCTTCCAGTCGCCGCCTTGCTTCACCATTTCTAGGGCCACCGGGAGCCTCCCACCATCAAGCGATCGGAGGGTCCCAGTCACATCGATCTCGTCGAGGTCGGTGAGTTGGTCGGGAGTGATGTCGTCATCTGTCGAGACCGAGAAGCCGTTGAACGAGCCTCCGAGTGCTGAGGCTTCAGCGGTATCTATCTGTCCGTCGGCCGGGCATCCGTCGGCGGCAAAAGTGCGAGCGGCGGCGTAGTCCTCGTTGTCGACCTCGGTGAGGAATTCGTCGGCTTCAATTTCGGCAAGGGCAAGATCGACCACTCCGCCGATGGAGTCCCGCAAGAGGAATGCACAGCCGCCGATGGCGAGGGCGCTCAGCAGAAACAAGCCGCCGCAGCCGAGGATCCACGGCTTGGCCCCGCGCTTCTTCTTCATCGGTGGCGGAGCCGCCGGGTAGCCCTGGCCGCCGCCCTGCCAGGTGGCCCCCTGTTGCGGCGGGTAGCCCGGAGGTTGTGCGCCGCCCTGTGGCGGTGGGTAGCTCGCGCCTTGTGGGGGCGGGTAGCCAGGAGGTTTTGCGCCGCCCTGTGGCGGTGGGTAGCTTGCGCCTTGCGGAGGCGGGTAGCTGCCCCCTGGTTGTGGCGGTGGTCCACCGGCGGGCGGTGAGCCGGAGGGGCCTGGGCCGGGTGGCGGCGAGCCCTGCGGGTTGGGTTCGCCCCAGGGATTGCTTGGTGTGTCAGCCATCTGGACTCCCTACGTTTCGTTCGTTGCCGCCCAACCAGCGGTCCTGGTCGCGCTTGGCCTCGGCGCCAACAGTCTCTGCGGTGGCGCGCCAGCTCGCAATTGAGAGCTTTTCAGTTTCTCCGGCGATCGCGTTGGATGATTGTGTCTGTTGAGAGTGATGCGTCAGGTGCGGCTTGGTTCGGCAGTTGCGTCAGCGGATCTGGAACGAGCAGACGTCCCAGTCGTCGCCCGCTCGGACCAGGTCGAGTTCAACGTCGGCTTCACGGTCGCCAAGTGTGGCGGTGCCGTTCACCGTGGCTTCGTCGGAATCCTCATCGCCCCCTGAGGCCAGCTCAAGGTCGAATCCGCTCAGCAGGCCAGCCAGGTCGCGATCTCGGACGTCGTTGACCTCGTCGGCGTAGTTGTCGTTGCGGCACTCCTGAGGAATGCGGTCGAAGGCGTCGTCGTAGCGACCGTTGTCGAGGTCACCCATGAAGGCGTTGGCCTCACCCAAAGCGCCGTCGCCGTTGTCATCGCCTCCGGTCAGCAGCACACAGCCACCGACGCCGAGAATCAACAGCGCCAAAAGTGCCGCGGCGGCGATCAGAGCTTTCTTGAGGCCGCCACCGCCGCTCTTCACCTCGGGTGCGGCTGGCGCGCTCCACGGTTGTCCGGCCTGTGGCGGTCCGCCGGGCTGGGGAACCTGGCCGGGAGCGCCGGGAGCGCCGGGAGCGCCTGGGGCACCGGGAAACTGTTGACCTCCAGGTGCGCCGTAGGCACCTGGTTGGGGAGCGCCGGGTTGGGCATGGGGTGGAGGTTGCGGTGGAGCCGCGGCCGGGGCGGGGGGTTGGCCGGGGGTCGGCTGACCGTACGCGGGCTGGGTGGCGTAGCCCGGTTGTTGGGGCGGGTAACCCGGTTGTTGTCCTGGCCCGGGAGGTGGGGTCTGCTGGGGGTAGCCGGGCTGCGGAGACGGTGGCTGCTGCTGCGTCGGTGGCTGGGGGGTTGGTTGCTGCTGAGGCGGGGCTGCCCCTGGTTGTGGTGGCTGTGGCGGGGCCACGGCCGGTGTTGGTGGCGGAGTGGGAGCCTGGGCCGGCTGGGGCGGTTGTCCTGCGGGAGCCGCTGGCGCGACTGGAGCAGCGGGGGCGGCGGGTGGCTGCGCCTGACCGGGAACGACACCGGGTGGGGCCGCGGGGGCCTCTGGTGTTGCGTCGGTGGGTTGCGGTGGCGTGGGTGCGACGGTGCCGGCGGCCTGCTCCTGGGGCCGGCCGGGGTCGTCGTCGTTGGCCGGTTCGGCCGGGGTTGGCTCACCCCAGGGGTCAAGCTGGGGTTCGGTTGGCTCACCCCATGGGTTCTTCGGCGTATCGGACACGAGTATCTCCCGGCGTTTAGGGGCACTCCGCGCTGGAGCGAACCCGTAGTCCAACCTACCCAGTTCGGGCAGGGGTGTGCTGTGACCATCCGGCAGCCGGCGCCGGGCGGGCCGGCTGGCGTTACTCGACGGTGACCGTGGCCGTCATGCCCGGATGCAGCACGCAGAACAGCGGGTAGCTTCCGGCCTCGTCGAAGGTGTGTTGGAACGACTGGCCCGTACCAAACACGCCAGAGTCGAAGCCGCCGCTTTCCGATGCCGTCTCCGGGCTACCGGGTCGCCCCCCGGTGACGGTGTGGGGAACGCTGTCGCTGTTGGAAAACACCACGGTCTCGCCAGCCTGGATTCGAATGTCGCCGAAGTCGAAGTTGTTGATGGGAGCGGCGATGCCACCCTCGACCGGTTCGGTCCAGCGCTCGGCGATCTCAGCGGAGTCGCTCACCGGCGCGATCGACGGGTTGAACATGGCGAACACGCCCCCCTGGCTGTCGAAGTCCCGGTCGACATAGGCGTGCACCATCCACACCGGGATGATTTCGTTGAACACCCCGCCGCGGCTCTCGCAGGCATTGCGGTCGCCCAGGAACTGCGTGGGGTCTTCTGCGACTGCGCTGCCGCCCTCTTCGGGTGATCCGACGCAGCTGTTGTAATGGATGTGCCAGTTGTCGATCGGTCCGGTGAAGGCGTCGGGATGGTCGTCGGTGATGTTGAGGGTGAACGCCGCGCCGACGGACTCGTAGCCGGATTCACCGGTCCATTGGCCGTCTACGCAGTCGCCCACTTCGGCCCTGCTGAACTTCTCGCCGCCGTCCTTGGCATAGAGCACCATCTGTGGGCGGCCCGGGTCGAACTCTTCGGTGGTGCCGTCGGGGTTGACCGCGTGAATGCCCATGTTGGGGTTTTGCGAGCTCTGGATCTGAAAGCCTGCGGCACAGGCTGCTTCGAGGGTGGGGTGGCGGTTGACGGCGTCTTCGGTTTCGCCGAGCTCGTCGAGTAGATCCCTGAGTTCGTCGCGGCTCATGGCGAGGTAGTCGGGGAGTTCGTCGCCGGAGTCGAACAGCGCCTGAAGTTCGTTGCGCGAGCAATCACGCTCAACGTCCTGACAGCGGATCTGGCGGCCGCGAGGTCCCTCCACGAGCGTTGGCACGATTTCGGAGCCGGTATCGAGGAACACGTAGCGCGAGTAGCCGAAGACGCCGGTGGCGGTTTCGGGCGGTTCATCAGGCACCGATCGGTCGAAGGCCGCCTGGTCGAACTCCGCCGCTTCAGCCTGGTATTGGCCTTCGAGGTCGGCCCCAGTGTCGCCGGCATCCGGGGCTGCATCGTCGGCCGAGGTAGCGGTGTCCTCGCCGCCGGTTTGCACCTGGCCCAGCACCTCGCTGGATGGCTCTGAACCACACGCACCGGCAACCAGCGTCGCAAGAACACCAAGCAGGAGAAGGCGGAGCCAAAAGCTCAAACGTGGGGGAGAGGCCACAAGACCAAACAGTAACCCACCCAAAAACAATCTGTAAGTCGAACCCGTGAGAACGGGCCGAGGAGCCTCCTACGAAGCTCCCAGCTAGCCGAGCAGCTTGGTGGCGGCGTTGTGGCCGCTCATGTAGGACTCGTCGGTCCAGATGTAGGCCCAGTCGCCGTAGCGGCCGCAATAAGTGATGCCGGCTTCGTCGAGGAAGGGGTGCACCTTGGCCAGAGCCGGGTTGGTATCGAGGTCGAAGATGACGTTGGCCCAGGGCACCCAGCGCCCTTCGCTGAACACGATGTTTTCGTCTTCGCGCAGCACGCCCATGTGCTTGAGGTTGCCGATCACCGTCTGCACCACCGCATCGGTGTTGCCATCGAAGGGTCGGTACTTGTCGCTGAAGTACACCTCCACCTGCACCGCGCCATGGCCCGGGGGCACTACCTCTGGAGAGAACATGTGGGGGAAGCTGAGTCGCACCGCATCGAGGTCGAGGTCATAGATGTAGCGCCAGTGGGCCGGCGACAGGTCTTCGCGGTCGACGCCGATGTTCACCAGCACACACTGGCTGCACGACAGTTTCTTCGACGCTTCGATCACGTCGGCCGGTGCGCCCTCCACCATCGGCACCAGCAGCGGCAGCGGTACCGAAGAGATCAGCTCGTCGTACTCCACCACGGTGCCATTGCCGAAAGTGACGGTCTTGGCTTTGGGGTCGATGCTGGTGGCCTCGTGGCCCAGGTTGGGGTTGGCCCGCTCGAAGAACTTGTCGAGGTAGCTCTGGAAGCCGCCCTTCTTCGGGTAGCGGAACTCTTTGATGTAGTGGGCGTCGGCCGAGGTGTCGCTGGTGGCTCCGGCCACTACCTCGTCGAGGTCGGGCTGGTAGAGGCGGGGGCCGAGCCAGTCGGTGTTCATGTCGACCGCTTCGCAGGTGTGGTACTTCTTGCCGTACACCGCGGGGAACTTCTCGGCGTAGGTGCGACCGTAGGTGGCCACCAGCCAGTCGAGGTAGTTGTTGATCGGTCCGGGTTCCTGGCCGTGCACGGCGCGGAAGTCGTCCAGCACCTTGTTCACCAGCGGCTCGGGCAGACCCTTCAGGTTCACCACCGCCGGGTGTTCCACCCAGTGGCCTTCGTAGTAGTTGTCGACATACGCAGTGAAGGCCACGTACTCCTGGTCGACCGACTCGGCAAAGAGGTTCTTCACCTGGTCGATGGCCGAGAAGCTGATGTGCGGGCCATCGTCGAACACGAAGCCGTTGTCGAGGCGGTAGCTGGCGGTGTGGCCGCCGGGCACCTCTCGGGCGTCGTAGACGGTCGGGGTGAGGCCCGCTTCGGTGACCCGATCGTAGGCGCCCCAGGCGGCCATGCCGGAGCCGAGGATCACGATGTTGGGTTTGGACGGGTTGCTCATTCGAACGTCTCTCCTGCGTCGATGCGGGACTGCCAGTAGTCGATGGTGGCGCCGAGGCCGGCTTCAAGGTCGAAGGCTGGTTCCCAGCCGATCGACCGCAGGCGGGAGGTGTCGGCGACCACCTTGGGGGTGTCGCCGGGGGCCTGGGCGATGGCGCCGATGGCCAGGTTGTCGCTTTGGCCGGTCAGGTTGCCGATGGTTTCGATGATGGTGCGCAGCGCCACACCGTCGCCGCTGGCCACGTTGACGGCGCCGGTGATGTCGGATTCGAGCAGCGCCCGGAAGGCGGAGGCGATGTCTTCGACGTAGAGGAAGTCGCGGATCTGGGTGCCGTCGGAGGTCTGGGCTTCCTTACCCTGCAAAAGGTTGGTGATCACCGAGGGCACGAGGCGGCGGGGGTTTTCTGGTCCGCCGTACATAAAGAAGATGCGGGCCCACACGAGCGACAGTTCTTCGAGTTCGGCGTATCCCATCAACAGGTCGCCGGTGGAGGTTTTGGCCCGTCCGTAGAAGGAGGCCGGTTCCCTCGTTGCCGTCTCGGGGTAGGTGTCGAGGTTCCAGTCGTACTCGGTTCCGGAGCCGGCACACACCACTCGTTGACCCCGGCCATCGGCCTGGCGGTGGAACGCCTGCACCATCTCGCTGGTGGCTCGCACCCACGCGAGGTGTTCGTCGCCGCCCGAGGCCTGCCAGTTGCCGGCGGCCATATGCCAAGCCATGTGCATCAGGTGAGTCGGGGCCACACCGGCGATCAGCTTCGACGCTTCGTCGGGGGCCACCAGGTCGACCTGATGCCAGGTCACCCCTTCGATTTCGGGGTGGTTGTCGCTGCGGCTGGTGCCGTGCACGTCGTAGCCAGCCTCAACCAGCTGGCGGGCACAGACCGAACCGATGCAGCCCGATGCACCGGTCACCAGGACTCGTCGGTCACTCATCAGGAACCTCCGCTGGCGATGGCGTCTAGGTCCACGTCGGCCCAGGCCTTGTCTTTGTCGCTGAGGGTGTCGCCGGGGTCGAGCGGCCATTCCATGCCGATGCCGGGGTCGTCCCAGCGCACGCCTCGCTCCGACTCTGGAGCCCATCGGGCCGACGAGTGGTAGAGGGCCCAGGTCTCGTCCTCGGTCGTTTGGAAGCCATGGGCTAGACCAGCCGGAACGTAGAGCATCTGGTGGCTCTCGGCGGTGAGCTCGGTGGCGCGCCACTTGCCGAACGTGGGCGAGTCGGGGCGCATGTCCACCACCATGTCCACAAGAGTGCCCTTGATACAGCGGATGAACTTGGTCTCCGCGTGCGGGGCAACCTGGTAGTGCAGGCCCCGGATCTGACCGGCCCGGGCCGAGCGACTCAGGTTGGTGTCGATGATGTCGAGTTCGAGTCCGGCTTCGGCGAACTGGTCGACGCTGTAGACCTTGGCGAACCCGCCTCGTTCATCGCCGATCCACTCGGGTTCGATCAGGGTTAAGCCGGGAATCTCGAGTTCGGTGAAAATCATGATGGGCGCGTGGCTTTCCGGGGCGACAGCAGCGACTCTTTCGCTCCCGCCTTCTATCGGCGAACCAACGGGCAACTGGAGCAAAATCCTCGCTTCCAGCGTAGAACCCTGCCGGTCGCCAGCGTTACCGCAGGACGACGTCACGGTGGTCATCGAACATCGTGAATCGGCGTTTGGCGGCCGCGGTGGCGGTGACTCCCGCCTACTATCTGCGACGGACGGGCATGCGGAGCGGAACCCTCGCTCCCGGAGAAGGAGAGTTCGATGGACATCTATGAGGCGCTCTACACCACTCGGGCCATGCGTCGGGTGAAGCCCGACCCGGTTCCCAGCGACGTGGTCCATCGGATCCTCGATGCTGCCATCCGGGCTCCGAGTGGAGGCAACTCTCAGGAGTGGCGCTTCATGATGGTGGACGACCCGGCGTTGGTGGCTCAGATCGCGCCGCTCTACCGCGAGTGCATCGACATGTTGTGGGCCGCGATCTACAACGACCGGCTCGAGGCCGCAGCTGCCGATCCGGAAGCGGCGGAGTCCAAGCAGATGATGGCTATCAAGAAGTCGGTCGACTACGCGGCGGAGAACTTTGAGGACTACCCGCTGTTGATGTTCGCATTCGATCGAGGCGACAGCACGGGCGGTTCGATCTTCCCCGCGGTATGGAGTGCTCAGCTTGCCGCTCGGGCCGAGGGGGTGGGGTCGTCGCTCACCAGCGTGCTGATGATCAAGGGCGACGAGGTTCCGAACCTTCTCGGCGTGCCCGCTGATGAGGACTGGAAGATGGCGTGCATGGTGCCCATGGGTTATCCCAAGGGCCGCTGGGGTGTGGCCAAACGCGCCCCCGCCCACGAGGTCGCTTACCTCAACCGGTGGGGCTCCGGCCTCGGAGCCGAGATCAACGAACCACTCTGGAGCGCTTCCTGAAGTAGTCGTGTTCTTTTGACCTCGGCGCTACCAGGGGTGGTCGCTGCCGTCCCAGCGGATGAAGCGGCCAGAGTCGGCGAAGGTGAGCGCGGCGGTAGTGGCCACAATCGCCTCCGCTGACTCGTCAATGGTGAGGGGTGCCGATGGGCCACCCATGTCGGTTTGCACCCAGCCCGGATGCAGCATCACCACGCCGATTCGGTCGTCGACCAACGCCGCCGCCGTCTTCACGCTCAACATGTTGAGGGCCGCCTTCGATACGCAGTAGCCCGCATCACGACCCTTGGTCGCCGCCACCTGCATCGAGCCGAGCTGGGAGCTGACGTTCACAATCATTGCGTCGGTTCCGGCTTGCAGCAGCGGCCGGGTCGCCTTGGTGATCAGCATCGGGCCGGTCACGTTCACGTTCAGCACCGCGTTCAATAAGTCGGCATCAAAGTCGAAGACGCCGCGATGATCGGGATCGCCGCCGAAGGTGCGGGCGTCAACACCGGCACAGTTGATCAGGAGGTCAAGATGGTCGGTCGTTTCGGCGAGCTGGGCCATCGCCGCGGCGATGCTTTCTGGGTCGGCCTGGTCGAGGGTGACGAGGCCAGCCAGGTCCAGATCACACGGCGAGGCGTTGGTCGAGCCGAACACCCGCCATCCCTGGTCAACAAATCCCTGGGCGATTTCGCGCCCCAGTCCTCGGCCCACCCCGGTCAAAAACACGCTGCGCTGCATGGCCCCAACTCTGCCACGGGCGCTGGCCAGCCTCTCAGCCGTTTTCCGAACCCGATTTCGGGATGCTGATCCTGCGACGGCGCCCGGTCATACCGCGAGTGCCGACAGGCCGGGTGAGCGGCGGCCGCCATCCTGCTGGCTGGTGCCGCTGTCGGCGTTGTTGTCGACGGCGCTGTCGATGTGGTTGGCGATGGCATCGGTGGCGTCGTAGTTGTGGAGGCCCGTGGGCTCGGCCTGGCCCTGGTTGACGTACCAGGGGCTGCCCATCCAGCTGTGGCCGATCTGGTCGACGCTCACGAACTTGACGGTGGTGTTGTTGTCGCAGTTGGTGTGGATGTCGATGGTGTGGCCGGCGTTGGTGATGCGCTCCACGTTGGTGTCGCAGCCGTTGTGTTGAGCCCACCGGTTGGCAAGGGCCAGCGCGGTCTCGCCGCTGGCCCAGTCGGTGGCGAGAGCTTCGCCGTTGTAGCCAACGATGGAATCGGCGCGGCCGTGAACGATGGTGATGTTCAGGGCGGTGCCGCTCTCGCATCCGGTGTGAAGGTTGGCGCCGGAGATCAGAAAGGCGCTGGCGAAGGTGCCGTCGAGAGCGCAGGTGGCGGCGGAGGCCATGGCCGCACCGTTGCTGAACCCCGCGATATGGATGTTGTTGGGGTCGACGCACAGGTTGGCTTCGACCTGGTCGAGCATGGTGGCGAGGAAGTCGACGTCGTCGGCCATGTCGGGGTGGCCGCCAGAGTTCCAGAGGTCGCCATGGCTTTTGGGGGTGACGACGATGGCGTTGGTGGCTACGTTCTCGAAGTTGGTGACGGCCCGGTGGCCGTCGATGGTACCGGTGTAGCCGTGCACCGAAACGAGCAGCGGCTGGGGCACATCGAGGTTGCCGGTGGTGGGCAGAGCCACAAAGTAGCTGCGCTCGATTCCGTTGTGGGTCAGCGTCTGCAGGCCGCCAAAGTCACCGGTGCCTCGGCCCTCGCAGCCCGGAACCGGTGCCGGGGTCTGTGTCGGGTCGGCCCCACCGATGTTGTTCGGGTCGGGGTTCGTCGAGCCGTTGCCGTTCGGTGCGGCCGGGTCGGTTAGTCCAGAGTCACGGGTGTCGATGGTGTCCGTCGTGCCGCCAGTCAGTCCCGCGTTGTCAGCCGCTTCACCCAGAAGCGGCAGCGACAGGGCGCCACCAATCAGTCCAAAGACCAGTACCACCATGACGGCGAATTCAGTTCCAAAGCGGGTGCGGTGCCTCATCACCTACATAGACGTCCCAGCTCATCGAAACCGTTGCCACAAATCCAAGAAATCCGAAAAGATTTGTCGGCCGCGTGTCGGGCGACACAGTTCGAGAGCGGTGGGTCGGGCACGGAGGTAACGACACGGACGACTCTTCATTCGCTGCGGCGAATTCTGGAGCAGCGCGTTACAGTTTGGCCCGTGAGTACTGTCGGTGAAAGCAATGTGCGAGAAGCTGAGTCCGCCTACCGGGAAGAACTGCGAGCCTGGTTGGCGGAGAACTGTGAGCCCCGGGTGGCCGACACCGGCTTTGAGCCGCTGCATTGGATGCCGAAGGGGGACGAGCAGCGGGAGTCGCATTTCGCCAACCAGGCGATGCATCAAAAGCTGCACGCTGCGGGCTACATCGGCATCACCTTGCCGAAGGAGGCGGGCGGTCAGGGAGGCGAAGGCTGGATGCAGCGGGCGTTTCGCGAAGAGAGCGCCAGCTGGGAGGTCGGAACCGGGTTCTACGGTTCGATCATGGCCATGGCCGCACCGCCGCTCATCAAGTTCGGCACGCCTGAACAGATCGCCACTCATGTGCCGGGTCTGGTTTCGGGCGATGTCTCGTGGTGCCAGCTCTTTAGCGAGCCTGGCGCCGGTTCCGATCTCGCTGCGCTCGGTTGTCGGGCTGAACGCGACGGCGATGAGTATGTGGTCAACGGTCAGAAGGTGTGGAACTCGGCCGCCATGTATGCCGACATGGGAATCCTGTTGGTGCGCACCGATCCCGACCAGCCCAAACATGGCGGCATCAGCTTCTTGATGATCGATATGCGCCAGCCGGGGGTGGAGGTGCGTCCGTTGGTGCAGGCCAACGGGGCCGGTCACTTTGCCGAGGTCTTCTTCGACAACGCCCGGGTGCCAGTGGCCAACCTGGTCGGCGAGGAGAACAACGGCTGGATGGTGGCCCGGGCCGTACTGGGTGCCGAAGCCCAGATGATCGGCGGAGCCAAATCGAACACGGTCGACAAGTTGATCCGGCTCGCCCGCGACCGGGGCCTCGACGGCGACCCGGTCATCCGACAGGAGTTGGCCGATGCCTATGCCCGCGACAAGATCCTGTCGTGGATGGGCGCCAGCATCGCTGCGGCTATGCGCAACCGGATCAAGCCGATCGATGGCTCCGTCGTGAAGCTCTACGTCACCGAGAACCGACGCCGCCACGGGTCGCTGGCCACCCAGCTTCTGGGACCGGCGTCAACCGCAGTGAGTCACGAGGCGAGCAACTGGGCCATGGAGCAGCTACACCAGCGCTTCAGCCTCTCAATCGGCGGCGGGACCGACGAGGTCCACCACAACAACCTCGGCGAGCGAGCCCTCGGGCTACCCCGAGAGCCGGGCTACGACAAAACCCAAGCCTGGAAAGACATCCCCAAAAGCTAGAGGTTTACGCCAACTGTTCGAGTTGAAGTTTGTAGTCTTCGGGGTCTGACCCGGAAAAGTGCAAACTCTTCCGCGTTAGAGGGTGAAGCTCATTTCGGAGACGAGGGCTCCGGGCACCGTGGTGCTGTCGGTGGAGCGCTGGTGGTAGGTGCCGGGGTCGAGGAGCACTTCGGCGTCGTCGGTGAGGGCTTCGAGGTTGTCGCCGAGCACCCGGTAGATGGTGTCGTCGAAGCGCAACACGTTCACCGGAGCTACCACCTCGCCGCCCTCCACCCAAAAGGTGGCGAAGCGGGTCATGCCGGTGGTGCGGCATGCCGCCCGATCGGAAAAGTTGAGATACCAGAGGTTCCCCACGAACAGGCCGGTGTCGAGCCGCTCCAGTGCATCGGTCGCGGCGAGGTCGCCCGGTGCCACCGCCAGCGACGATGGTGCTTCCCAGGTGTTGGCCCCGTTGGTCTCCACGCCGAACTCCTTGCCTGAACGGGGCGATACGAGCTGGTCGGCCAGCTGTCCTCCATCGATCAGGGTGACAGAGTCGGGGCGGGCGAAACCGGTGTCGGAGAAGTTGGGTGCCGTGCCGGTGGCGGTCGCTTCGGTAATGGTCAGCCCCGGCGCCATGGTGGCGCCGTCGGTGGCCATACGTAGCAGGGGAGACGACTTGGTGCGGTGGGCTTTGAGGCCGAAGCCGTCCCACGCCAACATGTCGGTCAGCTCCCGCACCGCGGCAGGCGCCAGGTAGGTGCGGTAGTTGTCGGGGCTGAGCTCAACCGGTTCGCGCTTGAGCGCCTCGAGCTGTTGGGTCGACCAGTCAACCTTGGTGCCGAATGCCGAGTCGTTCCATTCGAAGCCGGCGTAGGTGTTCTTCGCCGCCTTGTCGGCGCGCAGGTAGAAGCACCAGTCGAAGTTGAAAGTGGCGGTTTGAAACCAGTTGCGTTGGCCGAGCGAGTTGGCGAACCCGGAGAACGTGTCGCCGGCAGCGAAGATGCCGACCAGATCGTGCCCCGACCCGGCGGCGGTGATCGCCGCCAGTGCTTCGTCGGTCGCCGGGATAGCTCGACGGTCGATGCGCTCGCTCGAGGCGTCGTCGGTGGCATAGAGAAGGTATGGGTCCTCGGGTACAACCGCCCGGATCTCGCGAAGCTGGTCGAGCAGTTCCGCAACCCTCGCCTGGTCGATGGCCATGTCACCGCTGAGTCGGATGTCGCCGTCGGCGTGGCGGCTGCCTTCGATCAGATCGAGAGAGAGGCTTCGTTGGCGCACCGATCCCGCTTGGCGGACGGCACCGCCGTTCAGCCGAACAAAGTCGGAGTCCTCGCCGGTGTAGGTGGCCAGCAGTGTTTCGCTGGCTTGAATTTGGGAACAGGCCCAGTCGACCAGCGCGGTGAAGTGGTCCTGGGGGTTCGGGGCAACGGCGGGTTCGACGGCGGTCACTGGTCGCCTCCGAACACAGCCACATCGGCAAAGAGGCAGGCCGGGGAGGCGTGGCCTACTTCGATGACCTGGTTGGGTTCGCCTTTGCCGCAGTTCGGGGTGCCCATCACCGTGAAGCTGTCGCGATTTCCGACACCAACCAGGTTGCGCCAGAAGGTGGCTGAGATGCCGCGGTAGCCGGGGTTGCGCACCGTCGTGGTGAGCTCGCCGTCCTCGATGAGGGTGGCGTACTCGCAGCCGAACTGGAACTTGTTTCGGCTGTCGTCGATCGACCAGGAGTTGTTGGTCTCCATGTAGATGCCTCGTTCCACCTGCGCCACCAGCTCATCGAAAGTGGAGTCGCCCGGTTCGACGTTGAGGTTGGCCATGCGGTCGATGGGTGGGCGGTTCCAGTTGCATGCTCGCGAGTTGGCCACTCCGTCGAGCCCGGTTCGGGCTTGGCTGATCGCGCCGCCGAGGCCCCGTTCGAGAACGCCGTCGCGGATCAGGTACTGCCGCTCGGCCGGGGTGCCGTCGTCGTCGAATGCGTAGGAGGCCATCTGCCCGGCAACGTCGGGGTCGAAGGTGACGTTGAGTAGCGGCGACCCGTACTGGTAGGAGCCAAACATGTCGGGGGTAACGAAGCTGGTGCCGGCGTAGTTGCGTTCGTCGCCGAGGATGCGGTCGAGTTCGAGCGGATGGCCGATCGACTCGTGGATCTGCAGGATCATTTGGTCGGGGGCGAGAAGAAGATGCATATCGCCGGTGGGTGCATTCGGCGCGTCGAGCAGTTCGATCGCCTGTTCTGCCACCCGGGGTGCGGCCTCGCCAAAGCCGAAGCGTTCCAGAATCTCCACGCCGCCCTGGCCGTTGAAGGAACCGCCACCGAAGCTTCGCCTCTGGGTATTGGAACCGGAGTTGGCCACGGCCATCATTCCGGGGTGCACCACCCGGGTGCGTTGGGTGATGGCCCCGGTCGAGGCGGCAAGCCGGCCGCCGGAGACAATGGTGGAGTCGGTATCGACTCGCTGGAGCCAGGCCGCCGAGTCGACGATGCGCTCATCGATCCGTAGCTGGGACTCCACCTCGGTGAGTAGCGCGATTCGGTCCGCCAGGGTAGTGGTGGTCCACGGTGTCGTTACGTCGGTTTCGAAGTGACCTTGAGCGGCCTCGATGGCTGCCGCCGGTGGGCCGTCGATCACGGTGATGCCGGCGGTGGCCTCGGCCCAACGGCGGGCTTGGGCCAGGGTCGCTTCGATCCCGCTTTGGCTGATGTCGCTGGTCGCGGCGTAGCCGAGGCCACCCTGGTGCCAGACCGTGACCATCACCCCTTCGTCGAGCGATGTTGAGACCGGCTCGACCACACCGTCCCGAACTTCGACCGACTCGGACCGACGAGCGACGTGGCGCAAAGAACAGAAGTCGACTTCGGTGCTGATCCATGCCGTAAGGGCGGCAGCGGTGTCGGGAGCGCCGACGGCACCAACCGATGTCGGGATCGGAGCAAGGGCAGAAGTCATCGTGGCAGTCTCGCAGATGCCAGCGTTGAACGGGCGCGGATTTACACACGGAAACCTGGTGTCGCTAGTGGCGACTGGCCGGCAAACCGTCCCCTTCAACCGAGGATCGTCCGGCGGTCGGGTTCTGAACGAAAATCGCAGCGTCTCTCGAAATCGACAGTGAGAGCAGCTAACCTTGGCCATTGGGAAGACGGTCGTGCTCATACCGATGTGCGGCTGCCGCGACAGCACCACAGAAATCACTGGTCAAGGGTGAACGCACCGACAAACGGCGTTGCGTTCTGAGCTATTGCGAGTCATTTGCAGGGCGGGTCGAGGCGCAATGAGTAACAAGCAATGAGTAACAATTCGAACATGGAATCAGCGGGGTTCGGTTCAGGGCCGGTCCGGGCTGCGTTTGATCGCAGTGTGCGGGACTTTGCTGATGTGACGGCCCAGCTCAAGGCTCGGAATGTGGATTGGGAAACCGAGCTCCCCTCGGGCTGGAGCCTGCGGACGGTTCTTGGACACACCAGCCGGGCCCTTCGCACTCCGGTGACCTACCTGGAGCAGGGCGAGGGGCGATCTATCGATGTCACTCATCCCTTTGACTACTTTCGGGGTTTGGCCAGCGACTACTCACGCGTTGACGCCATCGTGCGACGAGCGGAGGTCGCCGGCACAAAACTCGGCAGCGACCCGGCCGCCGTGGTGGCGGGTCTCTGTGTCGAAGCGAGCGCGGTCGTCGCCGCCGCCGCTGACGATGCTCCGGTCGCCACGCCATCGGGAACGATGAGCCTGATCACGTATCTCCCGAGCCGCATCTTTGTGCTCACCACCGACACCGCCGATCTCGCCTCCACCTTCGCCC
The DNA here is from genome assembly GCA_937925845.1 of uncultured Acidimicrobiales bacterium. Classification (GTDB taxonomy): domain Bacteria; phylum Actinomycetota; class Acidimicrobiia; order Acidimicrobiales; family CALAML01; genus CALAML01. The sequence continues at coordinate 30,048 of CALAML010000166.1, read as the reverse complement.
TCGACTTCGAGACGTCGGAGCTGGCCGCCAACCTTTCGCTGATGATGTCGGTCGGCATTGCCGTTGAAGCGGCCGACGCCGTGGATGCCCTCACGGTTCTGGTGTCGTCGACACCGCGGGTGCTGATGCCACCGGACAGCGATGCTGCGATCCGACGCGGCAACGAGACCGGCTCAAACCAAATCGTCTAGACAAACGCGTCGTCTAGACAAACCGCATCGTCTGGACAAACGCGTCGTTTGAACAAAGCGCATCACCGGTGGTCGGGCCCGGGTGTGGGTGACTACGCTGGCGCCATGAGCATCACCGCCACCGGCCATTCGTATCAAACTCCGAGCGGAACGGTTCTTGACGCCTGGTATCCGCAGCTTGATGATCCCGGGACCACGCCTCGCCGGACGTGCCTGGCCGAGGAGCTTGGGTTCATCAAGGGCGTGACCGTCGAGACCACCATCGAGTCGGTCGACGCCGCTCCGACTGATGCCGCCGATGCCTACCTGCGGCTTCAGCTGATCTCGCGACGCGAGTACCAGCCTCACCAGATCAACCTCGACGGGATCTTTGGCTTGTTGGCCAACGTGGCCTGGACGTCCGGCGGACCGGTCGAGCCGGCCGACGTTGATGCGTTCAAGGTGGCCGCCGCCGACAAGGGCCATCAGGTCGACGTGCGCTCGGTCGACAAGTTCCCGCAGATGCTCGACTACGTCATCCCGTCGGGAGTCCGCATCGCCATTGCCAACCGGGTGCGCCTGGGCGCCCACTTGGGAGAGGGCACCACGGTGATGCACGAGGGTTTCGTGAACTTCAACGCCGGCACCCTCGGCGCCGCCATGGTTGAGGGTCGAATCAGTGCCGGTGTGGTGGTGGGCGAGAACTCCGATATCGGTGGTGGAGCTTCGATTCAGGGCACGCTCTCGGGTGGTGGCAAGGAGACGATTTCGATCGGGTCCGATTGCCTGCTTGGGGCCAACGCCGGCATCGGCATTTCGCTCGGCGACAACTGCACGGTCGAGGCCGGGCTCTACGTCACCGCCGGCACGAAGGTGACGTTGCCGGATGAAACGGTGGTGAATGCTCGGGAGCTCTCGGGTGAGTCGGGGCTGCTCTACCGGCGCCATTCGGTGACCGGGCGGGTCGAAGCGGTCTCCAACACCGACGCCAAATGGCAGGGCCTCAACTCCAGCCTGCACAAGAACTAGCGGGCAAAACCTGCAACAACCTGCGACGGGTGTCAGGCACCCGTTTCAGGTTTGGTTGCGTGTTTTGGGGGTTTTGGGAGCGACTTGGGCTTGGGGGAATGGCCTATGTCGTGGTTGGTAGATGGCGTCCACTCTGGATTGAACCGGGTTAACACCGTCCAGTCGACTCGGGAACATCCAGGAGTGTCCGTTGTTGCCCCCAACTTCGCTTGCAAAGCCCGTTTTCCCTGCCCGATGCCACCAGCCGGTCGTCTGGCTGGCCGCCGCAGTTTTGCTCGGGATCAGTCTGGTTGTTGCCAGCCTGGCCACGGCCCGGCCCGCTGGGGCGGAGATCTCCGACACCGCTCGCAACAACTGGGGTGTGATCGGCCTCGACCAAACTTCCTCTACCGACGCCAACAACCACGTGTGGGCGGTGGAACAGATCGGCAACGTGATCTACGTGGCCGGCAAGTTCAACAAGGTGATCGGCAACGGCGAGCGCTTCGATCAGCCGTACCTGGCGGCCTTCCATGCCGATACCGGACGATGGATCAACTGGTGGCGGCCAAAGCTCAACGGTCCGGCCTATGCCTTGGCCAAGTCGCCCGATGGTCAGACGCTTTTTGTTGGCGGCGAGTTCACCACGGTCAACGGGAAGTCCACCAGCGCGCTCGCCGCACTGGTGCCGGCTACCGGCCGGCTGAAGCCGGGCTGGACCACCCGGGTGACCGGCGGAGGTCCCGCGGCGATTCATGATTTTGATGTGCAGGGACCCTGGCTCTACATCGGTGGCGCCTTCCGAAGTGTGGGCCGCAACGGCGTGGCCCAGCCAGCGCGCTCGGCGGTGCGGATCCGCCACCGCGACGGGGTGATCGATTCGGTGTGGAAGCCACAGGTCTCCGGCGGCTCGGTCTATGGGATTGCCGCCAGCCCCACCCTCAACAGGGTGTATCTCGCCGGCTTCTTCGAGAAGGTAAACGGTTCAGCCGCCGCCGCTTTTGGCGCCGTGCTCAACGGCGCCCCCGGTTCAAACGGCGCACCGATCCCGGGCCTGCGTCACGTGGCCAACACCACCCAACTCGATGCTCGCTACCAACTGGCGGTGGAGGTGCACCGAGGCCGGGTGTACTTCGGCGGGTCGCAGCACAACCTCCACGTTTACCGCGAGTCCGACATGGCGCTGGAACGCACCTACCTCACCCAGTTCGCCGGCGGCGACATCCAACATATCGAGGCCGCCGGAAACCGAATCTACGTCGGCTGTCACTGCTGGGACGCGGTCTACGAGGCGCCGGAACGCCAGCAGTACCCCTTCCCTGCAGCCGGGGCCATCGAGACGCCGGTGCGGGGCTTGTTTGCCATCAACGCCGACACCGGTCGCCAGATCCGCTCGTTCAACGTGACCTTCTCCGGCTCGAGCGGCGTGTGGGCCATCCACGTGAATCCTGCCGACGGCTGTTTGTGGGTTGGTGGCGACATCCGCACCACGACCACAGCAAACCGACCGGTGGATCGATTGGCCAGGCTCTGCGACAGCAACCATACCGACAAGCGCCTCGCCAACCGGTTGCGACCGCCGGCACCTGGCGTGTGTTCGGCGCGGGTCGTGAAAGGGACCCAGGCCTTCCTTTCTTGGGGGAAGGCACCGTTTGCTGAGAACTATGTGATTTTCCGCGACGGCCAGAAGCTGCGCCGGGTCGATGCCACTCGCACATCGGTCTTTGATCTTCGGCCCGGTCCCGGCACCCATCGCTACAAGGTGCTGGCGGTCTCAGGCACCACCACCTCGCGGGTGCGTACCTGCAACCCGGCCATCACCATTGTTCCGCCTCCGCCCAAGCCGGTCGTGTCGTGCCGGGTCGTGCCCGCGGCCGGTGGCGGGAACTATGTGAGCTATGTGAGGGCCGATGCCGATCGGGCCACCGCAGTGGTGGTCGAACGGGCCCGCTCCGGTGGAAGTTTCTTCTGGGCTGCCCGTCGTCCGCTTTACGCTCGCGGGTGGACCGATGCCAACGCCGTGTCTGGGGTGAACTACACCTACCGAGTAATCGTTGTTGGTGGCGGTGGCGAATCAGCACCGACGGTCTGCACGCGGCCCAGCGGCACCTAATCGGTCGAACCCTCGGCGACCGCCGGTCGTGGGCCAGTCTGTCCCCGCGTTCCGTCTACCTTCTGTGTTGAAATTCAGAAACGGCAGAGTCGTTGCTGAAAATGACTCAGAGATTTTGAAATGACAGAGCCGCGTTGGCCGAATAGTGTTCTCTGCCATGGCTGGAAGATTTGAATCGTGTGGATCCCGCGCGCCCGCTCGCGTCGATCCAAATGGCGGATGGCAACAGGCACGGCAGCAGGGAGCAGGGCGATCGTCGAGAGGGGCGATAGCGCGCCTTGTCGGCCTGAGCGTCCTGCTCGGGTTGATGGTGACGTTGGCTTCGGCGTTCGGCGCCGCGCCTGCGGGTGCTCAGATCTCCGACACGCCAAGAAACTTCTGGGGTGTTGAAGGGCTTGACCCCAATGCCACCACCGCGGTGCAGTCCGAAGTGTGGGCCATCGAGCAGGTTGGGAACACGATCTATGTCGGAGGGAAGTTTCTCGCCGTCACTGGTGGTACTGCCACCTTTGATCAACCATTTCTGGCTGCCTTTCACGCCGATAGTGGCAAGTGGATCAGCTGGTGGCGCCCGGAACTGAACGGCTCGGTCTACGCCCTGCAGGCGTCGGCCGACGGTTCAAAACTCTTTGTTGGCGGAGACTTCACTGAGGTCAACGGCGCGACTCACGAGGCGCTGGTGGTGTTGAATCCGGCGACCGGCAATGTTGTGCCCTGGAGTACCGAGGTCTCCAGCGATGGTCGCGCCGTTATCCGGGCCATGGATGCAGCAGGTCCCTGGATCTACATCGGCGGCTCGTTTCGGACCGCAACCGATAGCGCTGGCGTTGCCCGCACCGTGAACCATGCGGCCCGTATGAACGTGAACACCGGGGCGCTGGATCTGGCCTGGCGTCCGGTGGTGCAGGGCGGAGGCGTTTGGGGCATGGCCGTTAGTCCCGATCTGCCCCGGGTGTATCTCGCCGGCTTTTTCACTGCGGTCGACAACACCGCAGGCACGGGATGGGCCGCCGGCGTCGACTCGACGACCGGTGCGCCGGTGCCGGGCATCATGCACGTGTCCAACACCACCGGTTTTGAGTATCAACACGATGTCGAGGTCGCCAACGGGCTGGTGTTCATCGGCGGCTCCCAACACAACGTGCACGTCTACCGCGAGTCCGACTTCGAGTTGTTGAAGACGCATATGACCCGCAACGGCGGAGACATCCAGGACATGGAGTTGGTGGGCGACCGTGTCTATGTCACCTGCCACTGCTTCAACTTCAACTACGAATTCGATGGGCTCCAAAACTGGCCCAGCCCCGACCCGAACGCCATCGAGCGACCGGTTCGAGCGGTGATGGCTCTTGATGCAACCACCGGCGCCCAGGATCCGGACTTCTATGTGGATCTCACGGGCTCGGCCGGGGCGTGGGCCGTGCACGGCAATGAGAGCGACGGCTGCCTTTGGGTCGGCGGCGACATGACAACGTCGGGCGGCACTCCGACTGACGCACTGGTTCGTCTTTGCGACGAGGCTGGTCCCGGTCCTGCGGCCGGGCCGCGGCTGACTCCACCGCCGCCCACCTCGTGCGCGGCCACCGCGGTCGCCAACAACGACGTCAACCTGACCTGGCCCGCGGTCGAGTTTGCCGACTACTACGTGATCTACCGCAATGGCTCATGGCTGGCCCGAATCCCGGCCACTCAGCTGAGCTATCTCGATACCACTCCTGTGGTCGGGCCCACCTACACCTACTCGGTTGCCACCCAAGCCAACGGCGATAACTCCAACCCACGCCGCACCTGTTCGCCGAGCATCTCTTTTGCCGCGCCAACCCCGACGGCGGTCACGAGTTGCACCGCCTCGCCGGCGGATAGCTCGGCATCGGTCTCGTGGGTTCGGGCTCCAGCCGATAATGCATCGGCGTTTGTGATCTATCGCTCGCTCAACGGTGGCAACTTCTTCTGGCGGGCCCGGGTGAATGCGCCCGCCACGTCGTTTGTTGATACGAACGTGTCGACCGGTTCGACCTACACCTACCGGGTGATCACCCAGGGCTTGGGTCAGAATGCGGCTGCGGTGACCTGTAGCCCCTCGGTGACCATCACCCCGGACACCGGCAGTGCCCCAGTGCCAGTATCGAGTTGTTCGGTTACCGAGGTCGCTGGTTCGGCGTCGGTGTCATGGGTGCGAGCCGGCAACGACAACGCCGAGCGGTTCATCATCCACCGCAGTCGCAATGGCGGGACGTTCTTCTGGCGAGCACGCGTCGACACACCGGCCACATCATTCTTGGACTCGAACGTGGCGGCCGGTTCCACCTATCGGTATCGGGTGACCACCCAAGGTGGCGGTCAGAATGCCGCGGCCGTCACGTGCACTCCTGCGGTGACGATCGGTGCCGGTAGCGCACCGGCGGCGGTGACCTCATGCACCGCCTCTCGAACCGGAAACACCGCAAGCATCCAATGGGTCCGGGCCGGCAACGACAACGCCGAGCGGTTCATCCTCTTCCGCAGCCGCAACGGCGGGACGTTCTTTTGGCTCGGTCGGGTCGACGCGCCTGCTACCTCTTTCAACGACACGAATCTGGCGAGCGGTTCCACCTACACCTACCGGGTGGTGACCCAGGGCGGTGGCGTGAACTCCGCACCCCGGGTCTGTGGGTAGATACCAGCCATCCGCGGTCGACTCAGGGTCGGCGCTCGATCTGAGTGACCGGGGTGTTTAACGAATCGAGCTGAGCGGTGGTCACCATCCCGGTGGCCACCGCCCACCGAACCAGCGCTTCCAGCGAGCCGCGCTCGTCGGTGCCAGCCGTCGGGTCATCCGCGGTTGCTCCGGAAGCAGAGGCCGAGGCGGAACGGTAAGTGTCGGTCAGCCCGTTGAGGCATTCGTTTACCTGGGAAAGGCTGAGTGCGAGCCGCGACGAGATTTGGCTCACGCTGGGGATCAACACCCGCGGCGCGTCCGGTCGGCGCAGGCGCGGTTCACAAAGGGCCAGCAGAACCCGTTGGTGGCGGCGACCGAGGGGAGGGGCCACCAGTTCGATGTGGTCGACCTCAACGAGGTAGCGCAACTCGTAGTGTTCGGAGCCGGCCACAAACTGCACCCGACCGCGGAGCCCGAGCGTCGCTTCCTGGCCGGGGCTCACCGGGTCGGAAGCGTCGTCGATCGTCAGAGCGGTTCGGGCGCCGTCGTTCTGTATCCGCCATCCCGGCTCGGTGTCGCGGTCGGATCGGTAGCTGAACCGGCCCAGGCTGCGGTGCAGGTAGGGGTTGTCGCCCAGTGTGATCTCCGCGGCTCGGCCGAAGCTGAGCTCGGAACCGGGGGAGATGGTCCAAGTCTGCGTGTCGCCGGGTGGCCCGGTGACGGTCCGGTCGGCGTCGATGATCTCCACTCCTGGGGCGCGACTCACCCAAACCGTCAGGGTTTCGGCCCCCATGGGCTGGTGCTCGTTGCCGCTGGTCATGGGATCAGCTTAAAGCCCCACCCAGGAGCCGGGCGGTCGCGTGTAGGTGCCCAAGGGTCCTGGAAAGATTTGTGACGCCTACCGCTGCAAAAACAGGGTCCTGGGCGTCACAAATCTTTCGCATTCAAGATCTGTGACGCCGGGCGCGCCAAAAACGGCGCGCTACGAGTCACAGATCTTGATTGTCGGCTTGTCTTCGGGCCTGGAATTGTTTGGTGGTGTTGGTGTGAGGGAAGGGGGCATCGGGTTCGGGTAGGCCCAGCGCTTGGCAGAGGGGGCCCCAGCCGTCGCCGGGCTGATACTCAACGAGACGGTCGGGGTCGATCGTGTCGCGAACCTCGGCGTTGTGGGCTTCGTAGGCGGCCTTCACTTTCGTCGGATCGCTGAAGTCGGAGCAGAAGGCGTTCATCAGTGCTTCGATGAAGTCGCTTTGAGCTCCACTGGCTCGTGCACTACCGATGGCTTGGAAGATGGTTCGGCTGGCGCTTTCGAACCAGACGTCGGCCGACGATCGCGTCGAGAGCAGTACCGGCGCGTCAGGAAAGGCGGCGGCCAGGTCGCGCCACAACCCGGCACCGGGCCAATCGACGATGGCCACATAATCGCCGAGGAACGTGTGCCAGTCGGGTGCGTTGCCGCTGTAGGCCTGGTGCCAGGTGGGGCCCTGGTCGGTCCCGACTTCCATCATGTGATGGCAGGTCCCACCCAATAGCTGCTCGAGAGCCAGCTTCAGCGAATGGGTTCCGGTCCGGCCGACTCCAGCACCGACAAGTTGAATAGCCATGGGCTCATCTTGTCACCGGGTGGGCTCTCACGCGTGGGGTCCTCACAAGATCTGTGACGCCTGGCGCTGCAAAAACGGCGCGCTGGGCGTCACAAATCTTGGTTGTTGCGGGCCTCGCGTTTGGCTTTTCGTTTTCGGCGGAAGTTGAAGAACCAGATTGCCGGTGCAAACAGCCCGATGGCGAGGATGGCACCGAGCACCGGAAGGGTGATGGCGGCGAAGGCGGTACCGGCGCTCATCACGTCTTCGGCGAAGCTCACCGGAGCGTTGCCGGTGCCACCGGTTGCGCCGGTGATGATCGGCCGGGCCACCACCTTGGTGCCGTGGACGGCGCCGGCGGTGAGGAGGCCAAGCACCAGGCCGAGGCTCGGATGGATATCGGTGATGGCGTTGGTGCTGGCCGCAAACAGGAGCGCTCCGGCCGCCGGGCGGATCAACGTTTGGATGCCGTCGTTGATCGAGTCCACCACCGGGATCTTGTCGACGGTGATCTCGATCACGGTGAGCACGCCGATCACGATCAGTACCCAGCCGTTGCTGAGCGCGTTCCACGGTTCAGACAACTTGAACAGTTCTGTGTAGCGGGTGGTGAGTCCGGCGATGAGCAGGGGAAGGTAGGCGTTAAGCCCGGCTGAGGACGACAGCCCGAACGCGGAGAGCACGTCGATCATGGGTCGAAGGGTAGTGGCGGCGCCGCTTCACACCCCGGACCTGATCCCGCCGATCGGACGCAACCTGTGCCAATCGGAGAACTGCTCTGCGTGAATCGGCGTCGTGACGGGCAACCGGGAGTGCTGGAAAACACTCAGGAAGCATTTATGAGACCGAGAAACTATGGGCTAGGGTCCGGAATGACTCACCGCGGCTGGTGCACTGTGGCGGCGATCTCCCATAGCTGTTGTGTCATATCTCGAAGTATGTGAAAGTGTCCCCTTCCTCCTCCCCGCCTGAGTCCACGATCATCCATCAACAAACCCCGTCTGGTCCCGGGGGTTCGGCTCCCCACCCGAGGGTGGAGCGTCTGACCCGCTCCTATCACCGGCTTGCTGTCGCTCTTGTGGCCGTCTCGGTCGTGGCCGCTTCGCTCACCGTCGGATCAAGTCCGGAGGTGTCAGCCCAGAGCGCCCGCTATCAGTCGAATGTGGTGCGGGTCGAGTTGGCTGGCGAGACCCAGGGCGCCATCCACAATGTTGACGTCGATATTCGGGTCAAGGTTGGCGGCTGCAACGATCCCGACACCTGCGCCAACGGTCGCCGACTGCGGCGCGGCTACACCTGGTTTCTCGCCCTGGCGGTGGAGTTGGGTGACACTGCGCAACCTCGCGAGGTGGAGTATCAGCTTCATGGCGGGTTGGCCAAGGGTGGTACCGGTGCCTCGAACCAGTGGTACGCCGACTGGTCGGGCTACTACGGGCCGGACCATCCGAGCACCGGCGTGTTGCCGGGCGGGAGTCAGCAGCGGCTGCGGCTTCGCCCTGATGATTGGGTCCGGTTGCGGATCTGGCGGGTAAAGGCGGCCAAGTGTCAGGCATCGGAGTGGGGTTGGTTTTTCTCCATCACCAACATTCGCCTTGGGCGGGAGGCTCCGGTCGGCACGATGTGTCTGTCGGCGAACACCATCACCGGGGCCTACTACTTCAGTGAGGTCATCGAACCCGACCCGTGCCGCACCGATCTGAGTTGGGTGATGTCGAAGAACTTCCGTTACCGAGATGAGCGCAATCGGGCGGTCGCCCCGAGTCGGGCCGTCTCGCTCTACAGTGATGACACGTGTGATAACACCAAACTCTTTGTTGGACATTCAAAGGACCCGTCGAACCGCGAACGGCGTCTTGTGGTCGACCGTCGCAATCTTCGACGCCCTCGCGCCATGGATTCCGGCGCGGTTTTGTGGGGTATTTCTTGAAAATGTTACGAAACGCGCCCCCGCCATAAGTGCTATCGAGTCAGAGCGTACGCTGGTCTCGCTGGGCGGGTCGCCGGAGGGGAACGACTCGCCCAGCGCTGTCAGACAAACTCGCGGGTGCCGAGTCGCACTCGTGAGCCGGCGGCGCCCGGAATGACTTCGAGGTTGTTCTGGATGCGATCGCGCAGGGCAGCAACGTGGCTGATCAGCCCCACCACCCGTCCTCCTTCTCGAAGCCGGTCGAGTTCGACCATCGCCAGTTCGAGTGCTTCGCCATCGAGGGTGCCAAACCCTTCGTCGATAAAGAGGGCATCGATCTGCACTCCGCCAGAGTGGGCTTCAACCACATCGGCCACCCCGAGAGCCAGCGCCAGGGACGCTTGGAACGTCTCGCCGCCGCTGAGGGTGTTCACCGGGCGCTCGATGCCGGTGTGGGCATCGTGGATAAAGAGTTCAAGACCGGCCTTGTTGTTGCCTTTGGCCTTCATCGGTTCCACCCGGAGCCGGTAGCGACCCGAGGTCATGGTGTCGAGGCGCTCGTTGGCATGGTCGCAGATCTCGGCGAGGTAGCTGGCCAGCACCCACCGGGGCAGGGAAACCTTTGGGTCGACCCGGCCGTTGCAGCGGTTGGCCAGATGGGTGATGACTACTGCGGTTCGTTCGATGGCTTCGGTCTCGGCCGTGGCGGCGCGATAGTCGGAGGCGAGCCGTTTGAATTCTGTGGCCCCGCGTTCGTAGAGCGCGGCGTTGGCGATGGCATCATCGCGGGCCGCTTCGAGTTCGGCCACCCGCTGGCGTTGGGGTTCGGGATCGGGGCGATGTTCGGTGAGGTCGGCCAGTTCGGGATCGGCCAGCGCTGAGGTGCACCGGGCCAGGTTCTGGTCGTGGGCTTCGATGGCGGTGGTGAGAGTGCTTCGCTCTTCGGCGCTGATGAGTCGCTCGGCGACTTCGTTCTCGCTGGTCAGGCCGCTTTCACCAAGTCGTCGTTTGAATGCCGCATCAAGCCCGGTGGTCAGGTCCTGGCTTCGGTCGAGGTTCCGCACCACGCCAGCGAGCTCCCGAAGCTGGGTCTGCAGCTTCTTGGTGTGGGCTATCGAGGCCTCGAGGTTCTGGTCGGGCCCCAGCCGCTCGGCAATGGACCGGTCGAGTTCTGCGGCCTTCCGTTGTTCGTTGCCCACCCTTTCGGTGGTCGAGGCCCGTTCACCGGTGACCTGGTTGAGGCGCGTCGCCAAGGTCTCAAGTTCGCTTTCGGCTCGGGCGAGTCGATCGCGGGTTGGCTCCAGCTGAGCCGCAAGCTCGGCGGTGGTGGTGGCCACCTTTCGGGCTTGGCCTGCTTGGCGGGCCGCCACCTGCGGGTCGGTTGCACCCGCCCCAGCTGCCGCGGTGAGTTCTGCCATCCGGGCCTGGCTCTGGGCCAACGCTTTGGCCGCGCCATCGAGGGCGTGCCGGGCGCGGGTGGCCGCGGCCTCTGCCCGTTCGAGTTCGTCGCGGTGGATGACGGTCTCGGATTCGGCCACGTTGGGGGCCGGGTGCTCGGCGCTGCCACACACCATGCACGGATCGCCGGGCTGCAGTTCGGTAGCCAGGACGGCGGCGATGCCGTCCAGGTGGGCGTTTCGCAGGGCCTCGAAGGCGTCGCGTCGCTCGGTGAGCTCTCGCTCGGCTCGTTGGTGGGCCTCTTTGTCTCGGGCCAGGTTCTGTCGATGCTGGGCCAGCGCAGCGCTGGCTTTGGCCTCATCCTCGGCTCGTTGCGCCGCCTCGTTGTGGTTGGCAGCTGCGGTCGCCGCGGCCATAGCTTCGGAAAGGCGGGTGCGGAGTGGTTCGAGGTGGGTCTGCACCTGTTGTTGCTTGTGTCGGGTCTCGGCCAGGTCGGCATCGAGTTCGGCCAGCGCCGAGGCCGCCGCTTCAGCCTGTGCTCTGGCCCCTTTGGCATCGGCCATCAGTTGGGTGAGGCCGGAGAGTTCGTTGAGCTTCGCGGTCGTTGTTTCAAGAGAGGCTTCGATCCACCGGGTCAGGGCATCGGTCTCCGTTGGACTCGCGAGCGCAGAAGTGGCTGGAGTGTCGGCTGCGGGCGACGGGGCATCGGCCGCCGGGGCCGGGATCAACTCGACCGCGCTGGCCGGGGCGCGGTGCAGGGCCGCCAGCCGCTCGAGCAGTTGTTCGCACGTGGCCCGGTGCCGCCGGTTCTGTTGCCTCGATGCGCCCAGCGCCTCAAGGTCGCTGCGTAGTGCCTCTGCGGCCACGCCGCGGGCGAGTTGGTTACGGCGGCGACCGATGTGGTCTGCGGCGGCCAAGAGCTGCTCGCGTTCCGCGGTGGTGTGGGCTCGGCGATCCCACCGCTTTGCCGCGTCGTCGGTGGAGAGCAGTTCGGTTTGGGCTGTGGCGAGTGCCTGGGTCAACGAGGCGCGACGCGCGATGTGGCGGTCGGCTTCGGTAGCCAACGCTTTGGCGAGCTGGTCACACAACTCCGGGTCGACCGGAACCGATGCTCCGGGTGCCATCGCCGACGATGGCGGTACCGATACCGGAGCCGAGGAAGTAGGTGCCGGTGTCGGGGTGCTGTGGGGCTCGAAATCGGTGGGGAGACCGGTGAGGTCTCGCCACCGCTGGCCGGCCTGCTCCGCTAGGTTGTGGGCTTCGTTTTGTGCCTTGTCGAGTGCGGTGGCCGTCTCGCGGGCCCGGGCATCGAGCCGGTCGACGACGCGCTCGAACAGCTCGGTGTCGAACAGGCTCTGTAGGAGTGTCTCCCGGTCGCTGGTCTTGGCTCGCAGTACTTGTTCGAACTTGCCCTGGGGCAACACGATCACCTGATGGAACTGTTTGGCGCCGAGGCCGATCATGTCGGTGAGTTCGGTGGTGACCTCCGTGGGCTTTTGGGCGATCACTCGCCAGCCGTCGGTGTCGAGGCGCCACAGCATGGCCTTCGGGGCCTTTGGGCTTTTGATCGAGCCTGAGAGTACTCGGCGGTCATCGGCGGGGTTGCGCTCCACCCTCCATCGGGTGTCGCCGACCGAGAACTCAAAGACCACGCGGGGCACCACCTTGCGTTCGGCAAAGTCCGAGCGAAGGGTGGAGTCGTGGCGGGTGCCGCCGAGAGCGCCGTAGAGGGCATAAGCCATGGCATCGAACAGGAACGTCTTGCCGGCGCCGGTGGGGCCGTGAATCAGGAAGATGCCGTCGGCGGCAAGGGCATCGAAGTCGATCTCGGTTTCCTTGGCGTAAGGGCCGAGGGCCTCAACGGTCAACCGATGGGGCTTCATCGCTGCGCTACCACTTCGTGGCTGTCGCCACTGGCCCCAGCGGCCCCACCGGTGGCCCGGTCTGCGGTGACGACGGCCGGCGTACCGTGGAGCTCAGTCTCGGTCTCGTCGCGGTCGAGCGCGGCCACGAAGGCGTCTTCGAGGAGTTGCTGGTCCGCTTCGTCGAGGCTCATATTGTGGATCTCGGCCAGGAAGCGTTGAGCCACCGCCACCGGGTCGTCGGCCCGGCGCTGCGAAATCGGGGTGGGGGCGTCGGTGCGAACTTCGACCGGCGGGGTGTGACGGAGTTCGACGGCGTGGGGAAAGCGTTGCCGGAGCCGGGCCATGGCTTGGGCCGGCAAGCGCCGATCGGTGAGCTTGGCCCGCACCCGTGCCGGCTCGGTATCGACCCACCGGGACGAGATCAGCAGGTCTTCAAGTTCCCCCTCGATGGTGCGCAGCGGCCGGCCGACGTTGAGTTCAATACGTTCAACGGTGAGTTCCCCCCGGGGGCCGAGGTCCACAACGCTTACCGACTTGATGTCGCGCTCCTCGGAAAACGAGTAGGGGAGTGGCGAACCGCAGTAGGCCACCCGGCCGCCCTCGAACTGCTGGCGACCGTGAAGGTGTCCGAGGGCGACGTAGTCGAAGTCATCGAAGGCGTTGACCCCGACGGTGCTGAGGCTGCCCATGCTGAGCTCGCGTTCGGAGTCGCGGCTCTTGCCGCCGGTAAGGAAGGTGTGGCTGACCACGATCGAGCGCAGTCGGCCTCGGCTAGCGAGGTCGTCGCGAATTCTGCGGGTGACCGCCGCCGTAACGTCGTGGTGTCCGGCCCGGCGCCGCCGTGGTTGCGACGGCTGATCGGTCACTGGATCGGACGTCTTACGGGTCGGCTCCGGTCGCTCGGGACTGCTGGCCTCCGAGGCTTCGACTCGATCCGTCGCGGCTTCGAGCAGCGCGTCGAAGAGCGTGGGGTTGGAGAAGGTCTCGCCGTCGTTGTTGGAGGCCTGTGGGTCGGAGCCGGTCATGGCCGCCACGTCGTCGGGATGCAGGAGGTCTTCGGGCTCGATCACGTCCGAGTCGAGATCGATCACCTCAAGGTCAACCTCGCCCAGGATCGGTGCCGCCACCGACGGCTCGAGGTAAGGGATGGCATAGATGGCGATCGGGGGGCCACCATCACCGCCTGGCAGCAGAGCCGGTTCGTGGCTGCGGCTGATGCTGCCGCGGATGATCACCCCGGCCTCGGCCAGAATGCGATCGTGGGTTGACACCCGGATCGGCGAGTCGTGGTTGCCGCTGATGGCGACGACGGTGGCACCGGTGGCCCGCAGCTCGGCCAGAGCATGATCGAAGAGGTCGATGGCCTCGGCGGGCGGGATGGCGCGATCGAAAAGGTCGCCGGCGATGATCACCAGTTCCACCTCCTCGCTGCGGGTGATGTCAACGATGCGGTCCACCATTTCCCGCTGCTCGGCAATGAGTGAGGCCCCATGGAAGGTGCGGCCCAGATGCCAGTCGGATGTGTGGAGAAACCTCACCCGGCCCAAGCTACTCAGCCGCGCTGACAGTCCTGGCTGGGGCCGGTAGGTCACCACCTCTGGCACCGATGCGCTCACCCCTGGCGAACACGGGCATCGACGATGCGACAACGTCGAGAATGCCAAGAATTGCGAGAATGCCGGCAATCCAGGCGGAGGAGGCCTCTTGACAAATGTAATAGCCGTTATAATATGACTCCATGACTTCGGAAGAAAGCGCCAACACCCCTCCAGCGGGCCGGGCCGAACAATCTCGGGCCCGCCTCCTGGCCGCGGCCGCCGAAGTCATTGTTGAAGAGGGGTACGACGGCGCCGGTGTAGCCGAAATCGCCCGCCGGGCCGATCTCACCACCGGTGCGATCTACGGCAAGTTCTCGGGCAAGTCCCAGCTGCTGGCCGCGGCGATCGAAGCCCAGATGACCGATGAACTCACCGAGCTGCTCGACGGACCGAACGCCACCACCATCACCGAGCTGATGGGATCGCTCGGCGCCAGCCTGGTCGAACCCGATGGTCTTGTGCCCGGTCTGCTTCTGCTTGAGGCCTTTGCCGCCAGCCAACGCGAAGACGACCTCCGGGAAGTCATCGTTGGCGGTCTTGATGAAGAAGGTCGCCGGCTCGGAAAGCTGATCGATGAAGGCAAGACCGACGGCCTTGTCGATCCCGAGATCGACACCGCCTCGATCGTGACCCTTTGTCATTCGATCAGCCTGGGTTTCATGTTGTTGCGGTCGGTCGAATGGGGGTTGCCCGAACCCAAAGCCTGGGGCGCGCTCATCGATCGCCTGATCTCCGTTGCGCCTCCTCTCGCGGTGGAGACCACCGAGCTACCCCAGCCAACCGACTCGACGAACGAGTGAAGACGTCCAAAAAGTAGATCTCGAAAAATAACCCCCCAAGAACAAACCCCCCGCTGTTGTCCACGACCGAAAGCAGAAGAACACCATGTCTTTGACCGAAAACTCCGCGACCGAAGAATCCAAGAGCCGCATCGACTCCCTTGTGGACGATGCCAACACTCCGGAACGGATCATCGAGATCTCGGCCACCAACCGCGAGGTCACCGAAACGATCCACGCGGTCGAAGACAACGCCGATGCCATCTTCACCTGGGACTACAACAAGGGGGCCCGACCCCGGCTGGATCGGCTCTATGAAAAAGCGAAGACGTCGCAGTGGAATGGCCAGACCGACCTGGACTGGTCGATCTCGGTCGACCAGGACAACATGGTCACCGATCCCGACCCGATCGAGGTGCAGTACTACGCCGAGAGCCCCGAGTCACCGCTCCACAGCTTCGGCGAAGAAGAGTGGGCCGAGGTCAACCGGGAAAGCTTGAAGTGGGCGCTGAGCCAGTTCCTTCATGGTGAGCAGGGAGCCCTGGTGTGCACCGCCAAGATCGTGGAAACGGTTCCATGGATCGACGCCAAGTACTACGCCGCCACCCAGGTGATGGACGAAGCCCGCCACGTGGAGGTCTTCGCCAAGTACCTCGACGAGAAGCTTGATGGCGATATGTACCCGTGCAACACCCACCTCGGCCTGCTACTCGATGACATCGTCGCCGACAGTCGTTGGGACATGACCTACCTCGGCATGCAGATCATGGTCGAGGGCTTGGCGCTGGCTTCGTTTGGCTTCATCCACCAGACCACCACCGAGCCACTGTTGAAGAAGCTGCTCCGCTACGTGATGTCCGACGAGGCCCGCCATGTCGCCTTCGGTGTCCTCTCGCTGCAGGAGGTCTACCAGTCGCTGTCGTCGGCCGAGATCCGCGAGCGGCAGGAGTTCGCCTTCGAGGCCGCGCTGCGGATGCGGGATCGCTTCATGCGCCAGGAGATGTGGGATCGCATGGGGGTCGATGTCGAAAAGATGGTGCGCTACCAGCTGAACGAGCCAGCCGAGCTGAAGGCTTTCCAGGCGCTGCTCTTTTCCAAGATTGTCCCGAACTGCAAGAAGCTCGGCATCCTCGACGCCGGAGATGGCTGGCTGCGGGATCGCTTCACCGACATCGGCGTGATCGAGTTTGAGAACTGGGTTGACACCGCCAGCGAGTACGAAGACCTCGACGCCGTGGCCGCCGACCGTGCCGCGTAAGTGGTCTCAGGCACCCGCTTGTCCGATAGTGTGATCGCCATCCAATAATTCCACCGATCCCAAAGCCTGGCTGATCTCGGGCAAAGTCTGGGAAGAGTCCGACGCGGGCGCCTCATCACGAGGCGTCCGCGTTGTGGCGTCTGGGCTGTGGACTCTGGGGATCGGGCGGGATTGGGCTGGGTTTGGTTTTGCGGCACCAAACTGGGCAAATCCACTCAACGAAGGGTGCACTTTGGCCGATAGGGGTTGCGTACGTGTGCAATCCTGCGGAGGCTTGAGTGAGCGCGGTCCCATCCACACTGGAACTGGTCGAACTGCTGAGTGGGCATCCCCTTGGTGACGATGAACCGCTGTTGTTTGTCGGCGAACGGGAGATGCTCGCCGGTGAAGCCAAGAAGGCTGCGGTCACCGTTGGTTTCCAGCTTCGCGAACAGGGAGTCCAGGAAGGCGACCTGGTTGTCGTCGACCCCACCGATGAACTCGAGCTGATTCCGGCGCTCTTTGGCGTGTGGGCGGCCCGGGCCGCGGTGGTTGTCGTGGATAGCGACTGGGTCGAACAGGACCGCCATGACATCCGAGAGCTGCTGACGCCGGTTGCCTGGTATGGTCCCGGCGGCCTGACCGTGGCTCCGGAATCACAGCGCGCCCAGATTATGAGCCCCGGCCCGGGCACGGCGTACGTGGAGTGGCGCGGGATCGCCGCTGACTACCTCGTGCACAGCTCCGAGGACATTGCTCAGGCCATAGCCTCACGGCCCCTGACGCCGGCGTTCCCCCAGAACCGGCCGGCGCCACCGCCCCCCGACCAGGTGATCATCGAGCAAACGGCCCCTACTGGAACGACAGCCGCTGGTCTTGAGACTTCCGCCTTTGCCAACGGCATGCCGCCGGCGCCAAGCGCTCAGGCCCGCACCGGCGAAACCCGAGCGCTGGATACTCCGGCCCAGGATCCGATTCATCCAACCGATACCGGCCCCTTTGCTATTGGTTGCCGTCTGAGTTGCCACACCGGCATCCTGACGTTGCTGCGCGCCTTTCTCTCCGGCCGCGCCGTTCTGCTCCGCGACGACTGAGCCGACTGCGGAGTCGGCTGCCTAAGCTGGTGGCGTGAGCCGTCGGTTGGAGAGTGAGCAGTCGGTTGGATAGCAACAAAGCCCGAGATCGTTTTGTAGCCCGGATCGACGGTGGTCCCGGCCCGATGTCGCTCGCCGATCGCATGCGCTGGTCGAGGGTCCCTGGCCTTTCGGTGATGATCCACGACGAGGGCCAACCGCTGTGGACCGAAGGCTTCGGGGTTGTCGCCTTCGATGAAGGTTCGGCCATCACCCCCGACACCGTCTTCCAGGTGGCTTCGGTTTCGAAACTGGTGAGCGCCCTCGGCATCCTGCGGCTGGTGGCTCTCGGCCAGCTACCACTCGATGCCGACATCCGCGATCTGATCGCCTACGACCTGCCGGTGCACCCTCTGGCCAACTGTGATGGGCGGGATCCGATCACGGTCCGGGGGCTGCTGACCCATCGGGCCGGCATCATCGGGCGGGGCACCACCCCGGATCGTAAGGGGACACGGTTTGTGAAGGGCGGCGGCGGATCCCACCGGGTCCCCGACGTGCCCGGGAGCCTGGTGCCGCGTCTCGAAGAGTCGTGGCGGGGTGAGGCCGGTGTGCGCCACCGGGTGTGCATCACCCATGCCCCCAACACCAAGAAGTCGTATTCGGGCGCCGGGTACCTGATCCTGCAGCATTTGGCCGAGCAGGCCACCGGCCAGGCGTTTGGGCCGTGGATGGAGGCCAATGTGTTGCGGCCCCTAGGTATGGCCAACGCCACCTTCAGTCTCGAGGCCCCTCGAAACGTGCACCTGGCCCACGGCCACGATCTGAAGGGCCGTCCGCTACCGGGTCGCCGGGAGTTGATCCCGTGGTCGACCGCGGGCGGGTTGCAGGTGAGCGCTCGGGAGTTGGGCACCATTATTTCGGTGATCAACGGCGGCGGCACCCACAACGGATTTGAAGTGATGCCAGCCGACTGGATGAAGGCCATGCTTGACCACAAGCTTGGTGTCGAAGGGGCTCGTCGTGGCACCCGTCGCGAGCGCTGGTATCACGGCGGCACCGTCAAGGGCTTCCGGGCCATGCTCATGGGGTTCCCGGCTCGTTCCGGTGGGTTGGTGCTGTGTACCAACGGCGCGGCGGCCGATGGGGTGAAGTTCCGCGGCGACGTGGTGAAGGCGTTGGTGGCCGCCCACCGGTTCGGCTGATCCAGGCCAGCGGTCTTCTGCCGCAGTGACGACCTACCAGTCGAAGTGGTTGAGCGGACCGTGACCGGCCCCGAGGGTCCAGCCCGCGGCGGCCGCGATGGCCTGGTCGACGAAGGTCTTGGCCTCGCTTATAGCGTTGGCTGGATCGTCGCCATTGGCGAGGTGAGCGGTGACCGCGGCGGCGAGGGTGCAGCCGCTGCCGTGCACGTTGACGCTGTCGACCCAGTCTCCGGTGAGCTCGTGGCTGTGCCCGCTGGCGGCATCAAACACGATGTCGACGGCGTCAAGCATTCCGGCCCGGCCACCACCTTTGACCACGATCCATTCGGCGCCTGTTTCGGCCAAGGCCTCGGCCGCCGCTCGCTGATCGGCGGAGTTGGTGATGGTAAGTCCGCTGAGGAGCTCGGCTTCGGCAACATTGGGCGTGATGACCAAGGCGTGGGGGAACAGCCGGTCGCGGTAGGCGTCGACCGCCTCGGGGGCGAAGATCGGCTGGCCGGTCGAGCTAACAAGAACCGGGTCAACCACGAGCTGTGGGAGTCGTTGGGCTTCCGCGAAACGGGCGACGGTTTCGATCACTTCGGGCGAGGCCAACATGCCGGTCTTGACCGCGGCAACCGCCATGTCGTCGAGCACCGCTTCGATCTGTTCGGCGACGAAGTCGGCGGGCACCGGATGGATGGTGCGGATGCCGGTGGTGTTCTGGGCCGTCAGCACGGTGACCGCGGTGGCCCCGTGGACCCCGAGTGCGCTCATGGTGCGAAGGTCGGCATGCATGCCTGCGCCCCCACCCGAGTCGGCGCCGGCGATGCTGAGGGCGATCGGGGGAGTGGGGTGTGGCCCGCCGGACGGTGCTGGGTCGGGCTCGGCTCCGCGATCGGGCTCGGCGTCGGCCGTCGAGTTCGAGGATGGTTCGGAGCTGGCGTTGGGGTGCAACCGGGGCCTCAGTCGAGGATGTGCAGGAGCCAGGCGTCGGCCCGTTGGTGGGCCTGGGCCTCGTCGATGCCGGCTCCAAAGGCGTTCAGCGCCAGGATGCCTTCGAGCTCCGGATCATGGCTGAGAAGGTCTCGGAGGTCCCACCACTTGTCGTGGGTGTAGCCCGGGCTGCGACCGGCGTAGGCGGCCAGAAATTCTTCGGCCGTCGACACGCTGGAGAGGAACGCCAGGTTGGTTCGACAGCGAGCGACGTCCCGCGCTGCCGGCGCGGCCCCGGCGTTGGGCCAGTCGACGATGCCGCTCACCTCGCCCTGGTGCCACAGCACGTTGCCGGGGTGGTAGTCGCCGTGGATAAAGACCGCTGGTGCCTCGGGGGCGTCTCGGGCCAGGTACTCGATGGCTCGCCGCCACGCGTCTTCATTGGTGGTCCACTCGGGAACCATCAGCGTCTCGGGGTCGATCGTGTTGCTGATCGCGGGCAGTTCGGGCGGCGCTTGGCGGCGGTGGAGGCGGGCCAGCGGCAGCGAGAGTTGGTCCAGATCGATGCCTCGAACCGCCGGAGCTCCGCTGGTGAAGCTCATCAGCAGGGTGGGCGCGCCACTTGCCTCGCCGGTCGGGTCGACGGCGATCATCTCCGGAACCAGTTCGCCGAGCGCCTGGGCTGCGGCGATCAGTCCCTGAGCGTCCCGAGCCGCGATGTCGGGGGTCTCATCGGTGATCTTCTTGCGGTCGTAACGCCGTACCACCAGCGAACCGTCGTCGGTTTTCGCCACATGCAGGCTGGCCGTGGTCGAACCAGGGAGCTGGCCGATCAACTTCGGATCTTCAGTGCCGGTGACGGCGCTGATCCATTCCAACAGGGACTCATCCACCGGGCCATCGTACGGCGAGATCACTCTCAAACGGTCTGACAAGATCTGTGACGCCCAGCACGGTGTTTTTGCGGTGTTGGGCGTCACAGATCTCGAAATTGGTCCTCGCTCCGGGTCTCGATCCGGATTCGGGTCCGACCTGGATTCGGACCTGTGGGTTGCGGCGCGACCATCGGCTCGGTCGTGGCGTCTACCTCTCAGCCGCATGGCGGGCCGGAGGCGATGAGCCTGCGAGACTGCTTCGGTGAAAACGGTGTGTGCCCAGGCGCCCACCGGGAGAATGCATTCGTCTAGTTCGAACCCCGAACGTGCCGGAACACCTCCGGCCACCCGGACAACAGAAAGAGGACCCTTCCATGATGGGATTGCTGGCATCGATGATTGGTGGCCGCGGCGGCCGCATGCTTGGAGGGATGATCGGTGGCCGTACTGGCGCCATGGTCGGTGGGCTCGCCGGTTCGTTGATCGGTGGTCGCCAGCTCGGGCGCCTCGGCCGTTCGCTGACCAAGGGTGGCAACCCCTTTGGTGGTGGTGACAAGGGCGGCAACGATCGAGCCGACTTCGCCGACAGCGGCGAGGCCGACTCCATCTCTACCGATGAGGCTGCCGCCCTGGTGCGGGCCATGTGTAACTCCGCCAAGGCCGATGGTCATGTCGACGCCGACGAAGCGGCCAAGATCACCGGCGAGCTCGGGGATGAGGTGTCGGCTGAGGAGCGAGAGTTCCTGGAGGCCGAGATGTCCCGGCCGATGCTTTCCGCGGCGGAGATGGCGAGGGAGGTTCCTGCATCGGTGCGGGCCGAGGCCTACGCCGTGTCGATCTTTACCGTCGACGTCGACAGCATCGACGAGGCCGAGTACCTGAAGGAGTTGGCTCAGGAGTTGGACCTGAGCAACGATCAGATCGCCGCCGTGCACGAAGAGCTGGGCGTTTCCTAGCAAGACCGCTGAGGGCGCCGAGCCTGGTCGACGGGCGGGCTCGGTTCGCTCCGGCCGGTTACGATCCTTGTCTGAGATCAAGTGTGATCAAGCAGGATCCATCCAAGGAGCAGCCGTGTCCGGTGAAAATTCCCTGGCCGTCGACGATGTCGACGCCATCAACGCAACCGCTACCGAAGAGTTCGGCGAGTGGGGCCCAGAAGTGCTCGTTACCCAGGAGATGGTGAACGAGTTTGCTGAGCTCACCGGCGACCGTCAGTGGATCCACATCGATGTCGAGCGCTGCAAGGCCGAGAGCCCGTTCGGCGGCCCGATCGCCCATGGCTTCCTCACCGTGAGCCTGTTGCCCCAGCTCAACCCCGGTGGGGTGCAGCTCAGCGGGGTAAAGAACGCCGTCAACTACGGCTCCGATGGTTTCCGCTTCCTCGCTCCGGTCCCGGTCGGTTCGACCCTGCACGCCAAGGGTCGTCTGGTCGGTGCCGAGGCCCACAAGAAGGGCACCCTGCTCACCCAGGAAATTTCGGTGCACTGTCAGGGAAACGAGACGCCCTCGCTGCTGTACAAGATGAAGGTGCTCTACCAAGGCTAAGCATCAGACAAAAGTTTGCACTTTTCAGGGTCAGACCCCGAAAAGTGCAAACTTTGACCGCCGGGGTAGCGCGTTCGCCGGTCACGAATCGATCGGGTGGTCGGTGTCGGGGGGCACTAGCCTAAAAGCATGGTTGATTACCGCTCCCGCACTACCACCCACGGCCGCAACATGGCCGGCGCCCGGGCCCTCTGGCGCGCCACCGGCATGACCGATGGCGACTTCGACAAGCCGATCATCGCCATCGCCAACTCCTTCACCCAGTTTGTGCCGGGCCATGTCCACCTCAAGGACATGGGTCAGCTGGTGGCCGGGGAGATCGCCGAACACGGCGGGGTGGCCAAGGAGTTCAACACCATCGCCGTCGACGACGGCATCGCCATGGGTCATGGCGGCATGCTCTACAGCCTGCCCAGCCGGGACCTGATCGCCGATGCGGTTGAGTACATGGTGAACGCCCACTGCGCCGACGCGCTGGTGTGTATCTCCAACTGTGACAAGATCACCCCGGGCATGCTGATGGCGGCCATGCGGCTCAACGTGCCGGCGGTGTTTGTGTCGGGTGGGCCGATGGAGGCGGGCAAGACCCGTCTCGCCGGCAGCGAGGTGAAGGTCGACCTGATCTCGGCCATGATGTCGGCCGGCGATACCAGCGTGAGCGATGAAGATGTGGCCGCCATCGAACGGTCGGCCTGTCCGACCTGTGGGTCGTGCTCGGGCATGTTCACCGCCAACTCGATGAACTGCCTCACCGAAGCCCTGGGGCTGTCGCTGCCGGGCAACGGCACCACCCTGGCCACCCACGCCGACCGCGAGCGGCTGTTTCTTCAGGCCGGTCGCACCGTGGTTGATCTGGCCAAGCGCTACTACGAAAAGGACGACGAGTCGGTCCTGCCCCGCAACATCGCCGACCGCACCGCCTTCGAAAACGCCATGGCACTCGACATTGCCATGGGCGGCAGCACCAACACCGTGCTGCACATTCTTGCTGCGGCCGAAGAGGCCGAGCTCGACTTCAAGATGGCCGACATCGACGAGCTGAGTAAGCGCGTCCCCAACATCTGCAAGGTGGCGCCAGCGGTCGAGCAGTATCACGTCGAAGATGTACACCGGGCCGGTGGCATCATCGGCATTCTGGGCGAGTTGGCCCGGGCCGGTCTGATCGAGACCGATACCCCAACCGTTCATGCCCCCACGCTGGCTGCGGCCATCGATCAGTGGGACATCATGTCGCCGAACTGCACCCCGGAGGCCAAGGAGTTCTTCCGGGCTGGCCCCGCCGGCATCCCAACTCAGGTCGCTTTCAGCCAGGCCACCCGATGGGAGACCCTCGACGACGATCGGGCCAACGGCTGTGTTCGGTCGGTCGAAAACGCCTACAGCGCCGACGGTGGCCTGGCCATCCTTTACGGCAACATCGCCGAGGATGGCTGCATCGTCAAGACCGCCGGTGTCGACGAGTCGATCCTTACCTTTTCGGGACCGGCTCGAGTGTTCGAAAGCCAGGACGATGCCGTCGAGGGCATCCTCGACGAGTCACGGGTTACCGCCGGCGACGTGGTCGTTGTTCGTTACGAGGGCCCCAAGGGTGGCCCGGGCATGCAGGAGATGCTGTATCCCACCACCTACATCAAGAGCCGGGGCCTCGGGAAAGAATGTGCGCTGCTCACCGACGGTCGGTTCTCCGGCGGCACTTCCGGATTGTCGATCGGCCATGCGTCGCCCGAGGCCGGTGCCGGTGGCGCCATCGCGCTGGTCCGTGACGGCGACATGATCTCGATCGACATCCCAAACCGGTCGATCCACCTCGAGATCTCCGACGATGAATTGGCCGCCCGCCGAGCCGAGGAAGAGGCCCACGGTGCCCAGGCCTACAAAGCCCGCAACCGCGAGCGCGTCGTGAGCCAGGCTCTGTGGGCCTACGCCGCCATGACCACGTCCGCCGACCGCGGCGCAGTGCGAGATATCAGCCAGCTCGGCTGAGGCCGCTGGCGGCATGGAATCGATTACCCACGATCCGCCCTGGTCCGAACCCTCGGGTCCGCCGATGCCGAAGCGGGTCAGGATCGAACGCAGCGGCAACGATCTGACAGTCTCCTGGAACTGGGATCGGGGGCTGGCGATCTTTCTGTTCTTCTTTGCCGCGATCTGGTTTGGGATCTTGTCGGTCTTTTGGATCACCGCCGTACGCAGCGGCAGCATCACCCCAGCGTTGATGACGAGCCTCCATGCCGCGGTCGGCACCATCGTTGTCTATAAGGCTCTGGTGAACGCGCTGAACGTCACCTCGGTTCGGGCCAATCTGGACACGGTGCGCGTCCACACCGGGCCGGTACCGGTTCGCGGCGGATCGATGGATATCGCCACCGCCACTGTCGATCAGCTTTTTGTCCGCAGGGAACAAACCACAAACTCAAAAGGGCGAACGAGAACAACCTATGAGGTCCATGCCCTGACATCGGACCACCGCGATGTCGCCTTGGCCAAACACTTGCCGAGCGAAGCGGTGGCTCACTTCGTGGAGCATGAGATAGAGGAGCATCTCGAAATCCCCGACCGCCATGTGCCGGGCTCGCATCGAGACGAACGTACCTGAGCAAGCCGACCCGGCCGGTCCGCAGACGGCTTCGATAACGCCCCAAAACGCAACAAACCGCCAACCCCGAAGGGTTGACGGCTCGTTGCCTAGTCGTGGTGTGCGATCAGACGGGTCGAACGTTTTGGGCTTCTTCACCCTTGCGTCCGGGAGCGATGTCGAACTCGACCTGCTGGCCTTCGTCGAGCGTTTTGTAGCCTTCCCCTTGAATGTTGGAGAAGTGAACGAAGACGTCGTCTCCGTCTTCCCTTGAGATAAAGCCGAAGCCCTTCTCAGCGTTAAAGAACTTCACGGTGCCTGTAGTCAAATTACTCTCTCTTCAATTTCGCCTCTGACCTTGTACCAGTGGCGCAATTTCACACTAGCGAGCCCAGCGCCAAGAAATACATCGCCCCCCGAATCCGGTCGGTGTCAACCAAACCCGCCGCTGCTGCGTCTGTAGAGGTAGGAGGTCGTTGGAAGATGTCGGCACGGGCCAGAGAAGAGGAACCCATCACTGCGTCGGACCGGTCTTTCGACACGTCAGGCCCAGCTCCCGCAACGGGTCCCGGCACCGGCTCCGAACCGCAGCCCGCCGCGGCCGATCAGCGGTCGCCAGCGCAGCGACTGGTCGCAAAATTGGTGGGCGCGGCCTTTGTTGTGGTGGTGCTCGCCGTTGGTGTATTTGGAGTGGCATCGCTGCTTCGGTTGCTGCAAGACGCCGATCGAGCCCTCGAACAGCAGCAGGCAAAAGCCACCGAGAGCGACGGTGGAAAAGAAGTTCCAGAAACCGACGTACCCCGAAATAGTCAGCCTGGTGATGTGGTCGACCAGGCCGATGAGGTGGTCGACGAGGCCATCAGCGTGGCCGTTCACCCCACCGGCTCGGCCGAAAACGGTCCAATCAGTGTCGGGGTCCCCCGGTCCGGCGATGCCGATGCTGCTGCGCTCCCTGGCGCGCTGGTGTGGTCACTGATGGCCGTCCCCGACGGTGAGGCTCTTGCGGTCCTCGCCGAGCCCGGCGCCGACGCCCACACGGTGGGTCAGCTCACGGTGCCTTCCCGAGGCCTGCACGTTACGAACGAGGTCGACTGGCTCGACGGCGAGATGTGGCGCAAGGTCAAACTCGACACCGGCCGCCAGGGTTGGGTGCCCGGTCGCCACCTCACCGCCCAACCAAGGGACTGGGACGTCGACACCCACGGCGATCTTCTGCTCGACGAAACCCGCCGACTGTGGGCCATGCTCAGCGGTACCAATCGTCGAGCCGTCGACTACCCCGCAGCCGACCCGCTGGGCCAACGCGACGATGCCCCTGCGCCAGCTTCGGAGTCGGCTGCCCGAGCCGTCACCCCGCCGCGGCTGGCGGCCACGGGAGTGTGGTTCGGTGGAATCGGAGTGATGGGCGACATCCCCACGCCGATGGTCCACCTCGACGCCGGGCCGCTCCGCAACACCAACGGGTGGCTCGACCGCCACGACTTTTCCCCCGACCCGGTCACCGCCGAGTTTTGCGGCGGGGCCTGCCTGGCCAGCCCGATCCGCTTCCTCGACCTGCCCGAGTGGGATCGACCCGGCGTTCGCCTCATCATCGACGACCTCGATCGAGCCACCAGCAAAACCCACGGCCACATCAGCCCGATGCAGGCCATGCACTCGGTCACCATCGACGTGCCCGCCACCAACTCCGCCGGCCTCGACTGGCAAAGAATCCACGTCTTCTTCGACTTCGCCGAAGGCCAACCAAAAATCGTCGGCCTCTACACCTGGGGCTGGGTGCCGTAACACGCCGCAAGGCGACAGTCGTCGCCTTGGGGCTCCTTTATGTCGCGCTGCGGATTTTGTCTCGCTTTGGCTCGTCCCTCGCCAGCTCGGTCAACTCGCTTGCGCTGCCTTGACCGTTTGATGCGCTTTGGCAGGCTGGTTCATTGCCGCAAGGCGGGATCCGGGGAACCCGTCGGCCCCTGGGGGGCCTTTGGGGTTCCTCCTCGACCCGCGCTGCGGATTTGGTCTCGTTCGGTCTCCCTGGGGGAGCCCGCTGCTCGTCCCTCGCAGTACTCGGTCAACTCGCTTGCGCTGCCTTGACCGTTTGATGCGCTTTGGCAGGCAGGTTCATTGCCGCAAGGCGGGATCCGTCGCTGGCGCTCCTCGACCCGCGCTGCGGATTTGGTCTCGGAGCCACTGCTGGCGCAGTGTCTTCGCTCGTCCCTCGCTCCCTCGGGCAACTCGCTTGCGCTGCCTTGACCCTGAGACGCGCTTTGGCGGGGCTGGTTCATTGCCGCAAGGCGACAGTCGTCGCCTTGGGGCTCCTTTATGTCGCGCTGCGGATTTTTCTCGCTTTGGCTCGTCCCTCGCCAGCTCGGGCAACTCGCTTGCGCTGGTGTCTGGTCGCGAGACGCGCTTTGGCAGGCGGGGCTGGTTTGTTGTTTTTGGAGGCTGTCTTTGCTTCTTTGCCTTTGGGGTTGGCCTAGGGTTCTTGGATGCAGAAGCTGCTTGATACCGCTACCGCTACTGATCTTCTTTCTGGCTTGGCTGGCGGTGAGTTCTCCAGTCGTGAGCTGCTTGAGGCTCAGTTCGACCGCATCGACTCCTACAACCCGAGCATCAATGCCGTCGTGGCATTCGACTTTGAGCGGGCCGAAGCAGAAGCGGTGGCGTTCGATGACGCTCGCGCCAACGGCGAGACACCCGACTCGGCACTGGCCGGGCTGCCGATGACGGTGAAGGACTGCTTCGAAGCCACCGGGATGCCGACCACCGCCGGTTCCCCGACGCTGGCTGACCATGTGAGCGATACCGATGCCGATCTGGTTACCGCACTGCGCCAAGGTGGCGCCATCGTCTACGGAAAAACCAACGTTCCACTCTTCGCCGGCGACCACCAGACCTTCAACGACGTCTACGGCGTGACCCGCAATCCATGGGATCCCGAACGCACGCCTGGTGGATCATCCGGTGGGGGAGCGGCTTCGGTGGCCTGCGGGTTCAGCCCAATCGAAATCGGCAGCGACATCGGCGGCAGCATCCGGGTCCCGGCCCACTTCTGCGGCGTGTTCGGTCTCAAACCCACCCACGGAGTGCTCTCCGATCGAGGCCACGTTCCGCCGCCGCCGGGCACCCTCAGCCACGGCGATCTCGCAGTGTGCGGGCCCCTCGGCCGCAGCGTCGCCGACCTTCAACTGGTCTTCGATGAGCTGTTGAAGGTGAACGCCTTCAGCCACGTTCCCGGTGCCGCCCTACCTCCGACCGCTGGTGACGCATCCGTCTCTGGACTCCGAGTAGGACTGTGGGCCGACGACCCCATGGCTCCGGTGAGCTCCGGCACCGCAGCAACCGTCACCGGCTTCGCCGAACGACTCGGTGAGCTCGGAGCGGAAGTCCACAACGAGATCCGGCCCGACCTATCAACGGAATCCCTCCACGACACCTACCTCGGACTGCTTTCGCCGGTCATGATGGCCGGCGTACCCGAAGCGGTCTTCGAGTCGCTACGCAGCACCGACCCCGCAGACAACACCCTCAGCGGGAAGATGGCCCGCTTCGGCACCAGCACCCATCGCGACTGGTTGCGGGCCGACGAGGCCCGCCACCGGGCCATGGCCAGTTGGGCTCGAGTCTTCGAAACGGTCGACATCATGGTGGCCCCGGTGGCCCAGACGCCTGCGTTTCTGCACAACAACGAACTGGCCTACCAGGACCGGGTCATCGACGTCGATGGTGTCGATCGACCCTACGGCGAGATCCTCTACTGGGCCGGGCTGGCCACCATGCCGCTCCTGCCGGTGCTGACCATACCGGCAGGCTTGGTCGACGGCTTACCCTGTGGTGTCCAGCTGATCGGACCACGCTGGTCCGACCACACCCTGCTCAGCATCGGCGCGGCGATCTGTCGCGAGCTCAGCATCTCGTTTCTGCCGCCCACCCTGATCACCGGCTGACCCGGCTGACCCGGCTGACCTGGCCGACATGGCCGACATGGCCGAAGCGACCGATATGACCGAGGACGGTCCTAGGACAATCCGTCGACGTCGCGAATTTCTTCACGCTCGATGTCGCCGCGGCGGATGCCAAGCAGAAACAGCACCGCATCCAGATAGGGGACCGTCAACGCAGTGTCAGCCACTTCGTTGACCATCGGCTTGGCGTTAAAGGCAATGCCATGACCAGCCACCCGCAACATGTCGAGGTCGTTGGCCCCATCACCAACGGCAACAGTCTGTTCCAACGACAGGCCCTCGGACTCGGCCACCTCCTGCAAAAAAGTGGCTTTGGCAGCTCGATCCACGATCGGTGGAACCAGTCGCCCCGTAAGCACGCCGTCGCGCTCCTCCAAGACGTTGGCCTGGCCGTAGTGGATGCCGAGTTCAGCACAGAGCGGCTCGGTAAAGACGGTGAAGCCACCGCTCACGATGGCGGTCACGAAGCCCAACCGATGCAGCGTACGAATGAACGTGCGGGCACCAGCGGTCAGCTCCAAACGACTCTGGGCCCGTTGGACCGCGGCGGCATCGAGGCCTGCCAGCGTCGCCACCCGCTGCTCCAGCGACTCGGCGAAATCGAGCTGGCCCGCCATGGCGGCGGCGGTGATGGCGGCAACCTCAGGCCCCGAACCAGCCTCGTCGGCAAGAAGGTCGATCACCTCGTTGCGGATCAACGTGGAGTCGACATCAAGCACCACCAGGCGTTTGGTCTGACGGGTCAAGCCCTCGCGCTGCAGGGCCACATCCATCCCCGGGAATCGACTGGCAGCAGCCAACAACGCCACCCGGATCCGATCACCATCACCGCCAGCCACCGTTAGCTCGTAGCTCATCACCGGGAACCGGCTCAGGCGGAAGATCCGGTCGATGTTGCCACCCCCATCGGCGATCGCCTGAGTGGCGGCCAGGAGCTCGGCGGGGGTGAGTTGCGAACCGACCAGGGTCACCACATGACGGTCCTCGCTCGGACCTTCCCCAGGACCCTCGATGGTGGGGTCGTCGTCCTCGATCACCTCAAAGTGCACCGTGAGCCCATGCTCCCAGCCAAAGAGCAACAGCTCCTTGAGGGCGTCCTGGTTTGGCGGCACCGCCACCAACAAACCCAAGGTGAGGCGGCGCCGAATCACCAGCTGCTCGATGTCGAGCACCTGGGCGCCGACCCGGTCGAGTACCGCCAGTACTCCCGCGCTAATCCCCGGCTCATCCGGGCCCGACACCTGAATCAGGATCGTTTGCAGATCACTCACTAGAAACGAGCCTACTTGGGTCGCTTGCAGGCCGTGAATTCAGCGGCGGCGGCCGACCCGGATGGTGGATGGTCCCCCGACCTCGGAGTCGCTGAGATCGATGGTGCCGGTGAGGGTTCCGGTTACCGCGGTCGACTCGAACGGTTGGAACGGATAGGCGAGGTAGTCGACGGCGATCTCATAGGGCCCCACATAACCCCGCTCGAAGTTGGCACAGATCCTGGAACGGTCGGCCGTACCCGCCTCGGCGGCGCCGCTCAGTACCCGGATCCGAGTGCGGACCTCCCGGGTTTCGGTAGCGGGGATCCAAGTGCTGGTGTTCGACCAACAGACCCGCT
>CALAML010000165.1 GCA_937925845.1 uncultured Acidimicrobiales bacterium | reverse complement strand
TGGTTTCGAGCTGGTCCCATTGGTCGACTTCACCCTTGATGGGCTCGATCACGCCTCGGTTCTGACTGCGCTCGAGGCACACCTTCCCACGACCCAGGTTGCGCTGACCGATGCCGCAGAAGGCAAGGCCGAAGGGGTGGTGGTACGTACCGCAGACCGATCGAAGATCGTGAAGCTTCGCTTCGAGGACTACCAGCGAACCCTCAAGGCCAAGAAATAGCGACCCGGCAGGTTGGCCCACAACCGGAACTCAGCCGAGTTTGGTGTGGTCCCAGGTCACGATCGATTCCGGGTGGACGATGACCGCGGTTCGCTTGCGGGCCATATGTTGCGCCGCCTGGTCCAGGGTGTCGCGGTCGACGCCAGGTGTATTTCGGACCATGACCTCGAGTGCGAGGGCATGGACCTGATCGCCGGTGACCAGTTCCGCGGTGCCCTTGATCATGGCTCCGCGCAGCGTGTTGTACTCGGTTCCGTCCTCAAGCAGACAGGTCAATCTCGGATCGCGTACCAGGTTCACGATCTTCTGACTCTTCGTATAGGTCTCGAACACCAGGCGACGCTCGCCACGACGGCCCACGATGGCGAACCACAACGTAGAGAGGTGCACCGAACCATCCCGCTCCACCGTCGCCACTTGGAGCGACTTTTGGGCCTCGATGAAGCTCCAGAGTTCGTCTTCAGTCATACGGATCTGTTCACGCCGGTTGCTCATGACGCGACCCTAACCGGTGCCGTCAGCTGGAGTATCAAACGCAACCAACAGCGGGCCAAGACCAGGTTCCTGCGGCCGACCCGTCGAGGTGAATGATGCTGGCAGCGTCGGCCAGCGCGCGTGGCGGCTCACACTTTGGCATGCTGACACCGGGCGTCCCCCGGTCGCCCAACCCAGTCTGAGCCACCACGCACCATCCAGAACGAGGAGACGCCGCTGATGCCCGGACCGCTCGACATGATTGGCGTACTGGCCCGTCAGGAAATCGACATCGCTGATGGGCTCCGCCACCTCGAGCTGTACACGATGGAGGGCCTCCTTGGCATCTTCGCCCATGGGCCCGAGGAGGCAACCGACGCCGTGCTCCTTTGCGGCGGCGCCATGGGGGGAACCCTCGGGCCAGCGGACGGCATGTACCACCGGCTCGGCCAACGGTTGGCCGAGGCGGGCATCGCCACCTACCGGGTCGACTACCGGCGCCCGAACGATCTGCCCACCTGTGTGCTCGACGTCTGCGCGGTCGGCCAGATGGCCTCCCAGGGTGGGGCCGAGCGGTTTGTCACCATCGGACACTCCTTTGGCGGTGCGGTCGCCATCAACACGTCGCTCTCGCTGCCAGCTTTCTCCCGCGGCACGGTGACGCTGTCATCACAGTCAGCTGGCTGTGAACGCATCGCCGAGCTCGCGCCCAAACCGCTGCTGATGTTTCACGGAGACCGGGACCAGATCCTGCCAGCCTCGGTCAGCGAAACCCTCAAAGATCTGTCTGGCGGCCACGGCGAACTCCGAATCCTTGAGGGAGCCGATCACCTTCTCACCTCGGCCGCTGAGGAGATCGAGGCGGAGCTGATCGATTGGATCCCTGCCACTCTGGCCCGGACCTGATGGCGGACATGGCCGGGTTCCGGATGCCTGAGCCCCCACTCCATGTCGAAACCTCAGCAGGAGACTTGGCCCAGCGACTGGTTAGGACCGTGGTGAACCAGCTGCGGGAGCTTGAAGCCTCGACAGCTCCGGGCCTCACCCTGCCGGCGATCATGGGCGGACACCCGGTACTCGACGACGCTCGCGCCGACCTCATCTACGTTCTCGGTCTACTGGTTGAGTGTGGGGTCGAGACCCTGGACACCGACCGGGCCAACACCAACGAGACCACCACCACTTCCCCGGCTGACCCGATTCACCTCCGTGGCCATCTCCAAGAGCTGATCGGCCGACTGACGCCGGAGAAGGTCGAAGGGTTCTACTCCTACCGGGTCGGTGAGACGGCCATCCGGCTCGGTGGTCTTGAGGCACTCCCCGACCATCTGCGCCAGCACACCCTCGATGCCGTCGACAGCCCGGAGATCCGGCAGCGACTCACCGAAGGGGGAGCCATACCGCCCAACTTCGCCATCGTCGCGGCCCGATGCCTCGCCGCCGGAGCCAAGCTGAGTGGAGAACCGGCACCGGACTTCGAGGTGTTCATCGACCGAGCACAGGCCATGTTCGACACCCCGAACGGGTGGATCGACGACGGCATGGCGCCTTGGGTCCACTACGACATCTACACCCCCGACATGTACCTGTTCGCCGACCCGCTCACCGAATATCTCGATCCAGCGTGGACCGATGGTTTGCGCCAGGTACTTGCCGATCTCGACGACATCGCTCAGCCTGGCGGTGGCGTGGTTTGGGGCCGATCGATCGGCGCGCTCGGCCTGGCCATCACCATCGAACTTGCCTCGGTGGCGACGGGCCGGAACCTGGTCGACGCCGAGGCCCAGCGCCGCTGGCTGAGCCGAGCCATCACCACCCTGGATCAGCTCGCAACCTGGTTCCCCAACGGGGTCATCGCCGCTCATCAGTACCGCTCAACCATGTTCTACCGGGGCCCGGCGCGACGACTGCAGATGACGCTTGATGTGATGGGCAAGCTTCTTCTCGCCGCTCTCGAACTCCAGGCTCGACCGGAAGTGACGGCTGGCGAGTCGGCCGACCGCTGGCGCGAGGCCGACCGGCTGATCGAATTTGCCCCGGGTCGAAACATCGCGGCGGTCTGGACCTTCCGCGCCCCCACCCTGCGGTTCACCCTGCCGACCGTGTTCGGGTTTTCGAGCGATTACCTGCCATATCCACGCTCGCCCGGACTCTTTGAGGGTCCCACCAGCGGCCACCCGACGATGCTCCCGGTGATTTCGCCCGCTCACCACGAAGAGATGGCTGGCAAGAGTGCCACGGCTCTGGCCCCCGCCGGACTCCCCGAAACTCTCAACCACGAAGCCGGCCAGCTGAGCGTAACCCACCGCAACTGGAGCCCGATCGGCGTTGATAGCGATGCCGACGCCGCCGTCGCCGGTTCCCGGAAGGCCACCTACCGAGTCGAGGGACGATCCTTGATCGTTCGCGAACGGCTCCGGTTCGACAGCCCCGACCAACTGCCGGGCCCACTTACAATCTCGATTCCGGAGACCCCGGATCGACCACTTGCGGTTCATGCCGAGGGCGCAGCAGTCACGGCACAACAGCGGATCGACACCTCCGGCCTGACGGAGTGGCGCAGCTTCTGGGGCGAGCTACCCGTCGTCCACCAGATTGAGTTGACCCCGGCGTCGGAGATCGACATGACCTGGCGGGTGACTCCCAGGCTTCGGGTCGCGAGCACCATCACCGGCCATCAGTACGACCGCAGCCTCTACGCGCCGCTTCAGGAGCGGCTGATCACGTTGGCCGCGGGCCTCCCCGATGCCGAGCTGGCGGAGCGTCTGGACGGCATCGATGTGCTTCATATGGCCTGGCCCGAATGGTGGGCCGGAACCGACCCCCGCCGCAACGCCGAGGTACTGGCGCTGCTCAAACAGACCGGCACCCGCATCGTATGGACCCAGCACAACCTGTTGCCGCACTACTTCAAGGACGACGACGCTCAATCCACCTACCAGCTGTGGGCCGAGGCCGCCGACGCTGTCATCCACCACACCCGGGTAGGGATGGACGTGGCTATGCGCCAGTACCGATACGGACCGCAGTGTCGCCATGAAGTGATCCCCCACGGCCACTGGGGAGCCGAGTACCGCCACCTCGCCAACCGAGACCGTGCCGACGTGCGCCGAGAGCTCGAACGCCGCGAGGGCTGGCCCGCGGCTCCGTTGCGGCTGGGAGTGGTCGGCGCTCCTCGCCAGGAGAAGCTCCTCCAGCAGGTGGTTGACGCGGTGGCGGCATCGACCCGTGACGACATCCAGCTGGTCATCAGGGTCGATGACTCGGTGACAGTGCCCGACGACTCCCGCATCATCGCCGACACCGACCATCTCGATGGCGGCCGCTATGAGGCCCGGGTAGCCGCGGTCGATGCGCTCATCCTCCCCTTTGCCCCTGCTGGCATGCTCACTACCGGAACCGCATTTGATGCCATCGGTGCCGGCGTCGCCGCCATCACCTCCG
Organism: uncultured Acidimicrobiales bacterium; assembly: GCA_937925845.1. Classification (GTDB taxonomy): domain Bacteria; phylum Actinomycetota; class Acidimicrobiia; order Acidimicrobiales; family CALAML01; genus CALAML01. The sequence continues at coordinate 32,947 of CALAML010000165.1, read as the reverse complement.
ACTGGGCCTTCTTCGACGAGACCTTCGACGGCGCCGACATCCGTTACGGAACCACCGCAACCGAGCTCACCGCCTGCATCGACAACCTCGATCCCCAACAGTTGTCGGCCTCGGCGGCGGCCATGGCCGACCGTCAGCCCCACTTCGAATGGACAACCATCGCAACAAGAACCGCCGAACTGTTTGAGTCGATCGCCGACGGTGTCTAGGCCTCCCCTTTCTGCCCAGCCTGGTGCGCCCAGCCGGGCCAACCGACTGCCCGCCACCCGGAGTAGATACTTGTGACGCCCGACACATCCTGAGCTACAGTCGTGATTATCACCCGAACCCGAACCCGTGAAGGGGAAACGATGTCGAAGAGGCGAGTACGACTGGGCCTGGCACAACTGCTGACCATGCTCTTGCTGACCGCAGGAACGTTGGTGGCGGTCCCCAACTTCACCCAGCCCGCCGCCGCCGCGCCCAACGGATGCACCGGCGTCCCCGATAGCGGCTACGGGTTCAACTTCAACGCCTCCTGCAACGACCACGACAACTGCTACGCCTTTAAGTACTTCGGCGACTCGGCCAGCGGTCGCCAGGCCTGCGACGTGCGATTCCTCAACAACATGAAGGCCCACTGCAACACCCGCAGCTCCTGGGGTCAGCGCACCTTCTGCCGTGGCGTGGCCTACACCTACTACTACGGGGTTCGGGCCCTCGGCGGCTTCTTCTTTGCCCGAGCCACGGGGAGCAACATCGCCTGACCGACGCTGAACCAGACACCACCGGTGACGTTCACGTGAGGACGCTCACCGGTGGCTTTGGTCACAAAACCGGCCGGCATTCGGCCGAACGCGGAAACTGTCCGTACTCTGGGCACGGTGTCCGTAACCCCCTACCACCAGCGCGCCGAGGATTACCTGGCGCAGTGGCGGGACCACGAGGCAACCGACGCAGAGCCAGCAGTGCCAATGACGCCTTGGCGTCGGCGCTTGATCCTGATCACAGCACTCGCGGGCCTGGCCAGCGTCGCCTTCCTGGTCACCGTGCTTGGCGTGGCCCAGGTACAGATCGCGGAAGAGTTCGGCGCCGCGAAGAGCACCACCAGCTGGATACTCACCGCGCCGCTGCTCCTGAACGCCGTCGCCGGCCCCATCTTCGGCAAGATCGGCGACATCTACGGCCACCGTCGGCTGTACCTGATCGGCTTTGCCGTGTCGGCGGTCTTTGCCGGTCTGACCGCAGCGTCGTGGAGCCTGATCTCTCTGATTGGACTCCGAACCCTCTCGGCGGCGGCGGGCGCAGTGACCAACCCCGCATCCCTCGCCATTCTGGTCTCGATCTTTCCGCCGTCGGAGCGCGTCCGGGCCATGAGCTACTGGACCCTTACCGTCTCGATGTCGCCGGTGATCGGACTCGTGCTGGGCGGACCGATTATCGAAGCTTTCGGGTGGCGCTGGATCTTTATCGCCCAGATGGTGCCGGCGCTCATCACCATCGCGCTCGCGGCCGCCTTCCTGCCAGAGACGCCCCGACGACGCGGCGCCAAACTCGATGTGGCCGGAGCATCCACCCTTGGCCTCGGAGTCGGGGCGCTGTTGATAGCCCTGGTGCAATTCGGCCCCTGGGGTTTCCTGCATCCAATGGTGATCGGCGGCTTGATCGTTGGCCCGTTGAGCCTGGCCACCTTCGTCGCCATCGAGCGACGAGTGCCCTCGCCGCTTCTGCCCATGGCCTATCTGCGGCGGCGGAACTATTCGGTGGCGCTCGGTAGCGGGTTCTTTTCCAGCGTCGCCTACATGGGGATCTTCGCGACTATGCCGTTCCTCCTCGACGAACAGTTCGGCTACAAGGAGGCCGCTATCGCCCAGTTGGTAATGGTTCGCCCGCTCACCTTCGCCCTCGCGGGAATGGCCTCCGGCCGAGTAACGCCGAGGGTCGGTGAGCGCCAGACCGCGGTTGGCGGCATGGCCCTCATCGCTCTCGGCATGGGCCTCACCGCCCTAGCCGCCGGTTTCAACTCGATCCCACTCGTGGTGATAGCCCTGATTCTCTCGGGTGCCGGCCTCGGCTTTTCACGGCCGCCCGTGCTCGCCAGTTCGCTCAACGCCGTCGCTGAAGCCGACGTGGGCGTGGCCAGCGCCTTCCAGGGCATGGTCGGGCAGATGGGAACCACGATCGGCATCGCCGGGCTGGCCACGATCCATACCGGCATCGACGGCTCCGCCGGGTTTGTGGCCGCAGCGTCAGCAGCGCTGGTGGCCGGCGTTATCGGCACCATCATCACCACGGGGCTGCGATCCGAAGACCGATCCGAGGCCAGCGCGCAAACCGCCGCCGCCTAACCGGGCTTAGACCAGGCCCATCATCTCCACCAGGCCGAGGCTATGGCCTGCGGTGTACCCGCCATCCACGGGCAGGGCTACACCACTCACAAACGACGACTCGTCCGACAAGAGGAAGGTGATTGCTGCCGCCACCTCGCTTGGCCGGCCGAAGCGACCGAGCTTGTGCTGCGCTTCGATCTTGCCTCGGACCTCGGCCATGCCTCCGGACCCCAACACCGCATCGAACATCGGCGTCTCGATGAATCCAGGGCAAATGGCGTTGGCCCGGATCCCGAGCCGGCCGTAGTCGATGGCCAGGTTCCGGGTGAAGTTGACCACCCCCGCCTTGGAAGCGTTGTAGGCGCTGCCGCCTTCGGCCCCCTCAAGACCCTCGACCGAGGCGATGGTGACGATCGAGCCCCGACGGGCCTCCACCATGTCGGCCAACACCGCTTTGGCACACAGGAAGGTGCCGGTCAGGTTGATGTCGATGACCCGCTGCCACTCCTCTTCCGGCACCCCGTGGGCCGGCCCCCCGCCGGCGACTCCGGCCGCAGCGACCAGGCCAGTCACCGGGCCGAACCGATCGTGGACCGCCTCAAGCGCAGCGCCGATGGCCACCGATGAGCGGACATCGACCTCGGCGAAGTGCACCTGGTCCGGGTGAGCCGTGGCCAACTCGTCGAAACCGTCGGTCCTCGCCACATCCCACGCCGCGACCCGAGCGCCTGCGGCAACGAGCCGTTCCAGCGTGGCCAAGCCGATTCCCGAGCCTCCGCCCGTCACCACCACCACCTGGTCTTCCAAACCGATCATTGCCGTCCCCAATCCGTTCCGAGTCGGCCCACAGGTTAGCCCCACCGGTCGAGCAGGCCCCGGGCTACCGGCCCCAGACGATCCTCCGGGCCAGATCCTCGGCGGCGGCGATGCCAGCCTGGGTGCCGGACGCGGTCACCCAGCGACCTTCGTGTGAGGCCACCGATCGGATGGTTTGGGCATCGGCTCCCATGGCGGCCAACTCCTGTTGAGCCAGCCAGTGACCGGTGGCTGGATCGCCATCGAGTAGGCCGGTGGCCGCCAACAACAACGAGCCGGTCGAGATGGTCACCACACCGTCGGCCAGTGGTGCGACTCGTCGGAGCCAAGCGACGACGGCCGCTTGTTCCACCAGCGCCTGCCAGCCCAGGCCGCCCGGAACGACCAGCATGGCCGGATGGCCAGAAGCCGGAAGGGCTTCGACGATCACCGCCCGAGCCGGTTCGACTCCTGCGATTGACTGGTCGGAGTGCCCTGCCCTCGATCGATCCCCGAGCGGAGCCACAAACGTGACCGAGGCATCAAGAGCCCGAGCAGCCGCAGTGGTGACCAGCTCCAACTCGCCGGTCGACACTCCCGGATAGGCCAGACCCCAGATCGAGCGGACGCCACCTTCACGGGGGCGCAACGCCTCCCGCGACCCCGGGCTTAGCCGGGATCGACTGCGAAAGAGCGATCTAAATTGCGGGAGCACCGGTGCCGCTCAGGCCAGGGAAAATCTCCCGCAGCAGTCCAGCCAGCACCAACGGCTGATCGCCCTGGATGCTATGCCCAGCATCTTCGACCACAATCACCCGGTCATTGGGTCGGCGCCGCTCGAACTCCTCCACATCCTCGTCACCAACCACACCCGAGAGCGAACCTCGCAGCAGCGTGAGCTTCTGCGACAGGCCGCCGAGGTGATCCCACATCGTCGCAAAGTCGGCCACGCCTTCCCCCTGGGCCCGGTCACCGCGCTCGCGGTCGTAGTTCCATGTCCATCGGCCATCGTCCATGGCGTGGGCGTTGTGCATCACGCCGCGGCGCAGCGACGACTCGGATCGGGTCGGGTTGAACTCGATGGTGCGGCTCAGGATCTCATCGAAGTCGGCGAAGTATTCCGGGCCATCAATGAAGGCGATGATCGGTTCGGCCTTGACCGAGTCGGTGCCGGGGGTGACATCGATCATCACGAGCTCGCGCACCAGCTCGGGATGGTGGTGAGCCAGGGCGAGACTCGACATCCCGCCAAGCGACATTCCCACGACGCCAACCGCATCGGGAGCGACCTCGGCGATAGCCACCGAGAGGTCGCCGGCCATGTTTGCCGGATTGTAGGCGTGGTCGGCCCGCCAGCCCGACTGGCCATGACCCGGCATGTCCACCGCGTACAGCGGGCAGCCGAGCGCCAGTGCGACCGTGTCCCAGGTATGGGCGTTTTGAGCTCCGCCGTGCACCAAAACCAGCTCCGGTGGCCCATCGCCCCAAACCAGGCCGCTCACCGACCGTTCGCCCTCAATGGCCACCTCCCGGCGGGTGACGGTTGGTGGACCTTCCCAGACCAACCCAGCATCACGAGCGTTATCGGCGAAGTAGGCGAACTCGTCGTATCCCAGGGTCATGGATGCCGACGATACTCCTCGGCCGGGGGTCACGCCGCTCGACTGGCGGATACGGTCCGAAAAACCCAGCGCGAGCCCAGCTAAAGATCGCCTGGATAACGCCGATGTTTTTACCGTGGCGTTCCTGCGGAAGAAAAAAGAGGTCCCTGGCGAGGACGTCGACCTGTTTTCAGGCGAACACTCGTGGTGGATCGACGAAGAGGAAGAATTTGAAGTTCCCCTCGACCGCTCATTGTTGACTCCCGCCGACGAAGGCGACGACAACATGAGCCTCAGCGCACGGCTAGCGCGGGCGCGGGCCGCTCAGGCCGAGGCGAGGGCGGCGGCCATCGCCAAGGCCGAAGCCGAAGCCGAAGCGCAGGCTCGGGCAGAGGCGCAAGCTCGCGCCGAAGCGCAGGCGGCCGCCGAGGCCCAAGCTCGTGCTGAAGAAGAGGCCCGACTTGCCGCTGAGGCCCAGGCCCGCGCTGAAGAAGAGGCCCGACTTGCTGCCGCGGCCCAAGCCCGGGCCGAGGCTGAGGCCGCTGCTGAAGCTGAGGTGGAGGCTCGACTCGCCGCCGAGGAAGAAGCCCGAGCCCAAGCCGAAGCCCAAGCCCGCGCCGAAGAAGAAGCGCGAGCCCAGGCCGAAGCGCAAGCTCAAGCCGAAGCCGAAGCCGAAGCTGCGGTAGATGCTCAGGCGGAAGCCCAAGCCGAAGTGGCTGCCCAGATCGAAGCTGAGCGTCTTGCCGAAAGCCAGCCGGCAGCGGCGGCCATGCCCGACATTCCGGTCGGCATCGAAGCTCCGCCAATCGTGGTCTCCTACGATGACGCGGGCCATCTCCCCGAAGGGGCCTACTTCGGCGCCGACTCGGTCGAGGGCCAGCAGGAATTCGAGGGCTCCGGCTACCTCAACCCGGCCTTGCAGGGTGAGATGCCAGTGGTGCCGGCCGGCGGAACCGCGGCCCCAGCCCCAGCCCCAGCCGAGCCGGCGGCGCCGACCGAAACCTCCGACCCGGCCCGCGACGAAGCGAAAAAGTCCGGTGGATCGATCTTTGGTCGCAGCGAGGACGTAGAGGAAGAGCGAACGGCTGCCGAAGTCGATGAAGACGAGGCGGCCGAGATCGCCGCACTGCTACAGGCCTTCCGCAACCGCAACTAGCGAGTAGAAGCCTGGGTGCGCTCGCCAAGGCGGATCGAGCTGCCAAGGTTGTGAGGGCTAGCAGCAACAGCGACAAAGCGCCGTCTTTGGCAAGCGAAGCTCTTTAGGAAACGACGCCCCGCAGAGCTTCGTCGCTGAATGCCCCTGACAGGAAGGGCGAGTAATCCGGCCCGGCTCGAAGGTTCATGCCGCCATCGACAGCGATCGACTGACCGGTGATCCATGGAGACTCCGGACCAAGCAGGAAGCGGACCAACCCCGCTACGTCCGCCACCTCGCCAACCCGACTCACCGGCATCTTGGCCAAGTAGTCCTCAATCACCGGACCACCCGCGGTCACCGCCTCCATGATCTCGGTGGCCACCACTCCAGGCTGGACCGCGTTGACTCTGACGCCGGATGCTCCGAGTTCGTCGGCGGCCATCTTCACCAGCATGTCGATGCCGGCCTTGGCTGCTCCGTACGCGCCGAACCACCTGTGGGAGGTCGAACCAGCAATCGAAGACATACCAACAATCGACCCCGAACCCTGGGCTGCCATCAACGCTCCGGCGTGCTTAATGCACAGGAACGTGCCATGGAGGTTGATGGCGACGGTCGACTGCCAGGCCTCGTAATCCAGGCTCGTGACTGGGCCAAGACCGGTCGATCCTCCAGCGCAGGCAAAAAGCCCGTCGAGCTGGCCGGTCGCCGCGGCCGCAGCCACGGTGTCGCGAACCTGGTCTTCATCGGTGACATCGCAGACCCGGTGAGCGATCGCCGCGTCGGAGCCGAGGTCGGCCTTGATGGCCTCGGAGGCGGCGACCAGCTTGTCTTCGGTGCGACCACAAATCAGCACCGATGCGCCATCGGCCACGAGACGCTGCGCCGTCCCTTTGCCGATTCCGCTACCGCCACCGGTGACGAGCACCGACATGCCCTCGAGCGATCCAGACTGTGCAGGTGAGGTTGTCATGACGAGACACTAGCAATTGGCTTCGCAGGCGTCCGCTCCACCGCGTCGCCCACTAACCCGACGTACTAGCCCGGCTCACCAACGCGATCGAAACCCGAGGGCGTGGCCAGGTGGGTCATGACCACGTCATGGCCTTCGGTAGGTACCCGATGCACCACCTGCTGATCGAAGGCGATCCCAACTCTCAGAGTGCGAGGTCCGAAAGCCGAGAGCAGGCGGTCGTAGTAGCCGCGACCGCGACCCAGGCGCCCGCCAAAACGATCGAAGGCCAGTCCGGGCACGAGCACCGCGGCGATGGCGTCCGGTTCGGCGAGAACATCGATCACCGGAGCGTCAGCACTCGGCTGGCTGTAGCCAAAGCGATGTTGCTCTCGAGGTGCGTCGAACGGATGCACGGTGAGCGGACCCGAATCGGGGGTGCGGGTCAGCGCAAGCTTTGCTTCACCCCAACCGCTGATGGCCGCAGCTAGCGTGGCCTCCGAGGCCATGGCGTCATACACCAGCACCCGCTGGCCGGGCTCGACCACGACGTTGTCCAGCACTCGGCGACAGAGCCGAGCCGACTCGGCCTCGATATCGAGGACATCGCCGCCAAGGAAATCGCCGCCATCCAAACGATCGACGTCGAACCGCAACGCCCGCGACCGCCAACGATCCTTGGCCCGGACGAGGGCGAGAGCGACATCGTTCGAAACGACAACGTGGGCCTCATGACGACCGTTGTGGCGCCAGGCCTCGGAAGCGTGCAGGAGTTCAAGCGAACCGCCACCGACCAACAGCTGTTGGATTTGCCCCGGAGCGGCAAGGAAGCGGGCGGATGGATGGGCGTTGCGTTCCAGATTGGTTTCGGTTGCCACCACCACCGCAACCACCGCCCCCGGCGCTAGCTCACCGGCCAAGCGCTCCAACATCGCCGGGGCAAAGAAGTTCCCAACCGTCACCACGTCCCATGGTCCGGACGGCAACGGTGCGGACTCAAGATCCACCTCGATAGTCGCAACGGACAGTCCGGATTTGGCCGCGGCGGCGGAGACTCCAGCCAGTGCGACCGGAGAGATATCGGCGACAGTGACGTCGAGCCCCAGCCCGGCCATAGCCAGAGCATCGCCCGACACACCTCCGGCCAGATCCAGAGCCCGCCCCGAGCCAGGCAGCCAGGCATCGGCGACGGCGACGACCGACGCGGAGGTGGCCCTGGCATCACGCCACCGGGTGTCCCATTTTGCCTGCTGGTCGGAGGTCACCACCCCACGCTATCGAGCCTTCTGTCGAGGGGAGCATGGGCCGGGCGCAATACCCGACCAATATTGTCTGGTTTACCGGCACCAGCCAAACTAGGGTGCGGGCGTGGCCGTAACCAGCAACAATGACCCCCACCTTCACCCGGACACGCGAGCGGTGACCGCGGGCCGCTCCGACAACCAGCGAGCCCTGGCACCGCTGCTGTGGGCCAGCACCACGTTTGAGTCGGAGGACCTCGAAAGTGCGGCCCGCCTGGCCACCACGCCAAGCCCCACCCACTTCTACAGCCGCTTTGGTAATCCCAGTGTCCGAGCGTTCGAAGACGCACTGGCCGAGCTCGAGGGTGCGGAAGCGGCGCTGGCTACCGCGTCGGGCATGGGGGCTCTGACCGCGGTGGTCCTCGGCATCTGCTCAGCTGGAAACCATATCGTCAGCCAGCACCAGCTCTACGGCGGCACCAAGCAGCTTCTGCTCGGCGCCGCCCGTCGTTTCGGAATCGATGTGACCCTGGTGGACGCAACCAACCCGCAGGCCTGGGTCGATGCCGTCGAGCCCGGTCGCACGGTGCTGGCCCTCGCCGAGACCCCGGCCAACCCCCAACTCGACCTGGTCGACCTCAGCGCCTTCGGGCAGCTGGTGGGCCCGATCAAGGTGGTGGACTCCACCCTCGGCACGCCACTGGCTCAGCGTCCGCTCGACCATGGCGCCGACCTCGTGATCCATTCGGCGACGAAGGCCCTGGCCGGACACAACGACGCCACGCTCGGGGTGATCGCCGGAGCCCGAGAACTCCTCGACTGGGTATGGGGCTTTGCGGTGCTCCAGGGAGCGTCGGCTTCACCGTTCGATGCCATGAACGGCCTGCGGGGTATGCGCACTCTCCCGGTCCGCTTCAGCCGGCAGTGCGAAAGTGCCCAACAGCTGGCTACTGCTCTCGAAAAGCACCGTGCGGTCAGCCAGGTGCGCTACCCCGGCCTGGAAAGCCACCCGCAGTATGAGCTGGCCCGCCAACAGATGCGCGGCACCGGCGGCATCCTGGCCTTCGACCTGGCCGGAGGGCGCGACCATGCCCGAGCGGTTTGTGACGCGGCCCAGTTGCTCCGCGTCGCCACCTCAATGGGTGGACCGGAAACGCTGCTTACCCACCCAGCCTCCACCACCCATGCGGGCATGACCGATGCCGAGTTGGTCGATGCTGGCATCGGGCCCGGCACCATGCGCATCTCCGTGGGCCTCGAGCACGGCGACGATCTTGAAGCCGACCTTTTGCGGGCCATCGAACAGACCGCGCCTTAAACACCTCAGGCGCTCGCCAGCACCGGCCGAAACGCTTCGAACGCTTCGAACTATTCGAGCGGCTTCAGAACGTCGGTGGCCTGCTGAAGCAACCAGTGGTCGGCCAGCACGTTCAGCACCCCGGCTTCAACCATCGGCACGGCGCGTGGCAACACACACGGATCGTGACGACCACGGGCGGCAAGAGTCACCTCGTTGCCGTCCCGGTCGACCGTGTCCTGTTCGCTGGTAATAGTGGCCGTCGGCTTAAAGCCGATCCGCAGGGTGATCGTTTCACCGTTGCTGATCCCGCCCTGGATACCACCTGAGTGATTGGTGCGGGTCCGGGGCTGACCGTCCGAACCGGCAACAAACGCATCGTTGTGTTCCAGTCCGGTCATGCGGGTGCCCCCGAAGCCGGAGCCGATCTCAAAGCCTTTGGTGGCCGGAAGCGACATCATGGCCGCGGCCAACTCCGCCTCCAGCTTGTCGAAGACCGGCGCCCCCAGCCCGGTGGGAACCGAGCGAGCCACGCAGGTCACGACCCCTCCGAGAGAGTCGCCGTTCGACCGGGCTGCCTCGATCGCACTCACCATGGCCTCGGCCGCAACCGGGTCGGGACAACGCGTGGGGGTGGCCTCAACTGCGTCCAGGCCAACAACCTCGGCGTCGACGGTGGCCTCGATGTTGTGAACCTGGCTGACCCAGGCCAGCACCTCAATACCGGCCACCTCGGCCAACAGTTTGCGAGCAACAGCACCAGCGGCGACCCGGCCAATCGTTTCCCTGGCACTGGCCCTACCGCCACCCTGCCAGTTCCGTATGCCGTATTTGGCCTCGGTGGTGTAGTCGGCATGCGAGGGCCGAAACCGATCAGCGAAGTCGGCATAGGCACCCGGCCGGGCGTCCTTGTTGTGCACCACCATGGCGATCGGGGTGCCGAGGGTGCGCCCCTCGAAGGTGCCGGAAAGGATCTGCACCTGGTCGGCCTCGTCACGCTGGGTTACCAGACGCGACTGGCCGGGGCGACGACGATCCAGGTCGGGTTGAATGTCGGCCTCGGTCAGGGCCAGCCTTGGCGGGCAGCCGTCCAGCACCACACCCACGGCACCCCCATGGGATTCACCGAAGGTGGAGAGTCGAAACAGGCGTCCGGTTGAGGAACTCATCCGAGCCAACGGTAGCGGTTTGGACCCCCACGCGGTAGAACTCGGGGGTGAGTCCCTGGACAATGCGCCGAAACGCCGCCCGAGTCATCGTGCTCGATGAGACCCAGCGGGTCTTCCTGATCGAGAGCCGCGACCCGGCTGACGCGTCGAAACCGACGTGGTGGGAGATCCCGGGTGGAGGTATCGACCCCGGCGAAGACACCGCCACCGCCGCCGCTCGTGAGTGCTACGAAGAAACCGGCATCATCCCTCGGATGGGCCCCGTGGTGTTCACTCAACATGCGGTGTTCGAGTTCGGCGGGATCCATTTCGACCAGGACGAGTTTATTCATGTGGCTTGGGTGAACAGCGCCGACGTGGTCGATAGCCAGCCCCAGCACCTCGAGTTCCTCGAAGCGGCCGCGTTTATGGGAAACCGGTGGTGGCCGGTCGACGAGCTTATGGCCAGCGACGTCAACACGCTGCCCACCCACCTTCGCCAGTTCCTCCCCGATCTGGCCGCCGGCAACATCCCAGAAGAACCAGTGCACGTCGGCGACGTATAAAGGATTGCTGAGCAAAGTCGCGGTTGTTGGGGCGGACGCGAAACACCGGCGCCGCCGTGGCGACACCGGTGCTCAGGATCGATTCAGCTGGCCCCGATAATCAGGCCTCGGTGATCGTGACCGATTCGATGACGACGTCGGTCTTGGGCTTGTCGCCGCGACCGGTCTCGACGTTTTGCATGGCCTCAACGATCTCCAGGCCGGAGGTGACCTGACCAAACAGGGCGTACTGCGGCGGGAGGCCGGCGCCGTTGGGGCCACTGATCAGGAAGAACTGGCTGCCGTTGGTATCGGGACCGGCGTTGGCCATGGCCAGCGAGCCGATCTTGTAGGCGCCCGGGGCCGGAAGTTCATCGGCGAACTTGTAACCCGGACCGCCGGTACCGCTGCCCTGAGGGCAGCCGCCCTGGCAGACGAAGCCGGAGATGATCCGGTGAAAGGTCAGGCCATCGTAGTAGTGGTAGCGAGCCAGGAACACGAAGTTGTTGACCGTGGCCGGTGCCGACGAGGCAAACAGGTCGATCGACAGGCTGCCCATCGAGGTCACCATCTCGGCGGTGTAGGTCTTGGCCGGATCGATGCACATCGGAGGTGCTTCCGGAAAAGAGGTCGTGCGGGGGCTGGAGCCATCGGCTTCGGGGCAAGACAGTGTCATGGATCGCACCATATCAGCGCCAGACTCATGAACAGCCGATCGGAATGCCAGCACCGAACGCGCCGACAAGTCGGTCCGTGGCTGACTCGTCGCGATTATTGGAATAGCGCCGGCGGCCGCGGGGTTATGGGCACCCGTGAAGAATTCCTCCCGAAATCTCGGTTTCGCTATCGCCCTTGCCCTCGGCATCACCGCATGCGGTGGCGACAGCGAAGAGCCCACCGCCCAAAGCACCGCCGAATCGACTGAAGAATCCGCCGATTCCGCCGGTGCCACCGCCGACGACGGAGGTGATGCCACGGACGACAGTTCCGAGGCTGAAGACTCCGAAACGACCCCGGCCGACGGATCGGCTGATGATGGCGATGATTCCGCCGAAGCCAGCGGCAACGAGAGCGGTGATGACGGGGGAGACAGCACCGAGCAGGCCGCCAACGTGTCGGATCTCCCCTCCGTCACCCTCCAAAACGTGATCGACGGTGGTGAGGTCGATCTCGCCGATCTCGGCACCGGAGACCAGCCCATCCTCTTCTGGTTCTATGCCCCCCACTGACCGTTCTGCCGGGCCGAAGCGCCCGAACTCGAGCAGTTTGCTCGGGAGAATGGTGACAAGATTCGAATCGTCGGACTCGGCACCCAGGACAGCTTTGAAGAAGCTGAACAGTTCCGCGACGAATTCGGTATCGAGTCCTTTGAGATGTACTGGGATCCGGGCTTTGATTCCTGGGCCCACTTCGGCGTTCGTGGGCAACCCAACGCCATCGTGGCTACCCCATCGGGCCAGGGTGCAGTCCAATGGCAGGGAGCGTTCGACTTCAACGAAGCTCTCGAATGGGCCGGTCAACTGAGCTGAGCAAAAGACCTAGCTGAGCAAAGACTGAGCCGAGCAAGGCGGTCGGCGCCGGCCGAAATTTGGCGCGCCGTCAAGCCAACAGGCGTTGAGCTGCGCTACCATAAAAACTGCTGTTGATACCGGCCGGGAGAGCGTCCCCCTGTGGGGCCGCCGAAGGAGCAACCTCCCCGGAATCTCTCAGGCACAAAGGACCGGCCGGAACAGGCACATCTGGAGAGTGCGGCGAACCTGGTTCGACGCCACCAAAGGGGCAAGCCGGATCCTCCGGTGAATCTCTCAGGTTTCCGACAGATGGGGGCAAACTACCTGCACCCACTGAAAGAGGCCGCCCGTGACCGACAGCGACACCCCCGAGAGCACGGCTCCGAAGGCTCCAGCCTCTGAACCGAGCCTGGAACAGACCGCGCTGCATCTGCTCCACCTCGACCACGACGCACGGATGGGGCCCTTCGCCGGCTACGAGCTCCCGATGCGCTACGCCGACGGTCCGGTCGCCGAGCACCAACACACCCGAAACGCAGCATCACTTTTTGATGTGAGCCACATGGGCATCGTCGAACTCCACGGCGATGGCGCGGCGGCGGCCCTGGAGAAGCTGGTACCCGCCGCCATCCAGACCCTGGCCGAAGGTCGGGCCCGCTACACCTGCCTCACCAACGACCGGGGCGGCATCATCGATGACCTGATCGTGACCAACCATGGCCACCACCTCGGGCTGGTGGTCAACGGAGCCCGTAAGGCCGTCGACCTGGCCCATCTTCGAGCCCACCTCGACAGCGCTATCGAGGTGGTGCACCGTGACGACAAGTCCCTGATGGCTCTACAGGGTCCACAGGCGGCCGACGTGATCGCTGGCTTCGCACCCGAGGCCATCGAGCTCACGTTTATGCGCTCCACTTCGGCGACAATCAACGGCATCGCCGTCGACATCAGTCGTTCGGGCTACACCGGCGAGGACGGCTTCGAGCTTTCCGTCGCCAACGACAACGCCGTCGAGCTGGCCACATCGTTGTTGGCCCATGACTCGGTCGAGTTTGCCGGCCTGGCCGCCCGTGACACCCTTCGCCTCGAGGCCGGCTTGTGCCTCTACGGCCAAGACCTCACCGAAGACATCACCCCGGTCGAAGCCGACCTGGTCTGGTCGATCCAGAAGGCGCGCCGGGAAGGCGGCGACTACCTCGGAGCATCGGTGATCGCGGCGCAGATCGCCCACGGCCCGACCCGTTCCCGAGTCGGCATCGAGCCTTCAGGAAAACGCCCGATACGAGACGGAGCCACCCTGCGAGGTCCCGACACCGATGCTGAATCGGCGAGCGTGGGTCTGGTGACCAGCGGCGGATTCGGGCCGACCGTCGACCGACCAATCGCCATGGGATACGTCCCGACCGAACTGGCGACCATCGGCCAGGAACTGATCGCCAACAACCGCGGCCGAGACGAGTCCTGTCGAGTCGCCGAGCTGCCCTTCACGGCCCACAACTACTACCGAGGCACCGCATGAACCTTCACCCCGACCACGACTTCTCACGCCGCCATCTCGGCCCCGACACGCCCGAGATCAACACCATGCTGGAGGCCCTCGGCTTCGACAGCCTCGATGAGGTCATCGCCGCCGCAGTTCCCGACAACATCGCCGACCAGGATGCGCTGAGCCTCCCGCCAGCCCGCTCCGAACCGGAGGTGATCGCTGATCTGCGCCGCATCGCCGACCAAAACACCGTTGCCACCTCGATGATCGGCATGGGCTACTACAACACCGTCACCCCACCGGTGGTCCGCCGCAACGTGCTTGAGAACCCGGCCTGGTACACCGCCTACACGCCGTACCAGCCCGAGATTTCCCAGGGGCGCCTCGAAGCGCTCCTCAACTTCCAAACCGTGGTCAGCGACCTTTGCGGTCTCGACTTGGCCAACGCCTCGATGCTCGATGAGGGCACGGCGGCAGCTGAGGCCATGACCATGTGCCGCCGGATCACAAAGAAGGAAAGCACCGCCTTCTTTGTCGACGCCGACTGCCACCCCCAAACCATCGACGTGGTACGCACCCGCGCCGAGCCGCTCGGGCTCAAGGTGCTGGTCGGCGATCCCGAGCGTGATCTCGACGCCGACGAAGTTTTCGGGGTGCTCCTGCAGTATCCGGGAAGTAGCGGTGCCATCACCGATCCGGCCCCGATCATCGCCCGGGTCCACGAAGCAGGCGGCCTGGCCTGCGTAGCCACCGACCTGTTGGCCCTCACCCTGCTCCGCTCCCCCGGTGCTCTCGGGGCCGACGTTGCGGTGGGGTCGAGCCAACGCTTCGGCGTGCCCCTCGGCTTCGGTGGACCCCACGCCGGCTTTCTCGCCACCCACGAAGACCATCGCCGATCGCTGCCCGGCCGCCTCGTTGGCGTATCGGTTGATGAGGCGGGTCGACCGGCGCTTCGACTGGCCCTTCAAACCCGCGAACAACACATTCGCCGCGACCGAGCCACCTCCAACATCTGCACCGCCCAGGTGCTGCTTGCGGTGATGGCTTCGATGTACGCCGTCTACCACGGCCCCGACGGCCTCACCGCCATCGCCCGCCGCGTGGCGACCAACACCGCCCGACTGGCCTCCGCGCTGCGGGCCGGCGACATAACCGTTGCGAACGACGCCGCCTTCGACACCCTCACGGTCGCTACCACCGGACCGGCCGAGGATGTCCTGCTGGTCGCTCGCAGCCGGGGCATCAACCTACGGCCTGTCGACACCAACACCATTGGTATTTCTGTGGATGAGACCACTACCGACAGCCACCTTCAGGCCGTGCTCGACAGCTTCGGCGTCACGGCTCCTCTGCCCGACGATGCCGACCTCCTCGTGCCCCAGCCTCTGGGTCGAGATGATGAGTTCCTCTCCCACCCGGTCTTCCACAGCTACCGCTCCGAGACCGAGATGTTGCGTTACCTCCGATCGCTCTCCGACCGAGACATCGCCCTCGACCGGTCGATGATCCCGCTCGGCTCCTGCACCATGAAGCTCAACGCCACCACCGAAATGGAAGCGGTGACCTGGCCCGAATTCGCCAGTATTCATCCCTTCGTGCCCAGCGATCAGGCCGCTGGCTATCGCCAATTGGTCGACGAGCTCTCGGCCTGGCTCTGTGAGATCACCGGCTACGACGCCGTGTCGCTGCAACCCAACGCCGGCTCCCAGGGTGAGTTCGCTGGCCTACTCGCTATCCGCCGATACCACGAGAGTCGGGGCGACAACGCCCGCACCGTCTGCCTGATCCCGGAATCCGCCCACGGCACCAACGCCGCCAGCGCGGTGATGGCCGGACTCGAGGTGGTGGCAGTGGCCTGCGACGATGACGGAAACGTCGACGTCGCCGACCTGCAAGCCAAGGTCGAGGCCAACTCCGACGCCCTGGCGGCGCTGATGGTGACCTACCCATCGACCCACGGCGTGTTCGAAAGCGCCATCAGCGACATCTGTGCCCAAGTGCACGACCACGGCGGCCAGGTGTACATCGACGGCGCCAACCTGAACGCACTGGTGGGCGTGGCCCGGCCCGGCCACTTCGGCGGCGATGTCAGCCACCTCAACCTCCACAAAACGTTCTGCATCCCTCACGGTGGCGGCGGCCCCGGTGTGGGCCCCGTGGCCGCCCTTTCCCACCTGGCTCCGTTCCTGCCCAACCACCCCATCGTGGGCGAGGCCGGTCCCGACACCGGCCCCGGCGCGATCTCCGCCGCACCTTACGGCTCGGCCGGAATCCTGCCCATCTCCTGGGCCTACATCGCCCTGATGGGTCCCGATGGCCTGCGTCGAGCCACCGAGGTAGCGGTCCTCAGCGCCAACTACATCGCCCGCAAGCTGGACCCCCATTACCCGGTGCTCTACACCGGCGACAACAATATGGTCGCCCACGAGTGCATCATCGATCTCCGGCCGATCAAGGACCGCACCGGCATCACCGTCGACGATGTGGCGAAGCGGTTGATCGACTTCGGCTTCCACGCCCCGACCATGTCATTCCCCGTCGCCGGAACGCTCATGATCGAACCGACCGAATCGGAAAGCCTGGCCGAGATCGACCGCTTCATCGAAGCCATGATCACCATCGCCGGTGAGATCGAACAGGTCGCCAGCGGCGATTGGCCAGCCGACGACAACCCCCTCACCAACGCCCCCCACCCGGCGGTTGATCTGATCGTCGACGACTGGAGCCACCCCTACAGCCGTGAGGTCGCGGGCTACCCAGTCGAGGGACTACGGCGCCAGAAGTACTGGCCACCGGTGAACCGAATCGACGGCAGCTTCGGGGACCGCAACCTCGTATGCAGTTGCCCGCCCCTGTCAGCGCTGGCTCGGCCCGAGTAGTACCCGGACACTGTTGCGTTCAGGCCGTACCGGTCGCAACCGAGTCGGCCACTCCGGCGTCGGCATCAGAAGCGGTCGCCGGATACAGCTCGATGATTGCCGCGTCCACCTGCGCTTTAACGCTGGCGAGCGGCAGGATGTTCAGCACGCCCTGGCCCTTGGCCAACAAATCGATGATCTCGTCACCGGTCTGCACCAACACCGAACGCTTTCCGCTGATCACCAGGTTTACGCTGGCCACATCTTCATGGAGATTCTCCCGGAGGTAGCCAAAGACCTCCCGGACCAGTTCCAGGCGTATGCCCGCATCCAGCAGGCTCTTGACCGCCCGCATCTCCAGTAGATCCCGATAGCTGTAGCGGCGACGGCTACCGGACCCGGTAGCGGTAGCCAGCGACGGGACGATGAGGCCGGTGCGAGCCCAGTAGTCGAGCTGGCGGTAGGTAATGCCGACTATCTCGGCAGCCCGCCGCCCGCCGTAGCCCTCTCCAGGCGCGGGCGCGGAACGTTGATTCTCCTGACGGGACAACCGATCTCCTCTCGTCGTCCAGTCAGCGCTCGCGAGCGATGGACCAGACCCCTACTCCTACCGCTTCCGCGTCTGCCATCCGAGCTGAACGGCCACCAGTAGTGACCCGGGCCCGGAGAGTGACATCGACGTAATTCGAGGCGGTCCTCACAACGTAGCGCGCCTGGCCACCGCCGGAAAGTTCCGATGACAGATGGCTGCTATCTGTGGGATCGCTGGCCTCGATCGAGGCCGCCCGCTTCGACAAACACGCGCCGCGAAGGGCTCGGCTCAGCCGAAGTCGTCGGGGGTGACCTCGTTGATAAAGCGCCGGAACTCCTCGACCATCTCGTCGGGATCGGCGTCGGAGGTGTCGTCGCTGTCATCGAGGTAGCCGGCCTCGGCCACCACATCCTCTTCGGCAAAGATCGGGGTCTCACCACGAACGGCCAGGGCGATGGCGTCGGAGGGACGGGAAGACACCAGCTGGGAACTGCCGTTGGTCGCCAGGTGCAACTCGGCGTAGAACGTGCCGTCCTGGAGGTGGGTCACCACCACCCGCTCAAGGTCGACCGAGAGCTCATCCAGCACGTTCTTCATCAGATCGTGGGTGAGCGGACGGGGCGTTTTCATACCTTCGAGCGCTTGAGCGATCGACGCCGCCTCCGCACTTCCGATGAAGATCGGCAACACCCGCCGATCGCCAGTCCGCTCGCGGAGCAGAACAATAGGCGTCTGGCTCGGCACCTCAACTCGGACTCCAACCAACTCCATCTCAACCACGACTTGATTGTAGTCGCAGATGTCTGGTCCGGTTCAGTCAGTCCTTCTGCAGATAGGGACGTAGGGCCTGCCGCAACGAAGCACCACGCATCGCTTCGCCCAAGGCGCCGAGTTCCGCCAGCTTGTTGCGCCCCGCTTCTCCACCATCAGGCCGGCGAACCAGGGGCATCACGGCCTGTTCGAACAACCCGGCCTCGCGCTCGGCGGCCACCTTGTAGCTCCGCAGATGACGGGCCTCAATCCCATGGCTGGCAAACCGGGCGGCCACCCGGGCGATGGTGAGGGCATCGTCGTCATAAAACACCGTCGCGCCGACCGAACGGCCCGAGATCATGCCGAACTTTTCGAGATCGGCCACCTGAGCCTCGGTGAGCTGGGCCGCCACCATCAACTCGTCACGGGTCAGGCTGACCGACGTTGGCGAGATATCGAAGTCGTTCATGGCAAAGTCCGGCAATGCCGGCACCGTGGCCCGTGGTGACTCCACCACTTCGAGTACCGGTCGGCCCTGGCTATCGCTGGCCGGGCTCACTGCGGCCGCCCCAGCCGGAACCGGCCGCTTCGGACCTGAGTCTTGTTGTTGTCGCCCACTGGAACCCGCCTCCGTCGCCTCTTCCCGCAGATCGATCACACTATCGCCCTGAGTGCCCGGACGAACGCGGTCGGAGCTTGCGCCTGGCTTTGGAGCACCCCCACGCTTGGCCGACGCGGCCCTGTTCGCTGGCACCGGCCGAGCTTCGGCCTCATCCGGCTCGACCTCCGGTCCAGCTGATTTGGGTTTGTTGCTTGCTTCGTCAGTAGCGCCATTCGCATCACCAGCGTCGCCGTTGCGAGCACCGGTCTCCTCGGGCACCTTCGGCTCATCCTTGGGGTTTGTCGACTCGGCCACAGACTCCCTCGCCTTGCTCGGCGGAGCCTTGGACTCGGCCTTCGACCCCTTGGACCCAGCCTCGGCGGCCGCAGGCACCTTGGACTCGACCCGGGCCCCCTTGACCACCTTCGACTCCTTGGGCGCATCCGAATCAGCGGATTCAGAGGCCTTGTCTCCAGCCCTAGCTCCGGCAGGTTTTCCAGCACCGTCCGGTGGCGCCATTCCGGCCGTGTCTTGACCGGCTGTCTCTTGAGCGGCCTTGTCTTGACCGGTCTGTTCCGCCTTTTTGGCTACCTCTGCCGCTTTGGCTTCGGCCGCCTCGCGTTCGAAGCGGGCTTTACGCGCCGCCTTGCGCCGCTGCCGAGCGTTACCCCGCGGCTTCGGCAGGGTCAGCTCTGCGTTCTGGCGCGACGACTTGCTGGCGGCAGCCCTGTCTCCAGAGGCCCTGCCTCCAGAGCCCATGTCACCAGAGCCCTTCTCTCCATCGCCCTTGCCTGTAGAACCCTGGTCGGCCGCCGGCGACGAGTCCGACCCCTTTTTCTGCTCTTTACGTGGAGCGGAGCGAGACGCAGGGGTCCCGCCGGCGGACTCCGCTGGCTTGGACGTCGCTGGCTTGGATGTAGCTGCCTTGGACGATGCTTGCGGGCCACTGGCCATGGACGAACCCTTCTGTTCTTTCGTCTCCGCCACGGATGTTTCTTCTTCTGGTCCAGCCTGTTGAGCTACCGGGGTCGGCGCAGAGATGGGCGGAGCAGGGTCGACAGTCCCTGCCTTCTCCACGACCTCAGTCGGTGTGGTTACTCGAACCAACGGATGGGCACCGGTGTCTTCCTCGGCCTCGGCCTCGAACACCACCACCACGTCTTCGTCGTCGTCGAGGTCGTCAAAGTTCAGGCCGCGGAGCTCCTCGCTCACAAACTCCCCACCGAGATCTCGAGCGGGCGAGGCGGCGGACCACGAGGCTGCGAGCTCCGAGTCGGACGGCCCGGCATCAGAATCCAATCGGGCCTTGATCTCGGCAAGCGTGTCGGGAGTATCTCGCTGATGGGTGAGGATCCATCGCAGCCGACCCACGTCGGCGTCGCCAAAACGACGATTACCCGACGATGTCCGGGCCGGGCTCAGCAGACCCTGACTCTCCAGAAAGCGGATCTTCGAGACGGTGACATCGGGAAACTCCTGATGCAGTGCGTCAAGAACTTCGTCGATCGACCGGTGGTCAGCCATCGGTCTCCGGGCCTCGGCCGGGAGCGATGAACAACAGCTTGAACTTGCCCACCTGCACCTCGTCGCCGTGGCTCAGGACCGCCTCCTCAACCCGTTCACGGTTGAGATACGTACCGTTGAGTGAGCCCGCATCGCGAACCACGTAGTCGTTGGCATCGTTGTTCAACCGCTCGACTACCGCATGACGACGTGACACGGTCACATCATCAAGAAAGATCAGTGATTCCGGATGGCGACCGGCGCTGGTGGTCTGCTCCGACAGGGCAAAGCGCGACCCCTTTTTGGCGCCGGTCATCACCTCAAGTACGCCGTACTCACTCCGTTCAGCACCGCCGGAACCGTCGCCTCCGCCGACCGCTTCTGAAGCCGGACGGCTCGGGTCGGGAGCGCGAACCTCATCGGGGATGGCGTAGGCCAGAGTGGTCTCGTCCTCGTGTCCCGCGGTTTCGTCGCCGTGCAGCGCGTGGCCACACGCCGAGCAGAAGTTCGCCGCCTCATCGTTGTTGTGGCCACAAGCTCCACAGGCCGACACGCTTTTCTCCTATTCCTCGATCAGGGCCTGGTAGCCCTCTGCGTCGAGTAGGCCATCGAGGGCTAACGAGTCAGCCACCTCAATAACGATGATCCATCCCTGGCCGTACGGGTCGCTGTTGAGCACCTCGGGGTTGTCTTCAAGATCGTTGTTGACCTCCGCCACGGTGCCGTCGGTCGGCGAAAACAGATCCGACACCGACTTGGTCGACTCAACTTCGCCGAAGGATTCTCCGGTGATGACTTCGGCACCGACACCTGGCAGATCCACATAGACAACATCGCCCAACGCATCCTGGGCGTAGTCGGTGATGCCAATCGTGGCGCGGGTGCCCTCGATCCGGATCCACTCGTGATCTGAGGAGTATCGCAGTTCTTCAGGAATGTTCACGGGCTCACCGTACAAGATCGACAGCCCCGGTTCGAATGGGGAAATTTGGGAGCTCTCAACCGCTCAAACCAGCCGCCACGGAGAGTCGCAACCAGCCCAATTCGCTCACTTTGCGGAGCCGTTGCGCTGATTGTTAGGCCTCATCGCGTCCGGAGCGCCCGCGCTGGAGCGCCTCGCGGGCCAGCGGGACGTAACTCCAGCCTGCGTAGTAGCTCAGAATCAACCCGGGAATCACCGCACACCAGGCCAGCACGGTAAGCACCGGCGCGTACGACAGCGTGCTGTTGCCGCCGAGAAACATCGGGAACGCCACCAGGTTGCCAAAAGTGCCGGCTTTGCCCACCCAGGTGACGTCGGTCCGAGCACCGCCGAGAGCGGCGACCCCAACCACCGCCACCGAGATCAGAATCTCCCGGGCGAACACCAACACCGATACCCACAGCGGCGCCGAACCATCGATCAACACACAGATGATTCCAACAAAGAGCACCAGACGATCCGCGACCGGGTCGAGGATCTTGCCCACGTTCGACACCTGGTTGTACTTACGAGCGGCCCACCCGTCGACCCAGTCGGTCCCACCGATCGCCGCCAATGTGTATGCCGCCGCCGCTCGATTCTCCCGGCTGAACAGCAGCCAGACAAACACCGGCAGCGCGGCGATGCGCACGATGGTGATCAGGTTCGGTACCGTCCACAAACCGGCGTCGTACTCGTCCTCGGCAGCTATGTCCTCAGCAGCTATGTCATCGTGTTGGATGTCGGAGGCACCAGCAACGGCGTCTTCGGACCTCGCCGCTTCGTTCTCGCTCATCGCACTCCCCAAAGAAGGATCCCTGATGGCAACCATATTCACCCGAATCATCAACGGCGAGCTTCCTGGCCGATTCGTCTGGCGGGATGAAATCGCCGTGGCATTCCTGTCGATCAACCCGATGCAAACCGGCCACACCCTGGTGGTCCCGGTAGCTGAGGTGGATCACTGGCTCGACCTTGATCCCGACACCGTCGCCCACCTCAACCGCGTCGCTCAGCAGATCGGCAAGGCTCAGATGGAAGCCTTCTCCCCCGCCCGGATCGGGCTGATGATCGCCGGGCTGGAGGTGCCGCACACCCACCTACATCTCGTGCCGATGAATGGCGTGCACGACCTCGACTTTGCCAACGCCGCGGCTGATCCGGACGCCGAGGACATGGATGCCGCGGCTGGCGCGATCCGCCAGGCCCTCACCAACCAGGGCGCCAGCGGAGTCAGCGCCTAGTAACACTTCCTGCGTAGAACAGCCCCGAACAGAACAGGCCCGAATCCAGTCAGCTGTTTTCTTCGGGAGGCGCTTCGATCAGCTCATAGAGGTCGATGGCACCGGTTCGCTGTCGCCGATACTGGAGCCGGGTGCCATCGAGGTCTTCGAACACCCGCTGCTCGAGGCTGTTGGCCCACCGCGTCTGATCGCGTGTCGGGTTCTCAAAATCGGCGATGTCGATCGCCAGCCACGCGGGCGCCGGTGACGGCAACAACAACTCGGTGGCCGGATCTCCAGTGGTGCGGATGCGGTACACAAAGTCGCGTTCGCCCAACTCGGCCAGGAGACTCTCGCTGGCCATCACCGATCGTTCCCGTTCACTCAACGGCCGGCTCTCTTCTCCCTGTAGAGGAATGACCGTGTCGATGTTGACCACCACGTCAGCCCGCTGCTCATCAAGGTCATCGCGTTCCCAGGCCCACGGATCGCGATAGGGCGAACTCGCGGAATCACGGATGAAGAACACGAAGGCGGCCAGAAGCACGGCACCCAACACCCGGCGGTCGACCATGATTCGGGTCACACCGCTGCGTCCGGTCTTGGCTAGCACCGACCCGGCGGCAACAAAGACAAAAGCGATGCCGGGCACAAACTGTTGAGCGGTTTCGGCCTCGCCCACGTCGGCGATCAGATACAGGGCCTGAAGCGGCGCCAAGGGCAACAGATAACGGGGCGCGATGATGGGCAGGAAGGCCACCGGGGCCAGCAGCACCACCAGCGATTGGAAGTTGCCTTCACGGAACAGCTCTCGGATCACAAGCAGCGGGTTGGTGATCATCCCCCGCAGTACGGCAAAGGGAGTGTCTCCGAACACCCCAAAGGCCTCGATATGCACGTTGGAACCGAAGGTGTAATGGGGCTGAATAAAAAAGACGGCAAGCAGGGTGTAGCTGATGCCGGCCATGATGGCGATGCCACCGGCCTTGCGATTCTTCTCGAGGGCGATCACCACGCCGATGCCGGCCACCGCCAGACCCAGATCGGCCCGACAGGAAACCGCGATGGCGGCACAGATACCAAAGGGAACCCATCGCTCGGCGAAGCCGTACCGGAAGCAGGCCAGCAGGAACGGGACGGCCAGAGCTTCGGGATGGAAGTCGGCCAGGTTCAGGTTGTGGACCGCGGGGAACAGCGCGTAGGCGCCGACCAGGGCGAGGGCGCCACCGGCCCGGAGTCGGGCCTCTTCACGACTCAATCGCCACAGCGGCACCACTCCCGCCGACAGCGCCAGGCTCTGCAGCGTCAACAGCACCGCCCACGGAGAGGCAATCCGGGTTAGTTGGGCTACCGGGTACATCACCCACGACAGTTGCACCCCCAAAAGGTGGGTTTCAGAAACGGTGAGTACCGGAGGCTGACCCCGTCGCAACAGCCAAGAGGCCTGGAGATACTCGGCGAGGGTGGCCCCCGAATCGAGAGCTTCGTGACGGGCGAAGGCCAACGCCACCAGCACCCCAAAGAGAAGAGCCCACGCCACCCACGGCACCCACCGATCGGCGACGTCGGTATCGAACTTGCCCTGCCACCGGAGATAGCGGGCACTGATCGATCGCCGCAAGCTTTCGATGTCGATCAGCGGAGGAACGGCTTCAGCTTCGTCGGTCGCTTTGCGGCGCGGGGTGACGGTCGGGGTGCTCACCGGGCCACCGGTTCAGCCCGCTCAATCAAGTGGGCACCGCGGTTTCTAGCGTTGTTTACCTCGGTGCTGACCGGATGCATCACCACCGCGTCGTCGGGTGCGGGCACCAGTAGCGGGGTGAGGGCATCGATGTCGCGGTTGTCCGGGTCAAGCCAGCGATCCCAATCATCGGCACCCAGCAGCACCGGCATCCGATCGTGCACCGGCGCCATCGTGTTGTTGGCCGAGGTGGTGATGATGGTGCAGGAAAACAGCAGCTGCGGCTCAGCCTCATCAACGGCAGCCTCATCAACAGCACCTTCGGTGCCCGCTTCGGGCTCCGGCGGTGGGACCTTCCAGGTTTCCCACAATCCGGCGAAGGCAAACATCTTGTCGTCGGGCGGGTAGATAAACATCGGCTGCTTTACTTTGGAGCCCTCAAACTTCTGCCACTCATAGAACCCGTCGACAGCCAGGATGCAGCGTCGCCGAGCCAGCGCCGGCTTGAAGGCATTCTTTGTGGCGACGGTTTCGGCCCGAGCGTTGATCATCCGGTTGCCGATTTTGAGATCCTTGGCCCAGCGCGGCACCAAACCCCAGCGGAACCGGTCGAGTCGACGCTGATCGTCGCCGGTGTAGACCGCCAGCACATCGGTGGTGGGCGCCACGTTGAAGTTGGCCCGGGCGCGATCTTCGCGCTCGATCAACTCTTCGGGGTAGGACTCAACCCCAAAGTATTCGGCGATGTCTTCGACGCTTGACGAAGACACAAAGCGGCCACACATGGGTTCTACGGTACCCGCTCGGAGCTGTGGCATTGAGCCAGTCCGATGATTAGAGAATAAGTCACCCGTCACCAAACCGGTCACCCGCCCAACCTGAGCAACCCGGGGTGATCACCTAGCATCTACAACCAGTGGTTACCTCGCGCCAGGCCGCGGCTTCTCCGGCAGAAAGCCCAAGAACCGGGGCGGAACTGTCTCATCTCGAAGGCATCGATGGCATTCGCGCCATCGCCGCCATCGCCGTGTTTTTTACCCATTGGGCCGCACTCACCCCACTGGGCGGCGATGCCACGCTCGGGGTGTGGTGGTCGCAGCTGAACATCGGCGTGTCGATCTTTTTTGTCCTCAGCGGGTTCCTGCTCTATCGCCCGTTCGTGCTGGCCGCCACCGGTGGTGGTCGCCGACCCGAGCTCAAAGGTTTCCTGATCCGCCGCGCCTTCCGGATCTACCCCGCCTACTGGGTGGCCTTTGCCTTCGACATGTGGCTCGGCTGGCAGCTGCGCCTCAGCACCAACATCGGCTGGCTCACCAACATCACCCTCACCGACGACTACTTCCGCAACGCCGAACCCACCAGCGGACTCCCGCAGTCATGGACCCTCGTGGTCGAAGTTGGGTTCTACCTCTTTCTTCCGCTCTTTGTGCTCGCCTCCGGCTGGCTCCTGAGCGGCAGAGGTAAGGGCCGACTCCTCGCGGTGGAGACGATCGATAAGAAGATCCGCATCCACCTCGCGGTGCTGATGGTGATCGGCTTGGTCAGCATGACCCTCACCCAGTTCGACCTGCTTCCGGAATGGGCCTCGGCGATCGACATCGGCGACTTCGAACTGCACCCGTTCAACTTCCTGCGGTGGCTGGCCATGTTTGCCGCCGGCATGACCCTGGCTCACGCCTGGGTCCGTCATCATCGCGGTGACGGGGATGATTTCGGCTGGTTCGTTGTGGCTGGCGCCAACCCGGTTCGATGCTGGCTTGCCGCGTTCGGGCTGTTCTTTGTGCTGAACGAGGCGGTCGGTCTCGAAGTGGGGTCGGGAGCCACCATCAGCGACACCCAATGGGCCATCCGGCACGTGCTCCACATCGCCATCGCTGTGCTCCTGATTCTCCCGGCGATCGCCCCCGGCCCCCCGGGTCCGGTTCGGCGGTTCCTGCGGCATCGCACCATGGTGGTGGCCGGAACCGCTAGCTACGGTATCTACCTCTGGCACTTCGGGCTGCTGGTGTTCCTGCGCCGTGAATGGCTCAAAGGCGCAGAGACCGGCGACGTGGTGCAGGTCGCCACACTATTGGTGGTTGGGCTCGCCCTCAGCGTCTTGTTGGGCTGGCTCAGCTACCACCTGATCGAGGCGCCAGCGCGATCGCTGGCCCGACGACTCAGCGGATCGAGATCACCTGGCGGGTCGTAAGTCCTTTTCGACCCTGACCATCGACCGCGGTCAGCCACAGCGTGTACTGACCCGGCGCCGCGGGCACGTCCCAGTCGAAGATGGTGCGACCAAAATCGACCGACTGCCATCGATCAAACAAGCGAAGATTTTGCACCGACCGGTCCTGGTAGCGACCGGTCTCCGCGTTGAAGAAACGACCGGTGCGATCCTGACGCAACCGCCACTCCAACTCGAGGCTCGACGCAGTGGCGGCGATCCGGAATGGGATCTCCCCGGCGGCGTTTCGACTGGCGACCGGTTGGTTGACCCCCGGGCGACTCACAAGAACCTGCGACCGGCTGGCAAACGCGGTAGCACCCCGGTTCACCTTGAACCATCGCGTCTCAACCTTGCCCGCTTTACCGAGGCCCTGTCGGGCAAAGATCGTGAAGCGGTAGAGCCCGTTGGGAAGGTTGGCCTTAAAGGTGAAGGCCTTGGTGCCGGCCTGCGGTTTGCCCAGCGACGCGTTCGACACCCGACGCCCCACGCCCATCGTGCCCTCGACGCAGGACACGCCGCCGCGCCGACAAGCGCGGTTTGGATGCCATTCCCGGTCGCTCCAGAAATCTTGGACCCGCACCAGCACCCGGGTGGCATTGGCGTCAACCCGACCACGAATAAACACCGTGTTGCGGTTGCGGGGGAAGGCGTTTGGGGCCCCGGCCCAACTCAAGGTGGAACCATCAACCAGACCAAGGTTGGTGATGTTTGGGCGGGCGCGCTGGGCGTCGGCATCGATCGGTGGCACAAACAGCACCGACGCAACAACCGAGATAGCGACCAGGGCAACAAAAAGAGGGCGGCTGACGTTCATCGTCCAGGGATTCTATGTCAACAGAAGCACCCGGTTGAACATCACCCTCGCCAATGGCCGATGTCCTTTAGCCAGCTGTTTCTCCGCCGACAAATAGCGCACAATGGTCAGAATGCCTCGTTGTCCCCAATCGCGCCCGTACCCCATACTTGAGATATGGCGGTAGAGGGGGCCCGCGGCCCGTGGTTTGGCCACGTTCGCGGATTGGATGGTCTGCGGGGCTTGGCCGTTTTAGCGGTCGTGGCCTACCACAACGAGTTCGCCTGGGCATCCGGAGGCTTCCTCGGGGTCAGCCTCTTCTTTACGCTGTCCGGGTTTTTGATCACCTCGCTCCTGCTCACCGACGCGGAACGGTTGAGCAAAACCGGGACCGCAGGCCAAACCGGCCAGTCCAGTCGAGCCAGTCGGGCCAGCCAAGCCGGTATCGAGCTCACGGATTTCTGGCGGCGACGTTTTCGCCGGCTGTTGCCGGCCTCGCTCATCGCCATCATCGGAGCGGCTCTCTTCACGGTGACCTCGGGAACCAACGACCAGCTGTCCCGCTTCGACAACGACGCCCTGGCGTCGCTCGGCTACATCTTCAACTGGCGCCAGGTCACCACCCAGGCGGGCTACACCGGAGCGTCGAGTGACCCGTCGGCGCTTCAACACTTTTGGTCCCTCGCCATCGAGGAACAGTTCTACATTCTGTTCCCGCTGATCTTTGCCGGGATCCATCTCGTGCGACGCGGGTCGCGGGACTCAGCCGCCACCCTTCTCGGTCTCGGGGCCGTGGCCCTCATGGCCGTTTCGTTTATCGCCACCTTTGCTCTCGGTGGCGCCAACGCCGCGGACCGGGTGTACTTCGGCACCGATACCCGCATGTTCGAAATCCTGGCCGGTGTGGCCGCCGCGGTGATCGTGATGCGATTCCGCGAAACCTTCCAGAGCCCGGCGAACGGTCGGAAACTGAGCGCGGCCGCAGCAGTGGCGCTGGCCGCACTGGCGTGGTGGTCATCAACCGCGTCGACGGTCTCGGGGTGGCTCTACGACGGTGGGTTTGCCCTGATCTCCTTCGTGTCGGTGGTGGCCATCGTCGGCACCATTTCGAAGGGTCCGCTTGAGCGGATGTTGGCCACGCCCCCGCTGGTGTTCACCGGCAAGATCTCCTACGGCCTATACCTCTACCACTGGCCGATCTTCCTCTGGCTCACCCCGCTCAGGACCGGCATCGACAACAGCTGGGTGCTCTTTGGACTTCGCCTCGCCGTCTCCTTCGCCGCCGCCACCCTCAGCTACCGGCTGGTGGAACAGCCGATCCGAGCCGGAGCCATGGCCGCCCTTTCGCCGCGACGATTTCTGGCCGGCGCCACCGCAGCGGTAGCCGTGGTGGCAGCCATCGCCATCGGCACCGGCTCAGTGGAGCGCCCCGACGCTGGCGACCTGATTGCGTCGATCACCGCAGCGCCATCGGCCGACGCCGCGACCGTGCCCCAGCAGACCGCCGCCCCCAGCGTTGGCGAAGCGCCGACCATCGAGTCAGAACCTGAAGTGGCCGGGGCAACCCAAACCCGGAACGACGAAGCCCAACCGTTGTCGGCAATCATCGACCCGAGTCAGTTTCACGGGCCCGTCGTCCCGGCCGCGCTCGCGGACTCCGACACCGCCGGCCGCAACCAAAGTGTCGAGGACGAAACGGCGGTGACCGGCGACTCTGAGAATGACACGACGACCAACAGCAACGGGACCGGCGAGGCCCGCTTGGGCGATGCTGAGTCGACCGAGGAGATCTCGCCCGAATCCGCGGATCCCCCGGCAACCACCACCAGTGCTGCACCGACCACTACCAGCGCCTCCACCACAACCAGTTCGTCGAGCACCACCAGCGCTCCCACCACCACGACCACCATCCCGCCGACAACCGCAACCACCGCAGCTCCGCCCCCGAGCACGACCGAACCCGAACGGGCCACGCCCCGCCCGACGGCTCCCGCCCCCACCACCACGCTTCCACCAGCCACCTCGACCACCGTCGCCCCAACCACGCTGCCGCCAACAACCACGGCTCCACCCCAACCGGTGAGCGCCGAACGGGTTCTGGTGCTCGGCGACTCTCTCAGCCATGACCTCTTTCCCTTCCTCAGCGAGGCGCTGAACCAGCGAGGTATCGCCTCTCAGGTAATTGGCGGACCCTCCGAGGGACCCTTGGAAGCCGACGTCCCCTGGCTCGATGAACTGCGTAGTTCGCTGGCCTCGTTCAACCCCGACCTGGTCGTGTTCCAGTCGTGTTGCTTCGGACGCCGAGCCGTTGGCTCTGGTCCGGAACTTCGCTCGATCGACGGCAACGTCGTCGAACCCGACTCGCCCGAGATGTTTGCCGCCCACGACCAACTCACCCGAATTATGGCCGACGAGATACGGAACTCCGGTGCCCGCATGGTGATGGTTCGTGTGCCGATCTCCGACCCGAACCCGTTCTATGGTCCCCTGCCCGAACGCATGGCCAGCTTCCAGCGGGACTACGACCGGCTTCGCGCCGAGCAGCCCTGGATCGAAGAGATCGACTGGAACCCGATCCTGGCCCCGGCGGGAGTCTTTTCCTGGACCGGCACCGACCACAACGGAAACACCGTGGAGTTCCGCAAGGCCGACGGCCTCCACCTCACCGATATTGCCAACGCCCTCGTGGCCGTCGCCGTGGCCGACTACCTGGCTACGCCTGTGCCAGTCTCCCAATAGGCATTGGGTGCCCGGCTACCCGGGCACCACTCCAGGATTGGCGGGAGTCGTGGCACGGGCCACACCGAAAGCCGTGCCCCCAAGCCCGAAGTCCTCAGCCAGCGCACCAGCGATGTTGCGAGCGATGATCCAGTCACCGGTGGCGTTCGGGTGGGTGTGGTCGATGTGATGCTCCTCCGGCTCGAACCCGACCGCACCGTCAACAAAGGCGACAGCACTTCCAGCTTCAGCCAGGTCGGTGACGGTGGAGCGGATCAACTGGCGAAGCACGGCGGCCCGCTCCCGACCGTTGGGGCTGTACTCCCCCAGCGTGGGCGGCGGGGCCACAAACAGCACCCCGACACTGGGGTTGGCGTCGGCTGCGATCTCGGCGATCCGGGCCAAGTCGGCGGCGGCGTCGCGCTCGGAATAGCCCCGCTGGGCCAACTCATCTTCGCTGCCGAGCAACAGGTCGTTGGTGCCGAGCATCACGATGGCGACGTCGGGCCGGTGGTTGGCAAAGTCGGTCTCCGCATTCTGGCCGCTTGGCGGCGCATCCTCGCTCATCGCATCGCGACCGAGGCTGGCGTTGGCGTAGAACTTGAGCGACCGGCCCCCTCTGGCGGCGTGGTCAACGTCCCATCCCGCCGGTTGGGCATACCCCGAGACCGGCATGTTGAAACCGGGCCGCACGTTGGCAAGCGCGAACGGACCCTGCTGCGGGCCGACCATGTCGAAATCAACATCGCTGGCCCGAAGATGAGCATCCAAGAAGTACCGCCACGAGTACCCGCCCTGATAGGTCTGAGTAATCGAGTCACCCACCGCCATGATCTGCCAACGGCCGTCGGCCCCTGGGCCCGCGACCGGCGCTCCGGCGGCGCCGTCGGATTCGAGCCCGGCCCGGCCGTCGGTGGCCGAGCTATCGGCCCGGGCCGCCGAGGACTCTCCGCCCGAATCGAGGTTGGCAATGATGTTCATCGCGACCATCAGCCAAAGCACCAGTGCCAGCAAAGCCATGGCGACGATGGCCAAGCGCATCGGCGTCAACCGAACACGGGGGGACGCCGGTGCAACCACGCCAAAAAGCTAGCCCGGAACCCCATCAAAATTGGGTCATCGTCAAAGCCGTTCCCGGCGTCGGTGCGAAAACTCAAGCCGTACGACCAGAGTCGATACCGCAGAAATCGACACAGAAAACAAACGAAACCCCGACTCCCTGCGGATTCCGCAGTTCGTCGGGGCCTCACTTTCTGGTCGGGCTGAGAGGATTTGAACCTCCGACCTTCGGTCCCCCAGACCGACGCGCTAACCAAGCTGCGCCACAGCCCGTACGGCCACAACCTTACCGGGTGGGGGTTACCGAGCGACAGCTCATTTCCCAGTTGTTTGTCACATCCCTGGCGGGCTGACTATCAGCCCACGGTGCCGGCCCGCCGGGCCAGCGCTTCGGCGTTCACGTTGGGCAGCTCCCATCGATCCCAGCACGACGCAGCACCCTGGAGGAAGCCGCGATGTAAGGCGTTGCGACGGGCGATGCCCGAACCGTGGTCGTCATCGCCGAGGTTGACGGCGAGGGTCTGGGCTTCCCGGTAGTCACCCTCCTCGAGCTGACCACGCTCACGCAGATCGCCCAGGTAAGCGCCAGCCAAACAATCGGAGTGCAGCTCGGCGACGACGATGTCGACATCGTCGTCTGAGCCGTTGCGGCGACCCCGCTCCGACTGCACATTGTGGGCGTACTCATGGGCCATCACGTAGGCCAGCGCCCCGTCACCAAACTGGTTCAGGGTAAACACGGCAAAGGTCTCGGAGAAGTAGATGTGGTCGTCACGAGAGCAGTAGGCGGCGAGCACGTCACGAACCGGACCGCAGCTGCTGGTGATGTCGGAACCACGTGGAATCCAGCGGTAGTTGACCGCAGTGGTCACGTTGGCTCGGCCGTCCCAGTAGCCGTGGACATCGTTGACCAGCCAGTTCATCAAGCCCCGGGTCTGATCCAGATAGGCCGGATCCACACTGAGCTCCAGCGTCTCCTCGGTTGGTTCCAACAACTCCGGGTTCGGTGTTGGCGGAGGCCCGGTGATGGGCGTCACGTCCGATCCATCAGGCGCCGCTGAGGCTTGGGCACCGGCGGGAGCGGAGGATCCGAGGGCAACGGCGACCACCATTGCAGTGATGGCAATGGTCAGGGTCGCAAGTGAGCGCCACGATTGAGCTGGAGATGTGGGTCGAACCAGGGATGAAGGCATGGGAACGACCCTAATCCTGGGTGGGTAGAAGAGCCTAAGGGGAGGCCTCCCCACTCAGCCCCACTCAGCTCAGAAGAGCTGACCTACCACCCACAGGACCCCCTCCAGCGCTCTCCAACCTAAATAGATGATCAATGCCCCCACCAGCAACCAAAAATGCCACGGCACACCGGCTTCACGAGCAGCCTCGTATCTCGAAATTCGCACCGGGCCGTCAACCGCCGGTTCACTCTGATCCACTGTGTGCCCCTTGGGGCAGTGCTGCTCGGCGGTCAGGGTGTTGGGGTTGTAGAACCGCTCGCAGTCGTCACACCAGGGCATCCAGATCAGGTCTTGCGGATAGCCAGGATGGCGACGTCGTCGGCGATGGCTCCGCTGGCAAAATCACGGGCCGCCTCAAGCAGTGTCTTGCAGAGCACGTCGGGAGCGATGCCCGGGTCGCGGCGCAGGGTGTTGGCGATGCGTTCCTCACCAAACATCTCTGAGCCGTCACGCACTTCAGCAAGACCATCGGTGTAGAGCAGACACAGGTCGCCGACCTGGAGCGGGATCTCGCGGCTGTAGTAGGTGGAACCCGGGTCGAGCATCAGGAGAGCACCGGTCGAGGTGAGCGGGCGCACTTCCCGGTCGTGCCACAGCTGAGCTGCAGGGTGTCCGGCCGAGGCATAACGCAGCGCGCCGGCGTCGGTATCGAAAACGATGACCGCCAGCGAGATGAACTCTTCGCCGCGATCCATGGCCGACATCTGACTGTTCAGTTCTTCAAGCGCCTGCGCCGGATCACGGAACTGACGCAGGAACACCCGAAGCAGATACTTGGCCTGGAAGGCGGTGATC
>CALAML010000164.1 GCA_937925845.1 uncultured Acidimicrobiales bacterium | reverse complement strand
CGTGGCCCGGAGCACTTGAGATCGAAGCGCTCGGCTACGTCACCCAGGAAATCTCAGCCAGCGACCTCATCTGGGAACTCTTCTTCGGCTAGACACACCGACCGACCGGGTCCCTGAGGGGTCTGGGCCAGTTCAGACCCGGTTTGGCGCGGCCCAGATTCCGGTTTGTGTCGGTCGCCAGTACAGTCGGGCCGTGCCTTTGCCCGATGATGACGCTGCTCGGCGAGACCAGCTGTTGGCCGCCTCGGCCCTCCTACGCGAGATCGCTGGCGACAAGGAGCTCCTGCGAAGCCTGTCGGTGCAGGAGCGGGCCGAGTTTCTCACCGCCGCTGGCGACGTCTACTGCGACGACCCTGAAGAACGGCGCCGCCGAGCTAAAGCCAAGCGCCGCCAGCGCCGAGCCGAAAAGCTGGCTCACGATGAAGAAGTGCTCGACAACACCGGCATTCGAACACTTCGAGCCAAGCCGGTGTTCACCACCCCAAACACTTTTCCGCCTGAAGAGTTCGAACAGCACGACGTCGATGACGACCCCGAGGCCCCACCGTTTCGGGAGACCATCGAAGAACAACACTGCTACGTGTGCAAGGAGAAGTACCGCCAGGTCCACCACTTCTACGATCAGCTTTGCCCGCGCTGTGCCGAGACCAACTTCGCCAAGCGATCGGAACTAGCCGACCTTTCCGGTCAGGTGGTGCTGTTGACCGGCGGTCGGGTCAAGATCGGTTACCAGGCCGGTATCAAGCTGCTGCGCTGTGGCGCCGAGCTGATCGTGGCCACCCGCTTTCCCCGAGATGCGGCCGCTCGGTACGCCGCCGAAGCCGACTTTGCCGACTGGGGCGACCGGCTTGAAGTGTTCGGACTCGATCTGCGCCACACCCCGAGCGTCGAAGCGTTTTGCCAACACCTCCTCGCGACCCGGACCCGACTCGACCACATCATCAACAACGCCTGCCAAACGGTGCGCCGCCCGCCGGACTTTTACCGCCACATGATGGAGCAGGAGACAGCCCAACTCGACGAACTTCCTGACGATGTTCTGAGGCTGGTCGGTGGCTATGAAGGGCTGCGAGGGTACAACATGTTGCCGACGGCGACTGGCACCGGAACCGAACCCGACAACCCGGAGGACAACCGCACTGAACCGTCGACTCCGGTGGCCATCGATCCGGCTTCGGTACCGGGCCTCACCAGGGCCGCTGAGCTTTCCCAGACGCCACTCTTGCCGGATGAAGCTCGGGCCCAAGCCGACCTTTTCCCCGATGGCCAACTCGACCAGGACCGCCAGCAGGTCGACCTTCGCGACCGGAACTCATGGCGACTGCTGCTCGACGAAGTCTCATCTGTGGAGCTTCTGGAGACCCAGCTGGTGAACGCTGTGGCCCCCTTTGTGCTCAACGCAAGACTCAAGCCGCTGATGGTGCGAACCCCGGGCGAGCACAAACACATCGTGAACGTCTCGGCCGTTGAGGGTCAGTTCTACCGCCGCTACAAGACCACCCGTCATCCCCACACCAACATGGCCAAGGCCGCCCTCAACATGATGACCCGCACCTCGGCGACCGACTATCACGCCGACGGCATCCATATGAACAGCGTCGATACCGGTTGGGTGAGCGACGAAGATCCGGTGGCTATCGCCAAACAGAAGACGTCAGAGCATCGATTCCACCCGCCGCTCGACATCGTCGATGGTGCGGCGCGCATCGTCGACCCGATTATCGATGGAGCCAACACCGGCGAACACCGATGGGGCCAGTTTCTGAAGGACTACGAACCCACCGACTGGTAGGTGTCCGGCTCGTCGGCCTACCAGGGTGACACCGACGTCAGGAGCTCAGGAGCCGTTGGCGATCTGGCGCTTGGAACCCTGCACCAGAACTCGTTGGTAGAGACCGGCTGGCAGTCGGGACACCAGATCAAACACCTTGGCGTCGGGACCGATGAGCGCCCGGCGACGATTGCGCTCCACCGCCTTCAGAATTTGGCGGGCCGCCTTCTCCGGCGTGGTCCGCAACATCTTCTCGAATTCGGCAATCGCTTCCTCCGGATCGCCGCCGATGGTGCGCACGCTGTCGTGGCGACGGGAGTTGCGGGCGATGCTGGTGGCGATGCCGCCCGGATGGATCGTGGTGGCCGAGACCGGCGCCCCCTCGATCTCGAGTTCGATCCGCAGAGCATCGGTGTAGCCCCGAACGCCAAACTTGGCGGCGTTGTAGGCCGACTGCGATGGGATGCTGACCAACCCGAACACGCTTGAGATGTTGATGACATGGCCCTCACCGGAAGCTCGCAGGTGAGGGAGGAATGCCTTGGTGCCGTTCACCACGCCCCAGAAGTTGATGTCCATCAACCACTCGAAGTCTTCGAAGGTCATGCCCGACACCGACGCCCCAAGACCGACACCGGCGTTGTTAAAGATCATGTTGACCTGGCCGTGGGCGTCGACCACCTCGTCGGCCCAGGCAAACACATCATCACGATCAGCCACGTCGAGTCGACGCGAGGTGACTTTTACACCCCGGCCTTCACATCGGCCGACGGTTTCAGCCAGGCCCACCTCATCGATATCGGAGAGAGCAACCGGCGCACCGCGAGCCACCAGCGCTTCTGCCAGCCCCCTGCCAATCCCTGAGCCTGCTCCGGTGATTGCTGCCACTCGACCCGAAAAGTCCTGCATCGCTGATGTCCTCTCCGGCGGTGCTCACCGGCCCGCTGGCTCACTTGGCGAGCGAGGGGCCAGCCGGCAATCTGGTCGGGCCAGCTTCGCATCAAGTCGCACGATTGGAATAGTTGTTCTAGTCAATTCAAGTCGGTGGTCGGAGCTGGCGCAAGTGTCTCAAGCCGCCAAGACCAACCGGTTTCGCCAACGGTTGGAAGCAACGATCGGTTGTTGGTCGGAAACCGAATCGAGAAGGCGAGGGCACACCTTGGCCGCGGCCGAGGCCCATCGGTACCGGCACACGTTGTCAGCGTGGCTTGTCAGTGTGGCCGCGGTTCAGTTCTCCTAAGGTCGGGCAATGGACGATGACACTGAACCGATCGCTGACGGCGACACCGGCTTGGCCAACCTGAGCCTCGACCTTCACTATCGGCAGCTTTCGGCCAACGGGCTGTCGTTCAACGTTGCTCATGGCGGCGAGGGGAACCGACTCGTCCTCTGCCTGCACGGGTTTCCCGAGCTTTCGATGTCGTGGCGCCATCAGATCCCGGTACTGGCTGATGCCGGCTATCAAGTCTGGGCTCCCGACCTGCGGGGCTACGGAGATACCGATCGTCCGACTGGGATCGAGAACTACTCGTTACCGGTGCTGGTGGCCGACGTCGTAGGTCTCATCAACCTGGCCCGTGAGGAACACGGCGTGGAAGAGGTCACGTTGATGGCCCACGACTGGGGCGCGGCGATCGCCTGGTACGTGGCCATCCACCACGGGTCGCTTCTCGACCGGCTGGTGATCATGAACGTTCCTCACCCGAAGGTCTTTGAGCAACGGCTTCGTACCTGGGCTCAGCTCAGGAAGTCCTGGTACATCGCCTTCTTCCAGATCCCAAAACTGCCGGAGTTAGCCCTCAACGCCCGCGGCGGAGATGCGTTCGAGAAGGCCTTCACCAACATGGCGGTCCACCCGGAACAGTTTCCACCCGACGTGTTGGCCCACTACCGCGATGCAGGGACTCAACCGGGGGCGGCCACCGCCATGGTCAACTACTACCGCGGCATTCGAACCAAGGCATCACGTCAGTTTCAGGAGAAGCCGGTCGGCGTTATCACCACCCCAACCCTGATGGTGTGGGGTGAACAGGACACCGCTCTCGGAGTGGAGTGCACCGACGGCACCGAAGACTGGGTGCAGGACTTCACCCTCCACCGGTTGCCCGGCGCGAGTCACTGGGTGCAACAGGATCAACCGGAAGAGGTCAACCGGATACTGCTCGACTGGCTGAACGCCAACGGGTGACAAGCCGCCAGTGAAGCGGAACTAGTTGAGGAACTCAGGCTCGCGTTCGACGAGTTCGTCCCACCACGGCTGGAACTGGAACCAGCCAGCCAGGTCGAAGCCCTGGGCGTCGTAGCCGGCCTGAGCCAGGTCGTCGGGAATCTCGATCGGCGTACCGGCGGCTTCGGCGAGCAACTGGCTCTGGCAGCAGCGCTCCAGGGCCACGAACCACCACACGGCGGCATCGACGCTGCCACCGCAGGTGATCAGGCCATGGTTCTGGTGAATCAGCGCCTTCTTGTCGCCAAGAGCACCGGCCATGGCCCGGCTGATTTCGGTATCGAGCACGACGGCGCCACTACCGGCATTACACAGGGCCACGTCGTTGTAAAACATCGTGTGATCCTGGCTGATCATCTTCAACGGTTGGCCAAGCGTGGAGAAGGTGCGGCCGAACATCGAGTGCGAGTGGGCGGCGGCGATCACATCGGGGCGAGCGGAGTGCAGCTCGGAATGGATGGCGAAGGCGGCGGCGTTCACCGGCTTGTCGCCCTCAACCACATCCCCTTCGTGGTTGACCAGGATGAGATCGGACACCTTCATCAGCTTGAAGTTCGAACCGAACGGGTTCACCCAGAAGTGATCGGTGTGTTCCGGGTCGCGAACGGTCACATGGCCCGCGGCGCCCTCGGCCAGGTTCAGTCGCCCCATCACCCGAAGGCCAGCGGCCAAACGCTCCTTGCGGTTGCGACGCTCGGTCTCGAAGTCTTCAGACACCTCAGGCATGTTCAGCTCAGGGCCACCCTCTTTCGGGGCAAACTCCCCGAGATCCTCAGCGATGTCAGTCATTGGTGTCTCCTCCGTCGAGCGCAGCACTAGAGCAGGTGCGGATCTTCCTCGATAACGGGTGGACAGCGGATCAGCCCGCTCCGGACGCCCGAAATCGCTGACCCCACGGTAGCTGAGCAGCGTCGTGTTTGCCCACGATGGCTCGCTCTGTCGATGCAGCATGTCGTTGCAGTTCAACTTCGTCCGTCCACAGGATTTCGGCCTCGTGTAGCGGCAGGCTGTCGGTGAGGTTCGGGCCAACTACGCTGCGGCGATGGACGTGAGCACCGCAGTGGCCAAACGCAAAACGATTCGAGCCTTCACCGATACCCCGGTGAGCGACGAGATCATCAGCGACCTCCTGACAAGAGCGGCTCGCGCCCCGTCCGGCGGCAACGTTCAGCCGTGGCGGATCTATGTGATCGGCTCCGACACCATGGCCGACTTCCAGAGCTTCCTCGGCGAGCGCCAGATCGAAGCACCGGCCTATGACATCTATCCGCCGAAGCTGTGGGACCCGTATCGAACCAACCGGTTTGAGCTCGGCGAAATGATGTACGAGAAACTTGGCATCGCCCGAGAGGACAAAGGCGCCCGCCTGGCTCGCATGGCGGAGAACTACACCTTCTTTGGGGCTCCAGCCGCCATCTTCTGCTTTATCGACGCCCGGATGGGGCCACCACAATGGTCCGACCTCGGCATGTTTCTGCAAACCTTCATGCTGCTCGCCGAAGAAGCGGGTCTCAACACCTGCCCCCAGGAGGCCTGGGCCATGTGGGGCAACGCGGTGGCGGAGTACGTGAAGGCCCCCGAGGAAGAAACCATCTTCTGCGCCGTAGCCATCGGCGAGGCCGACCCGAACGCTGCGGTCAACACCCTTGAGAGCCCGCGCATGCCCCTTGAAGAGTGGACCACCTTCATCACCCCGCGGTGACCGACGCCTCGGGGCCGCTGCATCTGTTCGACACCCATGTGCATGTGGTGTCGGCCGACATCGACCGCTACCCGCGGATCGCGACGAAGCTGGCCAACGGGCCGTGGTGGGAGACAACGTCGATCGACACCTCGGGCTCGGCCTTGGTGGAGAACCTGACTCGCGCCAGGTGCTCCGGCGCCGTGGTGGTGCAGGCCGCAGGGGCATACGGCACCGACAACCGCTACCTCATCGACACGATCGGCGCGGAGCCGGATCGCCTCGTTGGCGTAGCCATCGTTGATCCTCGTGGCGGGGTTGGAACGATCCGGCAAGAGCTCGCAGCGTTGGCCGCGGCAGGTGTAGCGGGCGTACGACTGTTTCATATCCCAACGCCGGATCCGGTGTGGTTGGGGACTCCGGTCGGCGACGATCTCATCGATGCCGCGGCGGCCCTCGGGCTGACGGTGTCGGTGTGTGTGCAGGCTCACGACCTGGCTCATGTGGCCGCCCAGCTGGAAAGTCGACCCGAGGTGGAGATGGTCCTTGACCACTGCGGGTTCGCCGACTTCTCCGGAGGCGCGCCGTTCGACTCAGCGGTGCCGCTTTGGGAACTGGCGGCCTATCCGAACCTCATCGCCAAGTTCACCCCAACCCTCGTCGCCCAGGAGGCGACCGGTGCTGATGGTCCGGGGCGGGCCCGGGCCATGCTTGGTGCGGTGGCCGAGCGTTTCGGCCCTGACCGTGTAGTTCTGGCAACCGATTGGCCCCAGCATCGCGAAGTGGACGCCACCACCGCCCAACCGCTCAGCTACGCACAGACCGTTCAGCTGATCATCGGTTGGACCGACGGCTTTCGCCCGAACGATCGGCTCGCGATGTTGAGTGGAAACGCCGAGAGACTGTACCGCGGGGCCAAGTCTTGATAGCCCAAGCCGTGGCGGCGGCCCTTGGCACCGCGGTGCAGGCGACCCGACCGTTGAGCGGCGGCGATGTGGCCCAAGCCTTCCGAATGGAGCTGGAGACGGGTGAAACTGTCTTTGCCAAAACCAAAGCGGGCGCAGCACCGGAGTTCTTTGACACCGAGGCCCGCGGCCTGCGCTGGCTCCGTGACGCCGACGCCCTGGCGGTGCCCGAAGTCCTTGCCGTCGGCTCCGATACACCGCTGCTGGTACTGGAATGGATTGATGAAACGGCCAGGCGGCCCAGCAGCGACGCCGACTTCGGCCGGGCCCTGGCCGCGCTCCACCAGGCTGGCGCCCCCAGTTTTGGACGCGAGGATCGTCGCCCTACCGGCAGCCGTGGCCTGCCGAACGAGCCCGCTGACACCTGGGCCGAGTTCTATGCCGAAGGACGACTACTCCCTCTAGCCCGCCTCGCCGCCGATACGGAGGCCTTGCCAGCCGCCACCATCGCCGGCCTCGAAGCGGTGGCGGGCCGGCTCCGTGACTTCGGCGCTGCCGACGAAGCTCCGGCCCGGCTCCACGGCGACCTCTGGGCCGGCAACCGGATCGTTGATACCACTGGCGTCAGCTGGATCATCGACCCTGCGGCCCACGGAGGGCACCGCGAGTTCGACCTGGCCATGATGGCGCTGTTCGGCGGTTGGGCCTCAGACACCGTGCCCGCCTACAACGAAACGTTCCCGCTCGCCGACGGATGGCAGGATCGTATCCACTTGCACCAACTGGCCCCGCTCGCGGTCCACGCCATCAAGTTCGGCGGCGGATACATCGCGGCCACCACCAGCGCCGTCGGTCAGTATCAATAGCGCAATATCAATATCGCAATATCAATAGCGCTATCGCTGGTTCGGCGGCAGAGCCAATGCGGTTGGCCGATCGGTTCGCGAACCGAAGTACGCATCGGACACGCCGGTTGTGCCACGGTATGGCGGTGAGCAGCTTCGTTGTCGCTATCTGTTATCCGACCATCTGGTTTACCGAACCCGGCGGACTCGACCATGCCATCGCCGAGTTGGAGGCCATTGACCCCTCGATCGAGGTGGTGCTGGCTCCCTATGAGGAGACCCCTGATCGACGGGCGGCCCGAGGTGCCGGTGACGAGGACTGGGCCGCCAGTCAGCCTCCGCTCGATGCGGAGCTGGTCGATGTGCTCAAGCGAGCGAACGCCATCCTGGCCCTCGACATCCCCGTCGACCTGGCCAACCTCGCTCCCAACCTTCAGCTCCTCCAGGCCTTCGGCGCCGGGGCCGATCAGTTTCGGTCATGCACCCAGCCCGACGGTCTGGCCATCACCTCCAGCTCGGGGTCGAATGCTCCCGGCATCGCCGAGTTCGCCCTCGGTCGCATTCTTGAGCACTACAAGCGGTTTCGGGCCATCGCCGACTGCCAGCGATCCCACACCTGGCAACCACTCTTCGGCGATGAGCTCCGGGGCAAGACGCTTGGATTGATCGGCTTCGGAGCGATCAACAGCGAGCTGGCGCGTCGCGCCAGAGCCTTTGATATGGAAGTGCACGCGACCCGCCAGAGTGCCCAGCCCGGTGACACCGACCCCCGAGTAGACCGGCTGTATCCGGCAGCCGAGCTCTTCGACATGCTTGCGGTTTCCAACGCGGTGGTGGCCGCAGTTCCCAACACCCCTACCACCCAGGGCCTCATGAACGCCGAGGCGTTTGCCGCCATGGCCCCCGGTGGCTTCTTCTGCAACGTGGGCCGAGGCAGCCTGGTCGACGAATCGGCCCTCCTCGAGTCGATTCGGTCCGGACATCTGGCCGCCGCCGCCCTCGACGTCACGAGCACCGAACCCCTCGCCGACGACCACCCGCTCTGGGACGAGCCGAAGGTAGCGCTGTCGTTTCACAACGCAGCAGTGCCCACCGCCATGTTTGGTGCCACCCACGCCTTCTTCGCCGACAACGTCGGCCGCCACCTCCGAGGTGAAGCACTGCGAAACCCGGTCAGCTTCGAGACCGGCTGAACCACGCCGTCGCCCTAACGGAGATGGCCAGCACGCACCGTGATGCTCCCGCCCTCCGGCGGGTCGTTTCGACAGGCCAACGCGTAAGGTCTGGCAATGGGCGTGTATCGGGAGAAGGTGTTGCCGCGGCTCATCGACAAAGTCTGTTCAGATCCGGGATTGGGCAAGTGGAGAGCACGTTGTCTCGAAGGGGCCCACGGCACCCTGGTGGAGCCGGGGTTCGGCTCGGGCACCAACCTGCCCTACTACCCACCGGAGGTCGAACGGGTCTTTGCCATCGACCCGGCCACCGTCGGCCAGGAACTAGCAGCATCGCGGCTGGCCTCGTCGAAAGTGCAGGTCGACTTCA
>CALAML010000163.1 GCA_937925845.1 uncultured Acidimicrobiales bacterium | reverse complement strand
CGGGCGCGGGGAGCTCAGCGGGAAAGTTCACGAAGGTATCGTCCCAGCTTCGGGGGCGCCGCGCCAGTATTGGCGGGCCGGGTTGGCACGGCGCGCATCCGACCCGACACCGACCGCTCGACCGCCGGGCGTGGTCGCCCGCTGTGCTGACTCGACGAAGCCCGAGGCTGGGCCGATGGATCACCGGCCTTACTTGCCCTACCGGTCGATCCGGTCGAGGGCCGCACCCAGCCTGATGAGGCCCGCCTCATCGGGAACAGCGATGCGGACGGTGTCGTCCAGACCGAAGGACCCGCAATCGCGCACGGCGACGGCTTCGGCGCCGAGCTGGTGGCGAAGGTCGCCTGCATCGGTGACCAGTACCCAGTTGGCCACCCCCGCCTCCACGCTGAAGCCACGCGCTTCCAGAAGGGCAACAAGCTTGCGCCGGAGTTCCGCCACCCCGTCCCGCCACTGCACAAGCGGGGCCTCGGCCAGCAAGTCGGGCAGCACCGCAAGGGCCAACGAGCTCACCGCCCACCGCGGTTGGCGAGCCTCCAAGCGAGCGATCAGATCGGTATCGGCACTCAGCACGTAGCCCATCCGCAGACCGGGGCAGGCAAACACCTTGGTGAACGAGCCGACGGTGATGGCCTCACGGCGATCGGCGGTCCAGCGGCCGGTAGCGATCGGATAGAAGGCCTCATCCCAAACCGACGCGACCTCATCGGGCCCGGCGAGCCGACCGCTCGGGCTGTGGGGATCGGATCGCCAACGAGGCCCATCGGGTCGGAGGGCTCGCAGATGCCGGCGGTAGAGGGAGAAGTCCGGCTCGTCGACCCACCCCTCGCCCATGTCGGAGGCCACCAGGGCGATGGCTTCGGCCCCGCCGTTGGTGAGCAACACCTCGGATGGCGTCCGACCAAACACTTCGGCGGCAACAGCTCGGGCCTCCGTCGGATCGGGATACACACCGAGACGATCGAGATGGGGAGCGACCATCGAGGCCACCGACGGGGCGAGCGGGTTCAAGCTCATCGACAGGTCGAGCACGTCGGCCCGGTCGATGCCCAGCGCCGCCGCCAGGCGATCGCCATCGCCACCGTGGGGGCCCACGACGATACGCGGTGAGGACGAGCCGGTGGTCATGACAACATCCGATCGATCAGCCTTTGGCCTTGGGGTTGGAGTGCCACCAGGGCCGCCGCGATCGCCAGCGCGATTCCTGCGGCCGCGATGGATACGTCGCGCGATAGGCGCACGGCCCGGCCGATATCGGCCGCGGTCGCAGCCGGACCATCACCCAGCACCCCCCGATGCTCGATCCGGTCTCCGTAGGTATTGGTGCCGCCGAGGTGTATGCCGAGGGCCGCAGCAAACGCGGTCTCTGCCACTCCCCCATTGGGCGAAGGATGGGCCCGAGCATCGCGACGCACCAAACGCACCACCTCTTGGGCCTGGGCGGGTCGGACCAAAGCCACCAACGTGGCGGTGAGGCGAGCTGGCACCAGGTTGGCGACGTCGTCGAGGCGAGCCGAAGCCCAGCCGAACTCTCGATACCGATCGCTTCGGTATCCCACCATGGCATCCATCGTGTTGACGGCGCGGTACCCAGCGGCCCCGGCCCCGCCAGCAACCACAGCCCACAGCGCCGGAGCGACTACCGCATCGACCGTGTTCTCAGCCACCGACTCCACCACCGCC
Organism: uncultured Acidimicrobiales bacterium; assembly: GCA_937925845.1. Lineage (GTDB taxonomy): Bacteria > Actinomycetota > Acidimicrobiia > Acidimicrobiales > CALAML01 > CALAML01. The sequence continues at coordinate 6,980 of CALAML010000163.1, read as the reverse complement.
CGAGCGATCTGGGCGCGGTCGAGCTGGCTTGGGTCGCGACCGACCAGCGCCGGCAACGCCGCTCTAGCCCCGTCCAAATCTTCGTTCACCAGGAGGTCGCCGATCGCCGTGGCCGACCGACCGAGCATTCCGCCGCCGTTCACCAACGTGGCCAAAACGCCAAGCCCCACAGCGCCGCGCCCCACAACCGCTCCGGTTGCGGCACCGAACGCAACACCGACCGCGGTGTACACGAGACCCCGACCGCGGTTGGACGTTTCGGTCTCAGACCAGAGCCCGTGCTCCAGCTTGGTCATCAGCGAACCAAACAGCGCCACCGGGTGCCAGGCATTCGGTGGCTCGGGCACCACCCGATCGACGAGCACGCCGACCCCGACACCGACGCACCGGCCGGCGGTGATGGTGAACGGCAAGCTCACCACTGCGCCGCCGCAATCAGCAACCCGACCGTTTCACCAACAACGATGGCGGCACCAAGAGTGTCGCCGGTAAAGCCGCCGAGGCGACGCTGAGACAGTGCCAACACCGCGACGCCACCGATCGCCGCGGCCACCACGGAAACGGCTCCGACCCAACCGGCCACCACCATCCCACCAGCCACAGCCACCGGTGCGGCGACAAGGGCGATGAGCGAAGACCGACGATCGACAAATCGCTCGGCCAACCCAGTGCTGCGAGCGTACGGCTGCACCCCAAGCGCACCCGCCACCAAACATCGGGACACGGCCCAGATCGCGGCGACCAGCCCGACCAAGCCGGCGTGGGTCGCGAGTTCATCGACACCGCCCACCCGCGAACCCACAGCTGCGAAGGCGGCGACGCGCAGAGCCAGGATGATCACCACCACTACCAGACCGAACGCCCCCACTTCCGGCGTGCGCAGTATCTCCAGCCGACGGGGCCGATCCACTGGCGGCAACAACCCGTCGCCGCTGTCAGCCAGGCCATCGAAATGCAGCATCCCGGTAAGGAACAGATCCACGGTGACAGCCAACACCGCCGCAATAAGGGCTGACCACAAGTGCGACGCACCCCACCAGGCGCCGCCCACGGCCGCTCCCACCAACGCGCCGACCGGACCGAACCAGGGCACCGCCTTGGGCTCCGGGTTGGCGGCCCGGCCAACCACCGTGAGAAAAGCCAGCGCCGAGAGCACGCCTACTCCGGACGATCGAGGCGTAGCGTGCGGCCGGCGACCACCAGCATCGCCTCATCGACAGAAAGGGAGACGGCCCGGTTCACTTCACCAAGTACGTCCCGGAATCGCTGACCCAGATCGGTCGCCGGATGGACCCCCATGCCAACCTCGTCGCTCACCACGATGGTGGAATGGCCAGCCTGTGAACGGTCGGCCAGCGCCGCGACGAGCTCCCCGATATCGAGAACAAAATCATGATGAGCGGCCACCCAGGTGCCCAACGAATCAACCAGCACCAACGCTTCGGTTGACCGAAGCGCCGGAGCGAGATCGGCGCCGACTTCCTTGGTGGTCCAGTGCGCGGGCCGACGAACCTGATGGGCGGCGATTCGCTCCTGCATGGAATCGTCGCCGACCGGACCGGTGGCCAGATACGTAACCGGTGCCGCGCCGGCCATGCTGAGGGCCGTTGATTCGGCCAACGCCGACTTCCCAGAGCGCGTTCCGCCCAGGAACAGTATCGATCGAGTCACTCGCAGGAGGCTACCGCCGGGGCCCGAAGGAGACGAAAGCGGGCCCTGGCGATCCTTCACCTGGATGGCCTCCCAGATGGCTTCCTAGGCGACTCCTAGCCTCCGATCCTCACCAGTCGATAGAGGGTATTGGCGACGCCCCGACACGTGTTTCTCAACCGCGACGGCTGATGGCGATCACAATGTCGGAACATGTCTTGAACAAACAGGACATCGACCCGTTTTCGGTTCGCTTCGTTCCAGTCCCGCCCGTGATGGCCGGACTCGTTGCGGCACTGGCCATGGCGGGTTCGGATCGCGCCCGGGCAGTTCCAACGACGGTCCATCAGCTTCAGATTTCGGTAGGCGAAGTCATGGCGCAAACAGGCGGCATGAAAGTCCCACCCAGGGCCGGTGGTGGCGACCCCGTATGGCCCGCACCAGTCGGTGGAGAAATCGAGACGAAAGATGTCGGGTCGGCGAGGTAGGCCTTCTTGGCGCACCCACCTCCGATCCAACTGATCCGGGGTTAGCGCGTAAATCGCCCGGGCCTGATCCCGCCACCAGCCAACGAAGGTATGGCGACCGGCATCAAGATTGTCTCCATAGGGCGAATGGATGCGCTGCCACACCTCGGCCCGCTGGGCGCTCTCGCCAACAACGGTAGTCGGACAGGCGGTAGCCAGTAGGGCCATGGTCAACATTGCCGTGGCCGTTGTCGCGGCACGGCCGCGACGGGAGAAGCCGGCGGCACGTCGGGCGCGCCGGCAAGGGGTCAGAAACCACATGGGTTCCTCCTCAAATCACAACGTGAATCGCGGGGAAGCGGGAGGTCGTCGGATGCAGGCAGCGCCGAGCGCCACAACACGTTCCCGAAGCAGATTCCCGAACCAGCACTGCGGCAACGGAGCGTCGGAACACAAAGACCCAACTGCGCTGGGCCACAACGGCGCAGAGCAGTGGTCGGGGGTCGCACCGGCCAAAACCTGTGGTCATCGAGCGGTGCTCGACCCCAGGCGGGTTGCGACGAAGCGCTAGTTCATCACAAGCGACAAGGCACCGACAACTCTGGCGTCTGGCTCATGCCGACTCGGTCCGAGCTGACTGACCTGACCGATTCGATCCACTTCTGTCCGGCTCGGTCGGATCCTGTTTGACCCGTTCGGCTCGATCCGCTTCTGTCCGACTGGTCCGACCCGTCCGCTTCTGTCCCACTGTCCGCTTCTTTCCGACTGGTGCGACACGGTCTCGGTCCGACACCGTCTCGGTGCGACACGGTCTCGGTCCGACACTGTCCGAGTCTGTCGCCGTCGGCGTATCGTGAGCGCTGATGGCCACCGTTCCCCCGCCGCTATCGCTAGCCCAGAGCCTGTCGCGAATCCGGCGACACCTGCGCTGGCCCGATGAACTTCCGTTGCTGGCTCCGCCCGATGCATGGGTGAGCTCGGGGGCGGGCGCAGCATCGGCCGATGGCGCCACCAACGCCGCAGACGCCGCCGACGTCTCGTTGGGCTCGGCTGGTTGGCAGCCAGCCGAATCAATCCTGACCGACGACGCCACCATTGCACGGTTGGTCGACGCCAACGCCAAGCGGGTCGGCGCCCGCCAACAGTCACCGGCGGCGACGCTGCTCTGGAAGGACTACTGCCAATCGCTCACGCTGTTGCCGGTGGCCAGTTGGTTTGTGGATCGGCGGGTCCCGGACATGGCACTCGCCAATGTGAGCCTGCGGGTTGCCACCAGCGAGCCTCTCCTTTTCCCAGCGCTGCGCTCGCTACGCGGCCATCAGCTCGACGGTGAACAACTGGGCGATGGCGACCTTGCGAGCGGTGAAGGTGGCACTAGCGACAGGACGGCCGCTGGCGGTAAGGCAGTGCCCGATCTGGATGTGGGCGGCGTAAGCCTCGGAGGCGACGCCCCTCATGTCATTGGCGGTGCTGGCGGTGCTGGCGGTGAGGTTACAGAAACCGCCGACCGGTATCGGGCGGCGGTTGAGACGGTGGCCGATGAGGATGCGCTGGATCGGCGTCTCGCGACAACGCTGTGGGATGAGCACCTGGCCGTCGCCGCCGATTCGTTCAGCACGGTGGCCTCGGTCGACCCGGTTATTCTGCGAGGGCTGGCGGCTTCCGTAGCGGTAGCGGCACTCCCGCGGGTGGCGGCGCTGGCAGAAGGTGCAGATTCTTTCGCCGCGGCGCAACGCATCATCACTGCGATGGGTGCGGAGAACCTGATCGAGATCGCCTCGCTCACCCCACCTGGTGGAGTGGCCGAGCCGATGGCGTTGCGGTTCGTCTGCTGCCAGGCCTACCGGGTGCCGCCCGCACGCAACTGCAGCACCTGCCCACTGCTGACCGACGATGGACGCGATGAAGTGTTGACACCCTACGGCTACCACTGGTCTCGGCTGCCGCGGTGATCGCCGCTGACACCACGGCCTCGTTGACGCGGTGTTGCTTGCCCGGTGTTGTTTGCGCCGCGTTGTTGACACGGCGTTGTGGGCACGGTGCTGCTTGCACCGCGTCGTCTGCACCGCGTGTGGGCACGGCGTTGTGGGCACGGTGCCGCTTGCACCGCGTTGTTGGCACGGCGTTGTGGGCACGGCGTTGTGGGCACCGTGTTGTTGACGACTTCTAAAGGTTGAGCGGGTACTAGCCGAAGCCACCTGTGCGGCGCGCCCAGCTTGGGCTCACCGTTGGCTACTCTTGCATCGGGTTAGAAGTGTTACAGGAAAACGTTCTACTTCGTGAGCTCAACAGTGCCGTTGGCCGCCAGCCTGTGATGATCCCTGCCATCTATATGTGCATCCCGCACTGGAGTTGACGTGAAACGTGTCCGTTCTGCCGCCGGTGCGGCTGTTGTTAGCCTGCTGCTGCTTACCGGTTGTGGCGACTCCTCTTCCTCTGACCCCTCCGATGAGGCGATCGCCGACGATGGTGGCGGCTTCACGGTTGGCAGCGAGTCGGATGAGGCTACAGACGCAGACGACTCCACGAATGACGACAGCAGCGACGACTCGAGCGGAGACGACTCCACCGCCGACGACAGCAGCGGCGACGACTCGACCAGCAGTGACGACTCGACCGCTGATGACAGCGCCGCCGACGACTCAAGCGACACCACCGAAGACGACAGCACCGATGACTCCAGCGATGACAGCAGCGCTGACGGTTCGACCAACACCGACGACTCGACTGCTGATGACTCGACCGCTGACTCCACTGAGCCCAGCGACGACGACTCGACCGCTGACAGCGAAGCTGACGGCACCTCGGCCGACGATTCGGGTGCCGATGACTCCAACGCTGACGACGATGCGACAGAGTTCCCGGTAGTCGACCCGGTACCGCTGGCCGACGGATTTCAGGCCGTCAACGTCGAGAACATCAACTTCCAACTTCCGGATGACTTCATCGTGATCCAGGACGCTGACGAGTTGGCAGAGCTGCTTAGTTCGGATGAGTTCCGAGCCGGGCTTGAACAGATCGACCTGGAGCAGATCCAGTCCCAGCTCAGCATCGTCGACCTCATCGCCATCCAGCCGACCGCGGGGACCTTCGCCACCAACATGAACGTGATCATCGCCCCGGTTCCCGGCTTCGTCACCCTCGATGCTCTGATCACCCAGAACCGCACCCAGCTCGACCAGGTTGGGTTCAACATCACCGACGACCAAACGATCACCACCCGAGCCGGCGAGACCTGGCGTCTCGACTACACCATCCCCAACACCGAAGCCACCGTGGCCTCGGCCCTCTGGCTGATCGAGGGAGCCCAAGTCCAGGTGACTGCATCCGCAACCACCCAGGCCGAAGCTCAGGCCCTACTCAACGGCGTCCTCGAAACCGTCAGCTAAAGGGTCGGAGCCCGAATCAGCGCTGGGCGGATGTGAGCTACCTTCTGGTTTGAGCCGCTGCGGGACTTTCCTCAAGCCTGAGCCGGGATATCGCTCCGGCTCTCTACGTATGTCGCACTCCGCTAGTGCTGACGATCTCGATCAGCCCGCAAGTAGCGCGCTCGCGGGGCCACCCCTCTGAGCTGCTGATCGATGCGGCAGGCGGTACGAAGCATGCGTATCACCTCTACCGGTCCGTCTCACTCATTTTTCGGGATGCCTGAGCTGCGACCACTCAACGCGGCCCGGGCGGCAGCGATCGCGTCGAGTGGGTCTGACTTGCCGGATCGTCGCCGGTCCTGGCGGTTTGGCCGGTTGACCTCGACGACGACCACATTGCGACTATGCAGGTAGCGGGTCGGGCCCGCTCCCCATGACCCGGTGCCCTCGACGCCTACATGTTGGAGGTGCCCGTACGACAACAGCCAGTCGGTCAACTGTTGGTAGCCGATCTTTGTTGTTGGGAATCCTTTCGTGGCGATTTCTGTGCCGAGGTGATCGACCACCAATCGGTTTCACTCGCAAGGCCGACCTACACCACCATCATCTCACCGTGGTGTGTCGCCAAAATACTGATGTGCCTCGGTCCGGGCCCCGACGCCGCTGGCTGCATTCTCGAGGCGTCCCTACCGGACGAGGTGAGTCGAGGGATATGTCCTTGCCAGACGACGCCGGATGCCGCCAACCTGGCGGTTGGGCCCAGACCCCGTCGCTTTGGATCGTGCTGGGACTCTGGGCAACTGGGTGCTTCAGGCCCGTATCTACGCGGGTGGGCGCCTGGTTTTGATGCCCACGGAAAAAGCAGAGCTGGCGGAGCTCGTAAGTCGAACGCCCGCCTGACTGTTGGTTCGATGGGGTGCAGGTTCGACGACAGGGCGATGGATCGAACAAGGTCTAAACTTTTCTGCTTTTCGGGCGGTTTCTGCCGGTTTCGCTTGCATTCCCACCAGGACCAACTATTGTACAAACATGCGTTCCAGCTTTGTAGATGGGAACAGAGAAAGGATGCTTCCAGGCGGCCCTAACCGTTCCGATTCCGACTGCTTTGCATCGAACGCTTTCGGTTGGGACAGCTACAGCCCCGACCACGACGAAGCCGACAGCGGCCGCGGCGCCAGCACCAGCTCGAACAGCACTGGCTCGAACAGCGCTGGCTCGAACAGCACTGGCTCGAACCGCACCAAGCCGACCGGCCCCGACTCCCACGCCCCCGATGCGGACGGCCCTGGCTCGAACAGCCGCGATTTGGGCGGCAGTCAGGCATCGTCGATCGTGGGTGTTGTTTCTCGCCTGGCTGACCTGCCGATCGACACCCTCGACACCGATGGCGTCATAAAGGCGGGTTCCGATATTCAAAGTGTCGCCACCTGGCTCACCCTCCAGAAATCTGCGTTGGCCGCGCGAGCCGAAGAGCTGCGGGAACAAGGCAAAGCCA
>CALAML010000162.1 GCA_937925845.1 uncultured Acidimicrobiales bacterium | reverse complement strand
CACCCTAAAAGATCCAGAACAAAACGAATTCTGCATCCAATAAGAACACATATTGTGTGATCAGCCGCTAGGGATAATGGCCACACCTTTTGACGATCTTGGATCCTTTAGCAGCTTGACACGTGAAGCCATCAAGCCGTTGGGCCAGGCACCAACGTAGGTGTATTCTTCGGCAGTGATGTCGTCCGGCCAGCTAATCGGCATGACATCCCAGTTGGGCTCCCCATAGCCGAGCACAGAACTGTGACTGCCACTTCGCTCAAAAGTCAGCTCGATGTGAGTGAATTGATCTGTCGGTGGCGGTGCGACCTGGTGTCTAAGCGTTTGTAAAAGCGCGCTTAACTTCGGCGGCTGTACGTTTTCACGGTTATGCATATCTTCTGTATTGCCGAAGTAGACCATTGTTCTGGTCCGCTCTTCGCCGTAGGCACAATAGATGGTTACCCACGCCCAATCATCGGGTAAGGCCGACGCTACGTTTTCGTATAGCTGTTGATAAACGCTCATGGTGCAGTTGTCCTAATTCGGTGAATTGCCAAAAGAATCCGCCACTCATGCCCTGCCCGGCTCTCGATAGAACAGAGCGAACGCGTCGGCGGGCAGCAAGGCTTAGGCAAGCGCCCACTGGCTCGCGCACTCTCAACCAGTGCAGACAACCACCCTCCACTGTTCGGGCCAAGAGGGCAAATAGAGCGCACGGGGCAAAACAAACACCAGCCCGCTAACGACAGCCGGCTGGCCGACGGGCAAAGGCACCCCATCAACAACAGAGGGACAGGGCCCCAAGGGAACCCGTCGGCCTGGCGGCCTTTGGGGTTCCTGCCAGCCAAAGCCTCCGTGGCGAACGGCCCGCCCGGAGGGCAGATAGAGCCCTATCGGAGGCTGGCGATGGCTTCGATTTCGAAGCAGGCCCCGAGCGGGAGAGCAGCCACGGCCACACAACTGCGGGCCGGGCGATGGTCACCCAGGGCCTCGATGTAGAGCTCGTTGACGCGGGCGTAGTCGGCCATGTCGGTCAGAAAAAGGGTGGTCTTGGTGATGTCGTTCACCGTCGCCCGGTTCGACTCGAGCTGAGCCGCAAGGTTGGCCATGGCCTGGGTCACCTCGGCATCGAGCCCACCCTCGACCAGAGCACCATCAACGATGCCGACCTGGCCTGAAACGAAGAGCAGGTCTCCGGCGCGGACTACGGGCGTATAGGGACCAACAGGCTGCGTCATCGCCTCAGTCAACCACATCTGATCGCCCAGCCGAAATGTCGGAAGCTGAACCAGATAGTGCGCGTCAGCTTCCGACATTTCCCGTTTTTGTCTATTCGGCCAGCAGAGCCTCTACCAGCGACCCGAGCTCGGCCTTGGTAACCGGACCGGTACGGACCTCGACGATGCGGCCGTCAGGATCGACCAGCGCCGTGGTGGGCAAGCTGGTGCTGCCAAAGTCGGTCAGGAGCTTGCGGTCGAGATCGCGACCGATGTCGTAGGTAACCCCGGTGAGCTCGACCATCTCCTGGGCAGCATCGGCGGTGTCGCCAAAGTTCACCCCGATGAAGGCCACATCATCGCTGGCCGAATAGGTCTGGAACACCTCTTCGAACTCCGGCATCTCGGTGATACAGGGAGCACACGTCGACGCCCAGAAGTTCACCACCAGCGGCTGGCCCCGGTACACGTCGAGGGTTTCGTCGTCGCCGGCGGCGTTGCGGTAGGGCGTGGCCGGTACCTGGGCACCAACGGTGGTGTTGTTCTTCGGAAAGAAGTTGAAGTCGCCACCGGCCGACTCCGATTCGGCGGCACCGGACCCATCGCCCGCGGCCGGCGCAGCGCCATCGGACTCGCCGCTCAAGGCCCGAAGGCCAAAGATCACCCCTACCGCAGCCAGGGCGGCAACGGCGGTCGCGGCCAGATAGATCCAGACCGGAAGTGGTCCACGGGCGGCGCCGGGAGAAGTGGTGCTCACAACGCCGAAGAGTAGCGCTCGCGGGCCGCCAACGACATGCGGGAACCGCCAATTTAGATATCGGGGACTTGCCTACCGGAGAGCGCCGGTGGGCCACTCCGGCGCCCAGCCCGAGGCTCGCCACACCTCGGCCGCTACTGCGGCAAAGACGGTGTCGGACCCATTTACCGAGGTTCCCGGCGCCCGGCCGCTGGCCATCGGCCCGGCATCAGGGGCCAGCGTCACCTCGATCGATGGAGTGCCGGCGGCGCCGACCACACCGAAGGACCGGATGGTGAGGTCGTGCACCGCTCCTTCGGGGTCAACAAAGAGCGATTCCGATGTGACCCATGACCACGCCATGTGAGCCGCACCCTGGCAGTAGGAGTTGAGCACAACGGGATCAAGAACCTCTCCAGCGTCGACCTCCACCGCAATCACCGGTTCACCATCGGCTCCTGTCAGCCGAGCCCGAGCCGCACCAGCGGCCGGCGACACCACCCACGGACCAAAGCCGTCATCATCAGATCCTGCCGGGTCCGCCGGGTCGAGCGCAGCCTGAAGGACCGCGGCCTCAACCCATCCAACGCCGCGAATCGCCGCCGAGGTGGCCGGACCGGCGATAGCCACCGCTTCAACCGAAAGACCGGGCGCCACCTGAGCCACTTGGGCGACCAGGCCCCCAAACCACTCGGGCGGACCATCGCCTTCATTCGGGCCTTCACCCGAACCGAAACCCCGGCCCACTCCGATACGCAGCACCCCCGAACCGTCGGCGCGAATACCGGCAGCTACCGGTGGCCGCTTCGGACCACGTCGCACCGCGTCCTCGCGCGAGTACAGCACCCGCACCGGCCGGCCGTGCTCTTCGGCTAGCCGTTGAGCCACCTCACGAACCTCAGAATCGACCTTCGACCCGAAAGCACCACCGTTGGCCAGAGTGGAGCTGGGCGCGCCCCCGGGCTCACACCAGGAGGCATCGGTCTCGAGATAGGCGGGCTCCACCCAGCTGGTCTGCAGCGTGCGCAGCCAGTCTCCCTCGGGCAGGCTCAACGGCACCGCGGCCGAAGCCGTAGTGCGGCGCCCCTGGCGCTTGCCGGCCAAAACTCGAGCCTCGGCGCGAGACTCCGCCACCACCCACTCATCATCGGCGTTCAGCACCGCCACCAGTGCATCATCGGGTGCGGTGTCGTCGGCGAACCCGCCCCGCCCCAACGCCACCTCGGGGCCGGTCTGCTGAGGCACTCCTCCTTCCAGCAGGGCCCGCTCCTGGGCTGGGGCACGAGCATCGTCGGCATCGCTATCGAGTTCGCCGGTGCGGATCGCCACCGGAGTGTCGCCGGGTGCGGCGGCATCCCAGGCATCGATGATCGACCGCCAGCCGGTGCACCGACAAAGATGAGCGGCCAGCGACCGGGCCACCGCCGCTTCGTCGACCGCAGCACGCTCGTCGGCTTTGGCCTCAAGGCCGGCGAAGCGCATCACGATGCCGGGGGTGCAGAAGCCGCACTGGCTGGCACCGGTGTCACAAAACGCCTGGGCCCAACGATCGCGGTCGTCGTTATCGAGCCCCTCAAGGGTCACGATGTTGCGGCCGGCGACCCGACGGGCCGGCGTTACACACGACACCCGCGGCGCCCCGTCGACCAGAACCGTGCAGCAACCACACTGACCCTGCGGGCTGCAGCCATCCTTGACCGATGAACAGCCAAGATCCTCCCGCAGTACATCGAGCAGACTGGCGCCCACATCGGGCACCTCAACCTGGGAGCCGTTCACGCTGAACTGGAGAGTCACCACACGAATCTAACGGCGGGTCGGGACTGAATCGGCACCAGCAGCGGTTTGAGTGGTGTGGTTTGAGTGACATTGGGCGGCTGCACTACCGAACGCCCAACCACCCGATACCGTCGTTTCCAGTTGGTTTACCCCCAGGAGGATCCTCATGCACCGGGCGACGCACGAGTCCGATGACGGCCCTGACGCCACCGACGACGACCCGACAATCACCGCGATCTCGCGCCTGGTTGGCCGCCGCCAACTGTTGGCCGGAGCCGGCGCCGCCGCGGTGTTGGCGTCGTGTGGCGGCTCCAACTCCGGCGATTCGGGAACAAATCAGGCGGCCTCGGCCGACGACAGCAGCGCCAGCGACGACGGCGATGACAGTGCCGGAGGCGACGGCGATGGGGGCGGTGGCGACGACGAAGCTCTCAGCGTCGACAACGGCGAACTCCTCGTCGCCGGTGAACCGGCCTCGCTCATCGCCTACTTCAGCCAACAGGGCGGGTTCGTGGAAGCGGGCCGTGAACAGCGGCTGACCCTTGGCGTCCTCGACGGCGAGAACGCCTTCCTGAACGAGATCCCTGAAGAACTGACCTTCCGAGTGGTTCGCGACACCGGCGCGTCCGACGCAGAGGAACAGCCCATCTTTGAAGTGGTCACCGAACCAATCCCGACCACGGCCCGCTCGGGCGGCCTCCCCCGCCCCTACTACTCACTTCGCTTCACCCCGCCCATGCCCGGGGTCTATCAGGTAGGCGCGGCCTTCAACGACCGCCAACTGGCCGCCGCCTTCCAAGTATCGGACGCGTCGGAAGTGCCCTTCCCGCAGATCGGCGAACAGATCTCCGGCATCACCACGCCCACCGTGAACAACAACGCCGATGTCGACCCGATCTGCACTCGCGTACCGCCCTGCCCGTTCCACGAGATGAGCCTCGACGAGGCGATCGGCGGTGACCGTCCGCTGGTGCTGATGGTCTCGACGCCGCGCTTTTGCCAGACCGGCGTGTGCGGCCCGGTCCTCGACCTGTTGATGGACGACATCGAGTCCCGCGGCGACGCGGCCCCGATCGTGATCCACACCGAAGTGTTCGACAGCATCGAAGAGGACCGTGCGACCACCCAGATGGTCAACTCGCTCTCGCTCACCTACGAGCCGGCGCTCTTTGTACTCGAAGCCGACGGCACCATCGTCGACCGACTCGACAACATCTTCGACACCGGAGAGATCGCCGAAGCCATCGACAAGATCGCATAGTGTCCCGACCCACAAGTTCGCCGCGTATTCGACGGCACCATGGCAACCCTTCGGGTTGCTGCCACGCTCTGCGTCCTCGCTCAGGTCATTGGCAACCCTGCGGGTTGCTCGCCGAGGAGACTCCCTCACTGCGTCCTTGATCGTGACGGAGCGTGCTCGCCGAATTCATCAACGAACTTATGAGTCGGAACACTAGAAAGAAGAACCCCCACTATGGAGATGCCCATCAATTTGTTTAAGCAGCGCCTTATGGCGGGTGATGGGCCGCTTCTGGGCTTGTGGGTAACCCTGGCTGATCCGGTGGCGGCGGAGATCAGTGCCGGTGCCGGTGCTGACTGGGTGATGATCGACGGCGAGCACTCCCCCAACGATGTCCGGACGCTCTTGAACCAGTTCCAGGCCACCGCGGCCTACGACGTGGCCACCCTGGCCCGCCCGCCCAGCGGCGGCCCCAAGGTGATCAAGCAGTATCTCGACCTGGGCGTGCAGACGCTCTTGATCCCGATGGTGGACTCGGCGGAGCAGGCGGCAAACGCGGTCGAGTTCAGTCGCTACCCGCCAGCTGGAATTCGGGGTGTAGCCAGCGCCCGGGCCGCCCGCTGGGGCCGGGTCGAGAACTACCACCAACAGGCCAACGACCAAACCTGCGTGATCTGTCAGATCGAAACCAAAGCCGGACTCGACAACCTCGAAGCCATCGCCGCGGTCGACGGCGTCGACGCCCTCTTTGTTGGTCCATCCGACCTCAGCGCCTCGCTCGGACGCATCGGTGAAGCGGGCAGCGCCGAGATGCGCAAGACCGTCATCGACACCATCGACCGAATCCGCGACGCTGGCAAGGCCGCCGGCACCCTGAGCCTCAACGCCGAAATCGCCAGCGAATACATCGATGCTGGAGCCAGCTTCATTGCAGTGGCCAACGATGCCACGCTGTTGGCCAAAGGCACCACCGAAGTGATCGCCTCCTTCCGCGACTAGGCCGTTTCCACGACCAGGGCCGGACGATCGGCGAAGCGGCGCTTCTCGGCTCGCACCGATGCCAACCCGGCGTCGCGGAAGTAGCCGCCGATCCGTTCCACGTCCACCATCGAAAATCCGTGGTGCTCCGGACCCTTGTGAGCGTCGTCGCCGCCGAAGCGTTCGTAGTCGGGATGGGTGGGGTCGCCGAAGTCCTCATCAAGCAGCAGGATCCGCCCCGCTGGCCGAAGAACCCTAGCGATCTCCACCACCGCGGCCTCGGCATCGACCCAGTGGTGCATCGAGTTCACCGCCCACAACGCATCGACACTGGCATCGGCGACCGGAAGGTGCTCGGCGGCTCCATCGAGCACGGCTACCGAACCGGAACTGCGATCGAACCGGGCTCGGGCCTGCAGGATCCGACGCAGGAACGGAGTCGGCTCGACGGCCAACACCGTCGCCCCTCGCTTGCTGGCCAGCATGGACCCGGCGCCCATCCCGGCGCCGATATCGACCACCAACTCGCCGTCGGCCGGGGCCAAGGCGGCCAGAACGGCGTCGTTGATCTCCGAGCTCCACATGTCGGGCGCGTGGCGTAGATACCGGACCGCCCCCGACCAGCCCCGATCGTTCTCGTGGCCGTGATGATGGCCGTGACCGTCACCATCGTCACCGTGATGATGGTGATGGTGGTTGTGGTCGGACGAATGATCTTGGGCCATGGCCCACGCTAACCCGGCGGCGCCCAGGCGAACAGGTCTAGACAAACAGTGGCAGCGTCTCGTAGTTGCGACCGAGGATCTCGGCGGGATCGACCTCGAGCCAACGGTCGAGCACGCTGGCAAACACCGACCGGAAGTCGACGCTGTGGAACAGGTTGCCGTCATCGTCGAGGCGGCTCAGATCGTGAGGTTGACCCTGACGACCCGGCGCCACCAGACCACCGATCAGCAGCTGCGATGACGCGGTGCCGTGATCGGTACCGTTGCCGCTCTCGGCCGGGCGCCGACCGAACTCGCTGGTGGTCATCACCACGGCCCGATCGGTCATGCCGGCCTCGGCCAGCGCATCACGGAAGTAGCGCAGGCCGTCATTGAACTCGTACATCAACTGGTCATGAACCGAACCCTGCTTCGAGTGGGTGTCGAAGTCGACCAGACCATGTACGTAGATCACCCGGGGAGCGATGCCGCCCACGATCAGGCCAGCGGCCAGGCGCATCTGGCCAACCAGGGTGTAGATCTGTTCGTGAATCGAACCGTCAGCCTCCATGGCCTGGCGCAGCGGGTTCAGGCCGGCGGCCAACTCACGATCGGCGGCGGCGGTGCGGGAGATGGCCTTTTCCACCGCGGTCAGCTCCTGGGCTGAGGCGCCCTCCGGAACAAACTTGGCCCAGTTATCCAACAGGGCACCCCGGTCCTGGATCCACCACGGCATCTCTGCCGCCAGGCCGAGCGCTGTGGCCACGTTCACGACGTAGGAGTTGTTTCCGGCCATGGCCAGCGTGGGCGATGCGCCAACGGTGACACCAGCCAACAGGTCGTCGAAACCGGAGGTGGCATCGATGTAACGACCCAGCCATCCGGTGTCGTTGGGCGTGTCGGTCGCTTCCCACCACCGCTGCATGCTCTTGAAGTGCGAAAGGGAGGGCTTCTCTATCCCGACCCCCTCGACCAGCGCGACCCGGTCGGCCTGCCACTCCTCTTCGAGAACCGTCAACGCCGGATGCAGACCGATCTCGCCATCAAGGTCGATCGGATCCTGGATGGCCAGCGACGGCCGGAGGTCGTAGTAGCGACCATTGCTGTGGGGCACCACGGTGTTGAGGATGTCGTTGCCGCCACCAAACTCAACAACCACCAGGGTCCGCTGATCGAGCGGAACCGGCAGTGGGGGTGGTGGCGGCGGTTCGGTAGTGGTGGTCGTCGGCGCGGTGGTGGTGGTGGGGTCGGCCTCCGGAGGCGCCTCTGGAGCGGGTGCGTCGCGGCCCGGCTCGGCAACCTCACCCGCATCGGAACAGGCGGTGAGCGCGAGCGCGGCACCCACCCCGCCGAGGAAGCCTCGACGCGACAACCGGAACCGCTCGGCCGGCGGCACGTCGACGGGCTTGGACTCTGGTGAATCAGGTGAGTCTGGTGAGTGAGTGGTCATCGGATCACGTCGCGGCAAACTCGGGACAGGTGAAGGCCAGGGCCACCAGCTCGGCCGGACCAGCCCCCTCGAGTACCGAGCGGGTTGTGGGCGCCAGGTCGAACAGCCCCAGCCGAGCGGTGACATCGTCGACGGTCCAGGCCGGATCCGGTTCGTTGAGCGGCCACAGCAGATGGAAGGCCTGCATCATCACGCTCGGGCTCAACAGCCGATCGTCCTTGAGATAGCCAGCTGGGTTCGGAGCGCCGAAGGGGTAGTAACGGGTTTCGACCAGAGTCCAGAAGTACTTGTTGTAGTCCCAGATCTGCTGGGGCAGAAAGTCGCCGAAGCCCTGGTAGAGCGACACCCCTTTCTCCAGCGGGGTGCGCACCTTCGACCAAACCGCCTCGTCGGAGAGGAAGGCGGGGTGGGCCACGATGGCCTCGACCAACGGCATGATCTCCCAGCCCCACTCGCCCGAAAACTGGGAGGCCAAACGCTCCAACGTGGCTTCGTCGGCGTCGAGGCCCACCAACTCGCGAAACAGCTTGCCAGCCACAAAGCGGGCCGTCTCCGGCTGCGCCAGGCAGATGTCGATGATGTCTTTCATCTGCCAGTTGCCCCGTCGGCCAAGGAACGTTTTTATCTGGCCGTCGTGGTTTTCCGGGCGAAAGTACGAGGCCCAGCCCTCTACGGCGTTGGTGTGAAAGCCAGGCCGATCCTGAGCCTGGGGAAAGTTGATATCCCAACCGGTGCAGGCCCGCGACGCGGCCACCACGTCATCCTGGGTGTAGTTCCCGATGCCGAGGGTGTGCAGCTCCAGCAGCTCTCGACCAAAGTTCTCGTTGGTCTCGGCCGCGGTGTTGGCATCGCCATCGAGATACCAGAGCATCCCGGCGTCGATCGAGATGGCGTGGACCAGCTCGGCGAAGTTGCCGGTGGCATGGGTTCGCAGGGTGGTGAGGTGATCCCACAACATCCAGCCCACATCAACCTTTTCGGAGCTGATGGCGAAATGGTCATGCCAGAACCAGGTGAGGCGCTCACGGATCGGCGACGACGAACCCACCATCTGCTGAAGCCACCACACCCCAACCCGCTCGCTCGGCGCATAGGCCTCTTCGTAGGCCGACTCCCAGTCCGGAGGGATACGCAAGCGCGGCGGACCGGCGTCACCGGCGGGCGCGATCGCCCGCGCCACGGCATCGTCGACGTCGGTGGAAGCTGCAATCAGGGCCGGGTTGGCCCCCAGGCCCAAGCGGCGCGCCACATGGGCGATCTGCTCGCTTTCAGATGTCGCCATCTCGCCTCTCAACCGCCGGCCCCGTCCGGCGAAAACCACCACGAACCGGGACCCTGCAGGTTATCAGCGACCACCCCGCCAGCCGTAGCAGGCGCGGGGGCTTGGCAGAACGCTCTCGACGCAACTAGGGCGACCACTCTCCGGGGCTGGATCGACACTAGGTCCATATCCTCAGTTCTGCGGTGGATGTACCGACGATGTGTAATCAGTACATCTCGACCCATCCACAACCCAGCCCACTCCGAGTAGGGCCGGGCGAGGTACCGCGTGAGCAACCAGTTCACCCCGATGCGCGCTGGGCGCATCAAGCCGATCTGCGACCGCACCGGTCGTCAGTCGAGCGCGTATCAATTCATCCGCGAACTGTGGAAGAACACGCTCGAGTCCGGTGGCGATCGCGCCGTTATTCACCCTGAGTGGGGAGCGGTCGAGGCCAACGGTGTGTACCGCTTCTGCTACGTCGACAACGGGTCGGGCATGTCCCCGGCCGAACTGCTGGGCTTCCTGAACCAGTTCGGTGCTGGTGGGAAGGCCATCGGCGGCGAACATGAGAACTACGGGATCGGCGCCAAGTCGTCGACCCTGCCCGGCAACCATGCCGGCATGATCGTCGCCTCCCGCAAGAGCGGCGAGACCACCGCCATCGTCCTGGCCTACGACGAAGCCAGCGACGAATACGGCGTGGTGTCATGGCTCACTCTCGATGAAGACGACGACGCTGTCGTGCTGGAGACACTGGACCTGGATGCCCAGGACCGGGACTTTGAAGTGGTTGACGGCACCACGGTCGGTTCGCTGCTGGACACCTTCATCCACAAACGCAAGGGCACGATCACCGTGCTCTGTGGCATGACCGGCGACGAGCACACCTACCTGGCCACCGGAGAGGGCGCCGATTTCACCCGCACCGGTCCGGTGAGCGCGGTAGCCATCTATCTGAACCAACGCTTCTGGGAACTCGGTGGCCGGCTGAGCGTGTTTGAACCAGCCGGCAACAATCTGAAGCACTGGCCCAAGAGCCGTGCCGAAGCGGCCGAGCAACTGGGTGAGGCCGGCAAGAGACCGTCTAAGACCAGGAAACAATCCAGTTCGAAGAAAGCTGACGCCAAAAAGAAAGCTGACGCGAAGAAGGCCGCGAAAGCCGTGGAGCTTCAATGGCGTCGGCCGGGCGGTCTCGGCGGATTTCTCTCCAACGGCGATGGCGAACGAGGAAAGCCGGAAGCCACGGGAGCGGTGTCGCTCGCTGATGGAACCGTGGCTCACTGGTTTCTGTTGCCCGATGGCGACGAATACAGCTCCCGCCTCGAAAGCGGTGGCACCTACTGGGGCGGCGGCATCGCCACCCTCTATGAGGGCGAGCTCTACGACATCGATTCCAGCTCTCGGTTGCGGCGACTCCGCGATTTCGGAGTGACCCGCGACGCAGTCGCCCGACGGGTCAGCATCATCCTGCAACCACTTCCGAGCGGCGAGGAGAGCGAGGGCGTCTACCCGACCGATTCGCGGTCCCAGCTCCTGTGGAGTGGTGGCAAGCGTTTGCCATGGGCCAAGTGGGGCAACGACTTCTACAAGAACATGCCCGCCGAAATCGAAACTGCGATGGCGGTGGCCAACCAGCCCTACGCCGAGTTCACCGAGACTTATGAGGTCGACGATAAACAGGCTGAGGGCTTTTTGAAGCGAGCCAAGCGCTACCTCTATCTCGTCCACGACGGCCAGGTCGGCCCGGCCCGAGCGCTTCGCAATCGCGTCGCAGCGGAAACGGCTTCCGGCGCATCAAAGTCTGCGGGTAACGGCTCGGCGAAAGCCGGCAAAGCGGCAAGCGCTACCGCAGCCAAGGCCGGGCGAGCTCGCAAGGGTGCGACCGGTTCCCAACAACGGGTGGTGGCCAAGAGCGCCAAGCGGGGAGTGGTTCCCAACGGCAACTCCAGATCCCCCCTGGCCGTGGCCTTCGTCGACACGGACCCGATAGATGGAGACGAAAGCACCGGTCGGGTGGCAGAGCGTCAGGCCGAGGCACTGCCCAAGGTGCACTGGGTAACCGGCGCCAACTTCGAAACCTCGGGCGGCCCCGTCGCCGCGTCGTTCGACACCAACCGCTTCGCCATCGACGCCAACATCGATTACGCACTGTTCCGCGAAATCGTCGAGCACTACCGCTTGACCAGACCGGTTCTGAGCGAGGAGGAGATCCTGCTCGAGGTCAAGCGGGTCTACTCGATGCGGCTCGGCACCTACGCGGCCCACACCCTGATGCAGAAACGGTCCGGAATCCTCTCGGTGGAGCGGGCCGAGCAACGACTCTCCGATGAGACCCTCACCGCGGTGTGCGACGGCATGCTGGTCGAGGATCTCTCGATCAACAAACGCCTCACCGAACTCGAAGACAAAAAGCTGGCCCGCCGCCGAGGCTTCGTCTAAGTCAGGCCAACCCCAAACCAAACCAGGCCAGGCCCAAACCCGAAATGTCGGGCGTCGGCGCCACCAGGCGCGATCGGCCCCCAAATTCGGGTCAGTTCACGGTGTGAAACCGCTGGCCGTGATGTAGCTAGCTGAAGCTCTGGCCGCAGCCGCAGGTGCTCTGAGCGTTGGGGTTGTCGATCGAGAAGCCGGTCTCCATGAGACCGTCCTTGTAGTCAAGGGTGGCGCCGGTGAGCAGCTGGGCGCTCGAAGGGTCGACGACGACCTTCACGCCGGAGTACTCCTTGATGATGTCGTCGGAGGCCCGGTCGGAATCAAAGAACATCTCGTAGCTGAAGCCCGAGCATCCACCGGGGCGCACAGCGACCCGAAGGGCCAGGCCTTCGTCGCCTTCCGCGGTGATCAGTTCAGCAACCTTGGTGGTGGCGTTGTCAGTGAGTGCGATCACGGATGGACTCCCTCTTTCGTTCGAGCTCGCTTAGTTGAGCACGTTCTGTTTCAGCACGTTCGCTGGGGCCTCACGGAGAGACCCGCTACAACACCCAGTGTAGCGCTCAGTGGTCGATACACTCAGGTCGTGGCCGTTCCCCCCTCAAAAGACGAGGTTTTTGGGCTGCTCCGAGGCGTCGTCGATCCCGAGCTCGGCAGCGACATCGTCGAGCTGGGCATGGCCAAAGCGGTCACCGTCGGCGACGACGGCGCCGTGGTGCTTGATATCGACCTCACCATCGAGGGCTGTCCCCTCAAAGCCCAGATCCGCAAAGACGTCACCACCCGCGTCGAAACCGCGCCCGGCGTGACCGACGTGAAGATCAACTGGGGCGTCCTCAGCCAGGAGGAAAAGTCGGCGGCCATGGCCGTGGCCCGACGCAACGCGGCTGAGCGGTCGGCGGTCACGGCCATCGCCCCCACCACCAAGGTGATCACCGTCGCCTCCGGCAAGGGTGGCGTCGGCAAATCGTCGGTCACCGTAAATCTGGCGGTGGGTCTGGCCCATCGCGGCTTCACCGTCGGCGTGATCGACGCCGACATCGGCGGCTTCTCGCTCCCGCGCATGTTCAACATGTCGGGCCGGCTCAGCGGCACCCCCGGCCGCGCCGCCAGCGCAGCCGACACAGGCGACGCCAGCGACACCGGCGTCAGCACCGACAACACCAACGCCGAGGCCGACCAGCGGGCTGACGCTCCCAAGATGGTTCCGCTGGAGCAGCGCTTTGGCGACGGGCTCGTGCGGCTGGTCTCCATGGGGTTCCTCACCGAAACCGAAGAGACGGCGTTGGCCTGGCGAGGGGCCACGTTGGGCCGAGCGGTGCAGCACTTCCTCGAAGACGTTCGCTGGGGCCAACTCGACTACCTGATCATCGACACCCCGCCGGGAACCGGCGACATCCAAATGGGGCTGGCCCGGATGCTGCCCCGCGCCGAAGTTGTGGTGGTAACCACCCCGGCGCTCACCGCCCAAAAGGTAGCCAGCCGAGCCGTCGACCTGGCCCGCAAACACTTCCTGCGGGTTGTGGGCGTGGTGGAAAACATGAGCGCCTTCATCTGCGACCACGGCGAAAGCTACGCGCTCTTCGGTGAGGGCGGCGGCCAGGCGCTCGCCGACGACGCCGGCATACCGCTGCTCGGCTCCATCCCCCTCGACGCCGCGGTGGCGGCGGGGGCCAACACCGGTGAGCCGGCAATCGGTGGCTCGGGCTCAGGCGCAGAGGCCCTCAACGCGCTGGTCGACCACATCGTCGATGTCGCCATTCCCCCCACCGACCTCTCTGGCTGCTCGGCCCGAATCCTCGACGCAGCCAACGCCGCCCTCGACGCCATGGATGCCGAAGAAGCGGCCTCTTCCTAGCGGAAATCTTCCGCCATCAGGCGGGATCGAGCGCCTCGAGATCACAGAGCACGTCCATGGCCTCGTCCATCTCCCGAACGTCATCGGCGGCGGTGACGTCTTCGTCTTCAACCACGATGTCGGCTGGATCACCACCGACCTCAGACCTTCTGCCGGTTTCACCATTGCTCGAATCGGCATTGGCCAGGTTGATCACTTCGGGTTCCGCCGATGCCTGAGCCGAGCCGTGGGGGGCGCCGGACCCGTTCACGTCACGCCCGGCATAGTGATGGAAGAAGAGGTCCATCACATGGCTCACCCCAGAGCGGGTCACGCTGCGGAGATCGGCCTCGAAGTACTTCCCGCGGCTGTACGGCGAGGTGATGATCTCGTACGACGGGAAGTAGTCGATGTCCGGCTCCCCATCGGCCACCCTCTGGGCCGCGACGCGAAGGACCGACTTCGAATAGGTCGTTGCTGTCAGCACGTGCTGTTCGGTCGCGGTCGCCACCAGCGGCACTGGCGACACCGTGAGCAACAGCTTGGCCGACGGATTTAGCTCCCGTAGCTCGGCGAACAGCGCCTCGAGGTCAGCAGCCACGTCGTCGACATCGAAGTTCACAAACCGGTGGCGCTCCGGGTCGAAGGCTCCTCCGGCGGTGCCGGGACATAGCGGGAAGATGGCGCCATCTTCAATCGACTCCCACGCCTCGGTTAGCCCCAGGGTAAAGACCAACACATCGAGGTCGCTCACCATTCGTCGGATGGCGTCGAAATGCTGCTCACGATCGAGGTCGTACTCGAGTTGGGAGGCAAACCCACCCGGCTGGATGCGCGGTCGGTACGGGTCGATCAGCTCGCCATCGTCGCCCTCCCACACATCCTCGACCGGCTCGAACTTCCCATGGGCCCGGCGGATCGTCTGCAGCAGCTGGCGGGCGGTGTACTGATTTCCGAAGCGAGCGGTGTAGGTGCCGTAGTTGTAGTGATCGGCGGCTAGCTGCTGGCTGAGCACCGCCGGCGGCGGCTCGGTGACGAGATAGTGAAACCCGGACTTCTCGAGATGTCGCGCGATGTGTTGGGCAAAGCAGCTGCCGGAGGTTGCCAAGCGGGTGTTCTCGTCGATCGAAAGCCGGCGGTGCCCACCGGGTCGACGCGTCGCGGCGGCAGGTCGGCGACACTGCGGCGCCAATAGGCCCGATCCGGCTGGTCGTCGTAGGGCGACTCGCTCACCGGTTCGACAGCGGCCGCTTCAACCTCGAGCAGGGCTGGGCTCGGCTCCAACTCAAACCACTCTTCGCGGAGGTGGTCGAGATACAGCGAAGCAAACTTGGCGTTGCCGTGGGTCAGGTCGTCGTTCAAGCCGGGCCGCAGGTAACGACCACACTTCGACAGCACCGTGTTTGGAACCGGCACGTAGATCAGGCCGTGTTCCTCGCAAAGATCGGAAAAGACCCGGGCCGAGGTGCGCCACAGCTTGTACCGCAGCAACGGAGGTGCTTCAGAAAGCCCCTGAAACTCGTTGCGATCCTCCGAAACCGGCCGGTCCACCGACTCCCGCTGACTGGCCCGGCGATCCAGCTGCCGTTTGATCTCATCCGCATCGATCATCGGAGGAGGAACCTCAAGATGGTAAATCGGCGACCCGAGCCACGACCGCAGCCGGCTGGCCGCTTCAAAGTACGGGCGAATCGCCACCTGCAGGTTCTGATACAGCGAGTGATACGGCACCAGCGTGGCGCCATCGATCAGGTCCAGGTCGGGCTCCTGAGGCAGGACAAAATCGATAGGCCGATCCTTTTGGTACCGACTCACCAACACAAAGTGATGGTTGCCAGCCAGCGTGAGCACCAACTCGACACCGGCATTGAGGCGGACCTCCGCGAGGTCGTCTGAGGTCGAGGCATTCGACCCGGTGAGCTCGCCGAGCGCTCGGGCCAAACGCACCCGTTGGCCGGACCGGGTCCGCGCATCGCCAGCTCGCTCCGCGTTGGTGGCCACCACAACCCGGCCGCTCCGATCATCTGGATCCCCCGGGAAGAGAGGACGGAAGCACCATGAATGACTGTTGCCGTAGATGATGAGACTCATTGAGAAAGAACTACTTTTGCCGACTCCGCCGAATTATCTGTGCTCTTTGCACAACATTCACTATATGTGAGACCTTTCGACCGGTTCAGATTAAACGCAGGCCCTCTCCAATGAATGGTCCAGAAGCTTGTCGGGCTACTCGTGCACCGTTGGAGTTACCCCCAGACCAGGCTCTGCTGGCAGGGCCATCGTTCCGTTGGTGATCGGCAGCGGCTCGGCGAAGTCGCTGGCCAGCAACTCGGCGGTGGCCAACCCGCACGCCGGAATGCCGGGACCGAGCGCAGCGGCGGTCTGTAGCGCGGCCGCGATACCGATGGTGGAGCCGAGAAACGAGGTGACCACGACCTCCGCGCCCTTGGTCGCCGCAGTGTCAGCCATCAAGAGCAGTGGAAGCGGACCTCCATGCACCGGGAGCTTGGCCACGACCACATCGACCGCTCCAGCATCGACCAGGTCCCAGGTTGAACGGTCCTTCCACTCCGTGGCTACCCGACTCGCCAGCCTCGGCCCCACCTCGGTCGCCAGCGCGGCCGGAACCGGGTCTTCGATCCACTCGAGGACCAGGCCGTCGACGCGGGCCTCAAACTCCAGAGCCTGATCCACGGTCCAGGCGCCGTTGGCGTCCACACGAAGAGCCACATCTCCCGCGGCGGCGATGGCCAGTAGCCGCTCGGCATCGGACGCCACGCTGGCGGCGCCAACCTTGCACTTCAACGTGGCGAAGCCAGCCTCTATCGCGGCTTCGGCGGCCGCGACCGAGTCTTCGATGGAGCCCGCGCCGATCAGTGCGTTTACCGGCACGGTCGGATTGACACTCCCGAAACCCGAAGTCGTTCCAACCGACGACCGCATGTCGTCAAGCAACACTTCGGCCATCGATCGCCCGGACTGGCGTCCCTGCAGGTCATACAGCGCAACCCCAAGCGCGGAAGACGCACCCGGCGGGCCCTCCGGTGGGTAGCTGCCGGAGGGGTCGAGCCAAAGCGAACGCGCCACCGGAGAGTGGCCCACCAACCCGGCCCCGACCTCGGTCACCCAGGCCTCGATTTCGTCGATACTGCCGACGCCCCAACCCGGCAGCGGGGCCGCTTCACCCCAGCCCTCGCGACCCTCCACATCGGTGACCTGCACCAGCAGGACCTCCCGCCCCGCGATGGAGCCCGCACCCGTGGACAACGGGCGCCGAAACGCCAGATCACGCCTGATGGTGCGAACGCTGGCAATCGCTGGTGCGGGTTGAGCCACACCTCAACGGTACCGCCCGACCAAACGGCGACGACCGGGCCGACCGCTACCAACTACCAACTAAGGCGGTCAGTCGGCGATCCGGAGGGCAGCGGCGGGACGGATCGAGGCCGCCCGCATGGCCGGCACGACGGTGGAGGCGATAACGGCCACCAGCGGGATGGCGACGATCAGCACCAGCGCCAGCCAGGGCACGGTAAAGCTGAGCTCCTCATCGCCGAAGGAGTCCGAGCTGGTGATCACCGACCACGACGTCACCAGCCCCAGTGCAACACCAATGATGATGCCCTGGAGGGCGATAAAGCCGCTCTCGGCCAGGAACGCCCCACGGACGGTCGGCGAGGTCACCCCCATCGCCCTCAGCATTCCGATCTGGCGGCGGCGCTCCCGCACGGCCCGAACCATCACCACGGCCAGACCAGCGATGCCGATCAGCAGGCCGAGGCCGAGGTAGCCCCGCATCAGCGAAAAGAAGCCGGACTGGGCCTGCACCTCTTCGTTCACCGCGTCGGTGAAGGTCTCGGCGTCACCACCGTTGGCGATAAAGCGGCCGGTGAGATCGGCGGCGACCTCCTGGGCGTCGAGGCCATCGGCCACCTTGACCAGATGACGGCTCGGGAAGCTGATGTCGAGATGGGTCTGCACCGCCTCGGCCGAGGCGAAGGAGCCAAAGAACACGAAGTCGCCACCGTAGACACCAGCGACGGTCATCTCGGTCTCGCGCGCCGATACCGGATCCCGCAGAATCAACTGGTCGCCCGGCTCGATATCGCTGCCCGAGTCCGGCCCACCATCGTCACCGCCAAGGAAGGTGTTGACGATGATCAGCGACGGGTCGGCCAACACCGCTTCATAGGCGGCCACGTCGCTGCCATAGGCCGGATCGCGCTCGGTCAGCAACGGCACGCCGCCTTCAAGGAAGGCGTCGTTGATGCCGGCGATGGCCCAGCCTTCGCTGTCCTCCTCAGGGGTGCCAGCGGGCCGTAGCTCGGGGAAACCCCGCTGGATCGTGGCGACCCGCTCCACTCCAGGCTGGCCTTCGAGATCCTCAACGGTGATTGGGTTGGCCGGGTTCGACCGCACCTGCATGTCGTAGCCGCCGGCCAGATCACGGGCAAAGGTCGGCCCCTGGCCGGAGAAGGTTCCGTCCAAAGCGGTGATGAAGGTCATGGTGAAGATCACCAGCGAGAACATCCCCAACAACAGACCGGTGCGAAACAGTCGGTTCAGCGGGTAAGCCAAGGCCAACCTCGGGGCCAGGGCGCCGCCTGACGCCGAGATCATCCGGCCCCAGAACTTGTCGAGGGCGGTCACGATGGCCACTGCGGCTGCGGTCAGCACCACGCCCATCACCACAAAGACTTCAATGTCGCCATCCTCCATCTGCTCAGGGAACACCTGGAAGACGGTGGCGCCGTATACCAACGCCAAGCCGGCCAGCACCAGCACCACCGGGCGGCGGGGCAAAAACCGACTGATAAGGGTGATCGCGGACAGGAGCGCAATCGGTGGCCCCATCATCAAGAGGACGGCCACCGGGTTGCCGTATCCGATCACGGTGAGCAGCACGCCGAGAGCCACCCCGGCAACTCCGGCCACCAGCGAGCGCAGGCGACGGCTGGCCGAGCGGGGGTTCGGTAGATCGCGGATGGCGCTGATGATGTTGAGGCCCGAGATCCGCAGGCTGGTAAGCCAGGCGGTCACGCCCGCAATAACAAAGCCGACCAGCCCGCCGACCACCAGCGTCTCCGGCCGGATGGCCAGGGTGAAGTCGAGCACGCCATCGTCATCGGCAAAGATCGACTGGGTGGCCTGAACGATGCCCCAGCCGACAGCGATACCACCGATGGCACCAACCACGGCCGACAGCGCGGCATAGGCCGCACCTTCGAGCACAAAGCTCCGGGTGAGATGGTTGCGCTTCAAGCCAACGGCCCGCAGCATGCCCATCTCGGTTTTACGCTCCTCGGCCAGCATCACAAACAGGTTGACCAGCAAGAGGATCCCGGCGATGACCGAGAAGCTGCCGATGCCGGTAAACAGCGTGGAGAGCTCGGTGCCGGTAGCTTCGGCGTCTTCGATCAGTTCCTGCTTCCACGGGCCAACCTCAACACCGTCGAAGGCCTCGACACGGTCGACCACCTCGTCGACGATGGCGTCGGAGCCGTTCGCTCCATCAAAGATCCCGCCGTTGTTGGAGATCAGCACCGTTCCGCTCGGCGGGCGGGCATCGGCCGCTCCGGGACCGGCGGTGGCCAGCACGCCCTCGATGGTGCCGGGCACCACCACCATTTCGGCGGAGCCCATCAGCCCCCTGGTTGGGGTGATGGCGGTGACCGTGAGGGGAATCTCCTGGCCATAGGCAAAGACGGTCAGCTGATCGCCGACCTCGGCATCGAGGGTGCGAGCCAGCCGTTGCACGATCACGGTCTCGCCTTCACCGATCGCCTCCACGCCGGCGAGGCCCGTGTCGTCGGGGCGGCCGCCGAAGTCTCTGGCCTCGTCGATGTCGAATTCGGTGATCCGGGACTGGGGTTCGGCCCGCTGGCCGCCCGGGGCATCCGGATGGACCACAGAAGTGCCGATCGAAACCGACGAAAGCACACCATCGGTGCCGGGCAAGCCATCGCCGACCACGGCATCACGAACCTGGGCCACCTCGGTGGCATCTTCGATCTCCACCCCGATGTCGATCGGCCCGAGATCGGTTTTGGCGATGTTGCGAATCGACTGGTCGAAGCTGTTGCCGGTGATAAAGGCGGCGGTGATGATGGCGGTGCCAAGAGCGGCACCAAGCACCACGATGGCGGCCTCGGTCTTGCGGCGAAGCACGTTGCGAATGGCGAGGCGACGGAAGGTGGGCCGGCGCACGAGATCGTGCAGCGGAACGGCCAGGAGGATCAGAGAGATAACGATCAGGATGACCATGACCGACCCCTACGCGTTTTCAAGGATGGTCGGCGGGCCGTCGTAGGCGATGCTGCCGTCACGAACCTGCACCAACCGCTGGCCCCGGGCGCCGATACTCCGATCGTGGGTCACGATGACCAGCGTTTGGCCCGCGTCGTGAACCTCACCCAACAACTCCAGAACCGCTTCGGCGGTATGGCTGTCGAGGTTTCCTGTCGGTTCGTCGGCCCACACGATCGCCGGCTCACTCACCAACGCCCGAGCGATGGCCACCCGCTGTTGCTCACCACCGGAAAGCTCGGTCGGCCGATGGCCACCGCGGTCACCAAGACCAACCCGATCCAACATGTCCCGGGCCTTGACCCGTGCCACCTTGGCGGTGGCCCCACCCACCAGCAGCGGGATCTCTACGTTCTCGATGGCGGAAAAGACCGGGATCAGGTTGAAGCTCTGGAACACAAACCCCATCCGCTCGGCCCGATGCTGAGTGCGCTTGGCGTCGGCCATCGAGTGAATCTCTTCACCGTCGACATGCACCGTGCCCTCATCGATCTCATCCAGACCGGACAGGCAGTTCAACAGGGTGGTCTTGCCGTTGCCCGATGGCCCCATCACCATCATCAACTCACCGGCGCCGATATCGAGATCGACACCTCGCAGGGCCTCGACATCGTGGCTTCCAGTGCGGTAGATCTTGCGCACCCCACGAGCCGAAAGGATCGGCTGTCCCCCGGCATGAGGACTGGGTGCCGGCTGGCTTACGACCTTGGCGCCCAACTCCGAATCGGCAGTACTTCGGTGATCGCTCACGGATCCAACTCTCGTTGCTTGTGTCTTCATCGTAGGTTCTGCTTCCCTTGGCTCTGGGATCCGTCGCCATGGCATCCGTCACTCGCTGAATACAGCTCAGGTGTGACGTCAGGCCGAGGACGGCGACAAATCGTTGCTCTGTTTCAATGGTCGCAATCCCCAAAGTGGGTGCATACCCCCCGTGAGGTGACCCGGCTCCCCCATCCGAGGGACCCGACCCTGATCCGTTGGACCGTCCTCGCTCAGGCGGGGGACGGACCGGCGTGAGCTGGCGCGGATGGGGTCAGCAGGCCCAACTGGACAAAACCGTGGTGGCCATCGGCCCCCGCTTCCCGAGACCACGAGGCCCCGGGATCCAGATCCGAATCATCGGGAACGTC
The DNA here is from genome assembly GCA_937925845.1 of uncultured Acidimicrobiales bacterium. Lineage (GTDB taxonomy): Bacteria > Actinomycetota > Acidimicrobiia > Acidimicrobiales > CALAML01 > CALAML01. Next base: position 12,939 of record CALAML010000162.1, on the reverse strand, counting down.
GGTGGGTCCCGCGGTGCCGTCGGGCAACAGCACCCAGGCCTGGCCACCGCGCGCCCTCGTCAAGAGGGCAACGGTCCGCGGGTACCAGGCCGACAGGATCGAACCGAGCGTCGGCGATGAGTCGGGCCGACGAGTGACCCGGGTGTGTTCGTTTCCGGCGAGCACCACAGTGAAGGCCCTCGGCACCCGATCGAGCACCGCCATCAGGTTGGCGGCCATGGTCTCGTCGCGAGGCCGCTCCAGATGGTCGATCAGATGCAGCGGCACCGGTGAACCGGGAGCCACCCAGGGACCGTCCATGGCCACCGCATGCAGATCGGCGCCGCCGCGGGTCAGTTCGGCCAGACGATCGACAAGACCGGCCATGGCCTGTGACGACCGGCCATCCTGAAACTCGACAGCCCGCTCGAAGAACGGACCAGCCGACCCCTCGGCCAGATCGTGACTCATCGGCACCTCGAGACCAACCACCGTGGTGAGCCCGGCGGCCAACGAGGCGTCGACCAGCGCACTCACCAGGGCCGGCCACTCAACGGTGCCGTGCCACTCGCCGATCGCCACCACCTGACCGGGCCGAATCAGCTCACGGAGATCCTCTACAACAGCCGCGATGGCGGGGTCGTTGACAGGGCTGTCGGCAGGGTCGTTAGCGGGCGGGTCGGGCGACGAGGTCATGGCCTCCCGGCGCCCAATCGGCCAGCTGGGGCGGTCGGGGCGGTCGGGCCGGGGAGTCTGCCTTCTAGGTGACGGCCCACTTCGCTTCCTTGTCCTCGGCGTCACCCGATACCTTGCCGTCCTCGGCCAGCTTGATCAGGTGGGCTAGCAGCGAATGCTCGGCGATGTGGTGGCGTTCGGAATCGACGTCGGCGTATACCACCGGCACCAGATCAGCGAGGGTGGCGGGCCCGCCATCGCCGACCGCAGCCAGCACCTTCTCTTCTCGCTCGGCCCGATGTGACAGGTAGTAGTCGATCACCTCGCGGGGCTTCTCAATCACCAAACCGTGCCCCGGAGCCAAGGTACGCAGCCGAGGAATCTTGCGGATCTTGGCCAGCGAATCGAGGTAGGTGGCCATGTGACCATCCGGCGGCTTAATGACCACCGTCGACCCCTGCATGATGTGGTCCCCGGTGAAGAGCATGCGCTCCTCTTCGAGATGGAAACAGAGGTGGTTCGACGCATGGCCCGGCGTGTGGATGGCGGTGAGTCGGAACTCGGTGGCGGTCACCTTGTCGCCGTCACCGAGCTCCCGGTCGATCACCAGACCATCACGAGCATCAAACGCCAATACCTCAGCGCCGGTGGCTGCGGCCAACGCCTTGGTGCCGGGGGCATGGTCGGGATGGGTGTGGGTGCAGAGGATCCAGCGAATGCGATCGCCGCCACAACCCGACACCGCTTCGAGGTGAGAGTCGTCCTCGGGGCCCGGGTCGATCACCGCGATCTCGTCGATGCCCACCAGGTAGGTGTTGGTGCCCGGCCCGGTGAAGACCCCCGGGTTCGGGGCGCAGATCCGGCGAACCAACGGGCTCAACGCCCGCGGCACTCCAGGAATGATCTTCACTGGTTCAGGGGTATCGCTATCAGTCATTCGTTCCTCGACGTGCGCGAATCTCCGGTGGAATTCGCGGGAAGGGCTCGGAGCCCTGAGTTGCATGTGGGTCTTTTGAGTCCCAAGGGGGCAGGGAAACGCGGAAACCTCCGCCTTCGTCTGCAACCATCCTGCCGCTTTTCGCACCATGAGGCCACAACGCGGCCAACACTTCTTTGGTGGTTGAGAACCGAGTAAGGGCCACCAGCGACCGGTAGGTGGGTGCAATCAGGTCGATCTCACCGGCCAAATTCGCCTGGAGCGCCTCCCGGGGCTGGCGCCAGATGGCATCGACGGCCTCCACCCCATCGGGTTCGACCTCCTGACCCGACGGACATCGGGCTACAAAGAACTGGGTGTCGTAGCGCCGTGGCGCACCCATCGGCGTGGTCCAGTGGCCGAAGTACACCATCGAAGCGGTGTCGAGCACGACGCCGTGATCGCCACACACCTCGAGCATCGACCGCACACCGGCATCCACGGCGGGCCGCTCCTGTCGCACGGCAGCCATCGTGGCCGCCCATCGCTCACCGGCACCATCGGAAGCACCGGCATCGGGGCCTTCAGCCAACCGGGCCAACAGGAGGCCGGTCTCTTCAAAGGTCTCCCGCAACGCCGCGACCCAGAAGGCGAGATCCTTCGGCAGGCCACCGTCGATGTCGTTGCCCTCACCGCCCACCCGATCCACGGTTTGTCGCCGCTCCTGGTCGACTGAACGCACCCCGCCGGGCCAGCCCGTGGTGGAGCCGGCCTCAACCAACGCGTAGTCCTGATCGTCGACCCGACCGCCAGGAAACACATGCACGCCGGGGACAAACACCGAACCGGCCCGACGCTGCAGCAACAGCGTTTCCAGGTTGGCGCCGGGTCCATCGCGGACGATCAACACCGTGGCCGCGGCCTGCACCGGAACGGCGGCCAGTTCGGCTTCGGTCTCGGGCACCTGAAACTCAGCACCGGAAGCGGGAAGGGGGGCTGGGCTTGGCGAGTCGCCCTCGGTCACGGTTTAAGCCGCGGATGATCCGGTGGGTCTTCCCACGAATCGGCATCGATCACATCGCTGCGACTGGGATCACGCTCGACCGTGTTGCCGTCGATCACGTCACCCTGACCCGGGCCGCCGGTCGTGCGGCCACCAAATCCGAAAGGAACCCGCCCGCCGGCGCCGGCGCCGCCGACCGGACCCGTTGCCGATGGATCGGGCGTCGAGGCCCCGGTGCCCCCGAAGCGAGGCTCGGAACCGGCCGCACCCGGATTGTCGTTTCCAAAGACCTGGGTGTGCATGAACTCGCCAGCCAGGCCCTGATCCTTGAGGCCCAACGACCCGGCGAAGCGACCCTTGATCACCTTGCGAAGCGGGATGCGGGTCGGCGGAAACAACAGGCCAAAACCGACGATGTCGGTCAGGAAACCGGGGGTGAGCATCAGGGCGCCGGCCGAGATGATCAACACGCCGTCGATGATGCTGTCGGTCGGCGCTTTCGCCCGCCGCAGAGAATCGCGGATCTTGCGCCACGCTCCGGTGCCCTCGCGGCGCACCAGGTAGGCGCCCAGCATCGAGTCGATCACCAGGATGGCCACCGTTGGCAGGATGCCGAGACGCTGCGACACCTGGATCACAATCCAAAACTCCAGCAGCGGCACCAACAAAAACAGGAGTACCAACCAGAGCTTCATGGCTCCATCGTAGAAGGTAAGTACCAGTGTGGATCGGTCGGTGTCTCGGTAGCGGAACTCCGGCCCTATCCTGAGGGCGTGGTAGCTGAGGCCTCAAGGCCCCCTTCAGTCGACAAGCTGGCCCGATCCCTGGCCCACACCGGGCTGCCCCATCCAGTGCTGGTCGATATCGCCAGAACCGCCATAGCCGACGGCGACCACGAGTCGGCTCAAGCTCGGGCGGAAGCACAACAGCGGGTACTGCTGCAACCGGTGATCAACGGCACCGGCGTGCTGTTGCACACCAACCTGGGTCGAGCGCCGATGGCCCACACCCACACCGAAAACTTCGCCAACCTCGAGTTCGACCTCACCACCGGCGCCCGCGGCTCCCGGCAGCGACCGGTGGGTGAGCTCCTGGCCAAAGCCTGCGGGGCCGAGGCCGCCATGGTGGTCAACAACGGCGCCGCCGCGGTGCTGCTGGTACTCGGCGCCCTCGCCGCCGGACGCGGGGTGGCGGTATCTCGGGGCGAGCTGGTCGAGATCGGCGGTGGCTTCCGCATCCCCGATGTGATGAACCAGTCCGGGGCCCGCCTGGTGGAGGTCGGCACCACCAACCGCACCCGCCTGGCCGACTTCGCCAACGCCATCGACGGGGCTGGTGGCTCGGGCCCGGCCGCTGGTGCGCCAGCCGACAACGATGTTGCCCTGGTGCTTCAGGTGCACCAATCGAACTACGCCATCGTCGGCTTTACCGAAGCACCCACCACCGCCGAACTGGCCACCCTCGCTCCACCACTGGTGGCCGACATTGGATCGGGCCTGCTCGATGCGGCATGCCCCTGGCTCGACGGCGGACCGCCACCGTGGCTCAAAGACGAGCCGGCGGCCCGCCAAACCCTCGAGGCCGGCGCCGACCTGGTGATCTTCTCCGGCGACAAACTGCTCGGCGGCCCCCAGGCTGGAATCATCGCTGGCGACGCCGAGCTGGTGGCCCGCTGCGGTCGCCACCCCCTGGCCCGAGCGGTGCGGCCCGGTGGACTGGTACTGGCGGCGCTGCAGAACCTGGCCCTGACCTACCTCGACCGGCGGGGAACCGACATCGCCTTCTGGCGGATGGCCAGCTACTCCGTCGACGAGCTTCGGGAACGGGCCGAGTCGATCGTGGCGTCGGCATCCCGCTCGATATCGGCGACCGAGCTCGACTCAACCCCTGGTGGCGGCACGCTGCCCGGCGTAGAGATTCCCTCGTTCGGCCTCTCGATGCCCGGCGACCACACCGACGCCTTGCGCCAACATGAGCCACCGATCATCGCCCGCGTTGTCGACGACACCACCTTGATCGACCTGCGCACCGTCGACCCCGCCGACGACCAGATCATCGCTGCCGCGCTTGATTCTGCCGCGGCGCTGGATTCTGCCGCGGCGCTGGGCGAAAGCAGCCAGTGACCCGATGACCCGAGTAATCGCCACGTCGGGCCACGTCGACCACGGCAAATCCTCCCTGGTCCTGGCCCTTACCGGCACCGACCCCGACCGATTTGATGAGGAAAAGGAGCGCGGCCTCACCATCGACCTCGGCTTCGCCTCGGTGCAACTGCCGAGCGGCGAGGCCATCACCTTCGTCGACGTTCCCGGCCACACCCGCTTCCTTCGCAACATGCTGGCCGGCGTCGGCGCCGTCGCCGGAGTGCTGTTTGTGGTGGCGGCCACCGAGGGGTGGAAACCCCAATCGGAAGAACACCTCCGCATCCTGGAGCTGCTAGGCCACCAGCACGGCGTGGTCGCCCTCACCAAAGTGGGCCTAGTCGACGACGAACTCCTTGAGCTGGCCCAACTCGATGTGGAGGAACACCTCGAAGGCAGCTTCCTCGAAGGAGCGCCCGTGGTTCCGGTCGACTCGCTCGACGGCACCGGCCTCGACGAACTCCGGGCGGTGCTCGACGGCTTCCTGACCGACATCGCCCCAGCGGCCAACAACAACCGGCCCCGGCTCTGGGTCGACCGGGCCTTCTCCATCAAGGGCTCCGGCACCGTGGTTACCGGCACCCTCAGCGGCGGAACACTGGTGACCGAGCAGGAGATGGAGCTGTTGCCGGGCCACGACACGGTGAGGGTTCGCAGCCTCCAGAGCAACCACGAAGCGGTGGACGTTGCCCAGCCGGGCTCACGGACCGCAGTGAACCTCAGCGGCGTCGACCGCCGCGAGGTTGAACGGGGCCATGTGCTCGTTGAACCCGGCCGCTGGCACATCACCTCCACCGTCGACGCCGAACTCTCGGTGCTCGAAGCGCTCGACCACGACGTGTCCCGACGCGGCGCCCACGTGGCCTACATCGGCGCCGGTGAATTTCCCTGCCGGGTCCGGGTACTGGGCCAACACCCCCTGGCGCCCGGCACCAAGGGCTTCGTGCGGTTGCACCTGCAAACGCCACTGCCGCTGATCCCCGGCGACCGCTTTGTGCTGAGGGAGTTCGGCCGCTCCGAAACCATCGGCGGTGGGGTGGTACTCGACGTCGACCCCCGCACCCGGGCGTCGGAGGCCAAACCCGACCGCGACGTCGACCGGGTGATTCGCGAACGGGGCTGGGTCGACGCCGACGAACTCGAACGGCTGACCGGAGAGCGGAGGGAACCCACGATCGACAACTGGGTCGCCGACCCCGACGCCGTCGCCGCCACCGAGGAGACGGTGCGCAAGATGGTGGCCGAAGCCGGCGGCCTCGGTCTCGATGTGGCAGTGCTCAACGACCAGCAGCGGGCGGTGATCAACCGGCTCGACGATGTGACCGCCGAACAGGGCCGACTTCGAGCCGCCGACGCGGTGGACCCCTTCGCCGACCATCCGTTTGTGGCCGCGCTCAACGCCAACCCGTTTGCGCCGCCACCGCCCGACGGCGTCGATCGCAGCGAACTTCGGGAGTTGGTCCGCCTCGGACGAATCCTCGAAAGCGACGGCCTCTACTTCAGCCCCAACACCGTGACCGAAGCGGCCAAAGTAGTAGCCCGGGAACTTGCGGCCCACCCCGACGGAGTGAGCGTGGCCCAGGTGCGCGATGCCCTCGGGGTCACCCGTAAGTTCGCCTTACCGATCCTGGCGCTGCTCGACAGCTCCGGTATGACCCGTCGCCGAGATGATGTTCGCATCGCCGGACCCCGACTGCCGGCGGCCGAGTAAGCCGAAACCGGCAACTCGCCCGCACTTGGCTCACCGGACCCGGCTGGGCCTGCCCAGGGGAGGCAGGCGGGCCGCGCGGGGCCCCTAAAGCGGCCAAGGGTGGAGTTTTTGGCCGAACTAGCTGGCCACGTTCTCCAACAGCGCCTTGCGCTCGTTTTCGTTTAAGCCGCCCCAAATGCCGTGCGGTTCACGGATCCGGAGGGCGTAGTCAAGACAGTCCTCACGCACACGACAACCCATGCAGATTTCCTTGGCTCGTCGCTCACGCTCAATCTTTTCGTTCTTGCGTTCGAACTGTGGTGGTGGAAAGAACACCGACGCGTGTGGCCCGCGGCATGCAGCCCGGAACCTCCACAGTTCTTCAACCGTTTCAGCACGTACAGCCAACCCATTTCCCCCTAGTCACTATGTTTGTCTTCCCGAGGATTCGGCTCTCAACGAGCCAAAGATCTCGAATTTGTACCCCACAACCCCCATGTCGCACTATCGCTAGAAGCGATGGAAGAGAACCCAGCAAGACACTGCCGAGTGCAACCATCGTTACGACAAGCGGTGTACGTCACAATCTGTCACGAAACCGACCCAAAACACCAGCTGACACCGGCAAAATTCTGCGGCGCCAATCACAAAACCCCGAATTTCCGCGGATCTCCGAAAGTGATTGTGACAGATCTACTGCCAAAACGGGTCCGCGATGGTGGCGCGAAGTGGAGATCGGAGGCCAAAAGGAGTCTGCGGGTGCCCCTTTTGACTACGACTCGAGGTCGATCACTTCGTCGCTGGCGTCCTCGGCTCCGTCCTGGCCTTCGGGGTTTCGGGCCCGCTCTCGATAATCGCGGGCCGCACCCTCAAGGGGCTCCACCTCAAGCACCAGCCGGTCTATGGCCACCACCCGGGCGGTATCGCCCTGGTGGACCGGCGTGGCCCGGTTGGCGATGGCCTTCCACAGGGCACCGTCGATGCGCACCACACCTTCGGGCGCAACGTCGCTCACCACGTCCGCCTCCTCGCCGATCATCCAGTCACGGCCGATCGTGGGCGTGGAGAACCGGGTGCGCACCATCGAGGGCATCCCGCTGAACATCGAAAAAGCCATCCCGGCCAAACCGACAATCAGGGTGATCCACGACATCGAAATCCCGTCAAAGAGGAACAGCGAACCGATGAGGAAACACAAGGCCCCCACCCCGGACCAGAACCGGGGCACGCCGGTCTGAATATCCACCGAGAAGGCAAACATCGAGAACAGGATCAGGGCGATGGCCCACCAACGGGTCGGCAAAGCGAAGATCCCGAAGCTGCCGAGCACCAGGCAACCGGCGCCAACGAGACCAGCCACCCCAACCCCGGCGGTAAAGAGCTCAAAGACCAACAGGCCAAGTCCGGTGATCAACAACAGATAGCTGACCTCGGGGCTGGCAACGGTGTGCATCAGCTGCGACGTAAGCGGCAGACTCACGGCCCGGCCCCGCGTGGTGACGATCGGACGGCCGTCCTCGCCAATCTCGGTCTCCACGCCGTCGAGCGAGGCCAGGAACCCGGGCAGGGTGGCCACGTCGTCGCCGGTGGGGCCGCCAATCTGGCCCACTTCATCGAAGCCGATCGTGTCGTTGATCAGGTCGGGCTCAAACTGACCGAACGGGTTGCCGTACTCGTTCAGCAGCCGAGGCTCGCCGATGTTGCCGAGCTTGGCGCCCGGACTGATCCCAACGACGTCGGCCAACGCCAGAATCTCGGCGGTGGCCCCCCGGGCCGCCGCACCACTGGGACCTACCCAGGCGGCGATCGGGATGGTGGCTTCATCGATGCGCTTGGCCAGCTCACCCAGCCGGGAATCGGTGAGGGTGGTGCCCGGGCTGTTGACCTGCAGCACCAGAGCCAAATCGTTACGCCGCTCAGCGGCGGCGATGTTGCTTTCGATGTAGTCGGCCAAAATCACATCGAGGCGACCGCTAACGGTCAACACCGTCACCGCCCGGGTGGAGCGGACCTGGGAATCAGTGTCGTCGGCCTGGGCCAACTCGCCTCCGGACGCCTCGGCCGGGCTGGTGATCGGCGCAAGAGGAGCAACCAGCAGGCCCACAAGGCCAGCCAACACCGCAGCCAGGGCGGCAACCAGGCGCCACCGAGCTATCGGGCCGCTACGCATGGGCAACCGCCGATTGTTTGTCGTCATATCCACTCACATTCAGGCGTTTCGTTCGGCGGAGACGTTGGCGATGTTTCGACCGATGGGTTGATCCGAGAGACTGGCGGAATGGATGCCCGACAGTTTCTCGCTATGTCACAGGTTGTCATCGTGGCAGGCAAGGGGGGTGTGGGAAAAACGGTGGTGAGCGCAGTGCTCGCTCGAGCCGCCTCCCTTATGGGAATGCGGACCCTGATCGTCGAGATCGAGGGCCGGGGCGGAGTGGCCAAAACCTTTGGTTTGGAAACACTCGCCTACAACGAGTCCACCATCTCCCCGGCCGACAGTCCAAGCGGAGCGGGCGAGATTTTGGCCCGAAGCCTGACCCCCGACGACTCACTCCTCGAATATTTCGCCGATCACGGCATGAAACGGGTGTCGAAACGCCTGGTTTCGACCGGCGTGATCGACGTGGTGGCCACCAGCACCCCCGGCATCAAAGACATCCTGATTCTCGGCAAAGTGAAACAACTGGCGGCCCGCGACGACATCGACCTGGTGGTGCTCGACGCCCCGGCCAGCGGCCACGCCATCACCTTCCTGCAATCGGCCCGGGCCATTCTCGACACGGTCCACAGTGGCCCGATCCGCACCCAGGCCGAAGACGTCACCGCCCTGCTGGAGGATCACTCCCGCTGCCAGGTGATGCTGGTGGCCATCCCCGAGGAGACACCGGTGAACGAACTGGTCGAGACCGCCTTCAGCCTCGAAGACCGGGTGGGGGTAAGCCTGACCCCACTCGTGGTGAACGGCATGCTGCCCGAACTCGACGGCCTCGACACCGCACTCAGCGACGCAGCCAAGGCGGCCGGGGTGAAGCGCCTCGCCAAAGCCGAACGGGCCGCCCTCACCGACGCGGCCCAGTTCCGTCGCGACCGCACCGACATGCAACGCGAGCAAGTGGTCCGACTCAACGAGGCACTGCCCCTGCCTCAGTTCCACCTGCCGTTCCTCTTCGATGCCGACCTCGGACCGCTCTCGATCGACGAGCTGGCGGCCCAACTCCTCGACGCCATCGAAGCCCTCGACCCGGCCGCAGTTCTGGGAGCGGCATGACCGAGACGAAGGCTACAAAGAAGACTTCGAACACAAGCAAGGGGGAAGCCACCGAGGCCGCAGCGCTCCCGGTCGGCCTGAGCGAGGTGCTCGACACCGTCGAGGTACTGGTGTGCACCGGCGCTGGCGGCGTCGGGAAAACCACCACGTCGGCGGCCCTGGCCATCGAAGCGGCCAAGCGTGGCCGGCGAGCCGCAGTGGTCACCATCGACCCGGCCAAGCGACTGGCCGACGCCCTCGGCCTCGACGGGCTCACCAACGAACCAGCAAAGGTGCCCGGCAAGTGGCCCGGCGAGATGTGGGCGCTGATGCTCGACACCAAAACCACCTTCGACGACCTGATCACCCGCAACGCCAACGACGAAACCCACGCCCAGGAGATCCTCGACAACCCCTTCTACCGCAACATCTCCAGTGCCCTCTCCGGCACCCAGGAGTTCATGGCGATGGAAAAGCTCCACGAGCTCACCAGCGACGACCGCTTCGACCTGATCGTGGTCGACACCCCGCCCAGCCGCAGCGCCCTCGACTTTCTCGAAGCGCCCGGCGCCCTGACCCGATTCCTCGACCACCGCCTCTACCGGGTGATCACCTCACCGGGTCGAGGCTTCGCCAAGGCGCTGAGCACCGCGGCCCAGACGTTTCTGCGCACCGTCTCCAAGGTGGTGGGCGGCGAGGTGATCAACGATGTGGTGGCCTTCTTCCAGGCCTTCGACGGCATCGAGCACGGCTTCCGGGAGCGGGCCGATGCGGTGGTGGCCCGGCTGTCGTCGCCCGACACCGCCTTTGTGCTGGTGGCGTCGCCCAAGAAGGAAACGGTGACCGAGGCCCAGTGGTTCGCCGAACGACTGGCCGAAGCCGACATCGGCGTTCGAGCCCTGGTGGTGAACCGGATGCATCCCAACCCGGCCCGCCCGGCGTCCAGTAGTGCCGACAACCAGAGTGACGAGGCGGGGGCCATGGCCGAACGGTTGAAAGCCGGCGCGGCAGAACACGCTGGCTCAGCCCTCGGCGACTACTACCGGGCCGCGGCCGACCTGGCCATGATCGGCGAGCGGGAAGAGAGCCACTTGGCGGCGCTCACCAAAACCGTCGCTCCGGCACCGGTAGTGCGGGTACCGATGCTCTCAACCGACGTCCACGACCTCGCCGGCCTAAAGGCCCTAGCCGCCCACCTTGTGGGTTAGCCCGGCAATACTTGACCGCGAAGTTGGGTCAGCGAATCGTTACGACTCGTCGCGTTCTTCGCTGAGGGCTACGCAGGCTTCGTCGATCGAATCGACCACCGGCACGATCCGGTCGAAACCGGTGGTGTGCAGTAGCCGGGTCAGGGTGGCCTGGCTACAGGCGACAGCGACATCGCCGCCGGAATCCCGCACGCCGCGAATGCCCCCGATCAAGGCGCCGAGGCCGGCCGAATCCATAAACGGCACCTCGGAGAGATCAATCACCAGCTGATTGCTGTCGGAAAGCGCGGCAAGAGCCTGGCGAAACTGGCCGACGGTATAGGCGTCGAGTTCGCCTACCGGTCGACAAACGACCACCGGGTGTTCTTCCGGCTCTTCGATGTTGATCTCTAACATGCACGCCTCCCAATGCTGGAGTGCACCCGCAAACTCACCAATCAAGGCCACGGGATATTCAGCCCGTCATGGTAGTCCTCCGCAATCGGTTTGGTTCCCCGTGGCCCCGGTTCACCCCGAAATTCCGGGGTCGAAGCAGAAATATTGCCGTTCAGACCTGTAAATACGGTTGATCGGGGGCATCGGGGTACGATGAGGCGGTGACAACAGTTTTGCTGGCCACCGATGCCGACTGGCTTCGCGACGACGTTGCCGCCGCCCTGGCCACCGGCGATACCGAAGTGCTGCGGGTCCACAAGGGCCGCGAAGTGATCGAAGTCGTCGACGAGATCCAGCCCGACATGATCATCGCCGACATGCAGATCGGCTCCATGGGCGGCATCGCCACCACCCTGGCCCTGCGCCATGCCGAAGAAGACGGTCGACTCGACCCGATCCCGGTATTGCTGCTGCTCGACCGGGGCGCCGATGCCTTTATGGCCGAAGAAGCCGGTGCCGATGGCTGGATGGTGAAGCCGATCGACGCCTTCCGGTTGCGCCGAGCCACCGACGCCCTCTTCGCCGGCAACGGCCACTACGAAGGCAACATCAAGACCACCACCAGCCACGACGCGGACTCGTAGCCAGTCCTCGTAGCTGCCCAAGGGGTGGAAGAGGAAAATCCGACCTGATCGGCCCGATCCTCCGCTACCATCGGGGCTTCGAACGGGCTGTGGCGCAGCTTGGTAGCGCGCTTCGTTCGGGACGAAGAGGTCGTGGGTTCAAATCCCGCCAGCCCGACCAAAACATCGATGTTTGAACCCGAGTCGTGAAGCGGCTCGGGTTCTTTGATTTTCAAGAGGTCGGCCACATTTTTGCGTTCTTTTCCGTCGATGCGACTGTTCGTCCGCAAAGTGGCATCGAAATCACGGTGATGCCACTTTGTGGACGAAGAGGTCGCAGGAACGAAGTCGTTCACGATGTGCTGCGTCAGGTCGGCGCTGCGGTGCTCAACGATCCTGTCCTCCTCGATAAAGAGCGCCTCGAACCAGAAACGGTTGAGCGCCCGGCGATTCTCATCGCTCGCCTGGGCGTAGGTCTTCGAGATGGTGGACATCATCGACATCAGCTGAGCAAAGCGAGCCGTGAGATCGCCAATATCCACCTCAGCCGCAGCTAACGATTCCTTTGCAGCGCCAATCTCCGCAGTGATCTTCTTGAGCTGCGTCTTGGCCTTGTCCACCGGCAGTGAATCGTCGATGGCAAGCTCCATCAGTTTGTGCAGGCGCCGCTCAAGTTTCTCAATACGGCGGCGTTGCCTTGTTGCCTCCTTCTCCCGCCGCTCCTTGTGTTCAGAGAGCAGCTTGTCGAATGCGCTGCGAATCTCGGGAAGCCGGCGATCGACTTCCGTCGCTACATGCACGTAGTGCTGAAGGACTGCAGCTTCAGCCATGTCCACCGGTATGTACCGCTGAGTGCACCCGCTCTTCTGTTGGCGCCCACGGCAGAAGAAGTACTGGTACTCCCCGCCCTTGCCACGACCGTGGGTGAAGCTCATCAGGCTGCCGCACATTCCACAGCGCAAGGTTCCCTTGAGGTATTGCTTGTACCTCCATGACTTGTCCCCGCCGGTGTTGTTGCCGCTGAGCACGGCTTGGACCTTGTCGAAAGTTGTGTGGTCGACAAGCGGTTCGTGATTACCCACGTA